>CAZQRX010000015.1:0-40628 GCA_964595845.1 uncultured Occallatibacter sp. | reverse complement strand
CGCCGGTGAGGATTTCGTCGTTGTCGGTCGACTCCATCAGCGTGCGCACGGCGTTTGCCTTGTCGGTGGGATCGTAATCTTCAAGCAGCTTGCGCAGGCGAAGATTCGAGCCGTCGTGCATCTCCACTTCGTAGATCTCGCCTGAGTCGTAATCGACCTCGATCTCATCGAAGCTGGCCACAAAGCCAATCTCGTTGATCGGTTCGTCATTTTCCTGCATGAATTTGTAACTCTTGGTCGAGCCCTCGTGGTCATTGAAGGTGACGCAGGGGCTGATCACGTCCAGCAGCACCGTGCCCTTGTGGGCGATGGCCGCCTTGAGCATGGAGAGCAACTGCTTCTTGTCGCCGGAGAAGGAGCGGCCCACAAACGTTGCGCCCAACTGGATCGCCAGGGCGCAGGTGTCGATGGGAGGAAGGTCGTTGACCACGCCGGTCTTGAGCCGGGAGCCGAGGTCGGCGGTGGCCGAGAACTGGCCCTTGGTCAGGCCGTAGACGCCGTTATTTTCGATGATGTAAATCATCGGCAGATTGCGACGCAACAGATGCACAAACTGGCCCATGCCGATGGAGGCCGTGTCACCGTCGCCGGAGACGCCAATCGTGGTCATGGTGTGGTTGGCCAGGATGGCGCCGGTGGAGATGGCCGGCATGCGCCCATGCACGCCGTTGAAGCTGTGCGCGCGGCTCATGAAGTAGGCGGGGCTCTTGGACGAGCAGCCGATGCCGCTCATCTTCATCACGCGCTCCGGCTCCACGCCCATCTCAAAGAAGGCGTCAATGATGCGCTCGGAGATGGCGTTATGGCCGCAGCCGGCGCAGAGCGTGCTCTTGCCGCCGCGATAATCGAGGATGGGAAGGCCGATGTAATTGACTTTGGGAGTTGCGGTTGCGGTTGCCATTTCATGGTCCTCCCTACGAACAAATCTGGTTGAGAGTTGGGTGTTTCTCCGTCGTTTGATAAAACACGAGTCAATTGGTTAACCATTTAGCAAGTTAGCCACCGCTTCGCGGTGATAGCGAGTTAGCAAGTTAGCGGGTTCATTGTTGGCGTAACGTGACTCGGCAAGTCAGGCTGCTCCTGATGAACAAATGCTTCCGTAATGGATTCCGCGTCCACCGGCAATCCGTTGTAGTGGAGAATGCTGCGCAGCTTGACCACCTGATCAGCGGGAAGATCGAGCTTGAGCAGGCTGGCCAACTGCGCGTCGCGGTTCTGCTCGACGACATAAATGCGCTCGTGCGCGGCCACAAAATCGTGAATCGCCTGCGTGAAGGGCCAGGCGCGAATGCGCATGTAATCCGCCTCCACGCCATAGCGCTTGCGGAGCTGATCGAGGCTTTCGGTAAGAGCGCAATCCGTTGAACCGAAGGCCAGGAAGCCAATCTTAGAGCCGGCGTCCCTGACCATGACCGGAGCCGGAACCAGCTTGCGCGCCTTTTCAAACTTCAGCGCCAGCCGCTCCATCACTGCCTGATACTCGTCGGGGTTCTCGGTGTAGGCGGCCGCATCATTGTGTCCCGAGCCGCGGGTGAAGTAAGCGGCCTTGGGATGGCGTGTACCGGGCAGCGTGCGCCAGCCGATGGCGTCGCCGTCCACGTCGCGGTAGCGGGCAAAGCCGCCCAGCCGCTCCAAATCCTCGGCGGTGAGCACCTTGCCGCGGTCCAGATGCTTGATTGGATAATCGAAGGGTTCGCTCATCCAGTTGTTCATTCCAATATCCAAATCCGAGAGCACGAAAACCGGAGTCTGCATCCGCTCGGCCAGGTCGAAGGCCTTCAGGCTCAGCTCGAAGCACTCCTTGACCGAACCCGGCAGCAGGATGATGTGCTTGGTGTCGCCATGCGAGAGGAAGGCCACTGAGAGCAGGTCCGACTGCTGGGTGCGCGTCGGCATTCCGGTCGAAGGCCCGGTGCGCTGCACGTCGAAGATCACGCCGGGAATCTCGGTGTAGTAGCCGAGGCCGCTGAACTCGGCCATCAGCGAGATGCCGGGGCCGGAGGTTGCGGTCATGGCGCGCGCGCCCGCCCAGCCCGCGCCCAGCACCATGCCGATGGAGGCCAGCTCGTCCTCGGCCTGCACCACGGCAAAGGTGGCCTTGCCTTCGGGCGTGACACGCAGCTTCTTCAGCAGATCGGTCGTTGCCTCCACCACTGAGGTCGAGGGCGTAATCGGATACCACGCCACCACCGTCACGCCGGCAAAGACCGCGCCCATACCGCAGGCCGCGTTGCCGTCGATGATGATCTTGCCCGCCGTTGCGTTCATCCGCTCGATAAAGAACGGGTCCTGCTTGGTCAGATTCTCCTGGGCATAGTCGAAGCCAGCCTTGACGGCGCCGAAGTTCAGATCGAAGACCTTCTGCTTCTTGGCGAACTGCCTGAGCAAGCAGCTCTCCACCACGGCCAGATCGATGGCCAGCAACTGGGCGGTGACGCCCACGTAGACCATGTTCTTGACCAGCTTGCGCAGCTTGGCCTCGGGGCAGATGGCGGCCGTGATCTTGTCGAAGGGCACGGGATAGTAAAAGAGATCGCCGCGCGCCTGATCGAGCTTCAGGGTCTCCTCGTGGATGACCACGCCACCGGCGGGCAGGGCGAGAACGTCCGCCTGGGCGGTCTCGGGATTCAGGGCCACCAGAATCTCGGAGTCGTGCTTGCGGGCGACGTATCCTTCCTTGCTGGCGCGGATGATGTACCAGGTGGGCTGTCCGGCGATGTTGGAGGGGAAAAGATTTTTTCCGCTGACCGGAACGCCCATTTCAAAAATGCTCTTCAGTAAAACGCTATTGGCGGATTGTGAGCCGGAGCCGTTTACCGTTGCTACGTTGATGCTGAAGTCGTTGATGACCCGCTGCCGCGCACTCAATGCGCTCTCTGGTTGACCGAGAGCCAGGTCTGCTGTCGCCATCTGGCGGTCTTCCCTTCCTATTGACCTTCGAGCGAGTCTTTTCTCGCTCAAATGTGATTATAGTCACATGCAGGGCTGGCGTCCCCGCCTGCAACCACACCTCTACTCCTTTGATTCCTGCTGAATGGAATGGATTCGTACTCAAATCCGAAATGGGTGGAGAAGGCGCAGACAGCCCGCAAGTGACAATATTTTCCCCTCATAACTGCAACTTCTTGCATATCTAATGAAATTGTATCCCGTAAGTTGTTGATATTATATCAAGATAAATGGAGATAAAATTGCTATGAATATGAATCAGTTAAAATCTTCCACATTTAGGCCGAGTCGCAGTCATGCCTGGGAAGAATGGTTGTGTCACTCACATCTGCGATGAACGGAGCTTCGTTCACGCCGAACGAATGAAATTGAGGATAGGTACGATGAGAAAGATTTTTCTTGCTTTGATCGCCCTTCTAATGGGCGCTTTGGCCGCAAACGCAGACAGCCTGGTCACCGTCCGGCCGGCAGGTACCGATTCGTTCTACTGGTCGCAATTCGGGCCTGATCAAACGCCGATTCCTTCTCCCTTCAGCTTTACCACCACCAACGGAGTATCGGGCACTGGTAGTTATGCAAATCCGGCATAATCCGAACAGGAATTCACGGAATTGAGTACAGAAGTGGGTGGAATCGCGCAGCAGGGGTCTGATTGGGGTGGAAATTTCAGCAGTGGCGATCTCGTGAACTGGACAGAGAACAGCGGTGCTCTGACACTGACATTTACTCAGGGATACTCCCAGATCGGGGCACAGATTGAATCGTCGGATTGGGGTAACTTTACAGCCCAGATCTGCGACGCCAATGGGTGCTTCACGGAGGACGGCTTTAGCGCCTACACCAACGATAACAGTGCGATCTACATCGGAATCGAAGGCTCCGGCATCACCTGGGTGACCTTCGGCCTCACGGATACGGAATATCCCAACGGTCTCGGCAATTTTGGCATCAACGAAGTGACGCTCGACAGCCCAGAAACAGTCACCCCCGAACCCGGCAGCCTGCTTCTCTTCGGCACCGGACTGGTGGGTTTGGCCGGCGCTCTGCGCAGGAGATTCGCGCACTAGCATCAGCATGAGCAGTGAATGATCCAAGAGAATCAGCCATCCCAAAGAGCCTTGACAGATTGAGTGTCACGGCTCTTTTGTTTCTGCGGGAATAGGCATCCGCCCCGCAAACAAGACACAATCGGCAACTGCGCCAATTGCTGCAAGCGGGAGTATACTGGCGCAAAGCCGTGGAACATAAGAGGTATCTGGCGTTAGCCCGCCTCTTTTCCCTGCAAGCAACGCGCACTGGCCGCCCGATTTGTATCCCGGACGGCCAGACCCTGCATGAGGTTCGCCAGGATCAGGCCGGAGTTCAGAATGAAGTTCTTTTCCGTTGCCCGCCGACTGTTGCCCGAGTTTGGAATACTGCTGTGTGGAATCGGCCTGGGAGTTGGTTTGGCCTATATGATCGCCCATGCGATCCGGCTGCAGGAAGGCCGGGCCGAGTTGAAGACGTACGCCCAGCTGCTGGTCGAAGCCGGCGACGAGCTCGGCGTGGAGAACAACCAGGCTATTGACGCGGTGACCCATGACAATCTGCCTTTTTGCTCGGAGCAGGAAATTGCTTTCATGCGGGACTACGTCTTCCACTCTCCGCACATTCGAGACATAGGCCGGAACAAAGACGGAATGCTCTACTGCTCGGCGGGCATGGGCAAGCTCGCTCAGCCAAAGGCCACAAACGCGCCGGACATCGCCACCGGTGGATTGAAGCTGAATCTGCGCGCCAAGTCGCTGATTTCAGCCAACACGACGTGGTTTGTAGTGGAGAAGAACGATGTCACGCTGATTCTCAACCCCGAGGCCATCCAGAACTTTATAGAACCGCCGAAGTATTTCAGCGGATTCCTCTTCGACCGGCTCAGCCAAAGTTTGAAACAGACCTTCGGGCCACCCATTCCGCTGAGTGTTGACGAGGTGGCCGATGGCGAGCCGATCGAGCGCAACGGGATTCTCTATCAACCGCTGTGCTCTCAAACCTCGATGGTCTGCCAGGTTGCCGCCGAATCCCGCAAGGATGTGCTGGCCGGCGGGGGTTACCTCTTCACCGGTTTCCCGATCGGCGGAGCGCTGCTGGGAATTGCGCTGGCCTGGATCGCGATCCTCTACTACCATCGGCAGCGCTCGATGGAACATCAGTTGCGCCGCGCCATCCGCAAAGGCACGTTGACCATCGCATACCAGCCCGTAGTCAGTCTGGATACGGGAATCATTGTCGGCGCCGAGGCCCTGGTGCGCTGGGAAGATAGCTCCGGAAAGGCCGTGAAGCCGGATATTTTTGTCTCCCTCGCCGAGGAGGGAGGCTATGTCAGCGATATTACCCGGCTGGTTCTGCGCAAGGCGATCCATGAGGTGGCCGATCTGCTGGCGGCGGGGAACTTCAAGATCACGCTGAATATCACCGCCGAGGATCTGCGAGATCGCCGGACCTTCGATCTTCTGGATCAATGCATACGTTCGGCCGGACTGACGCCGGCATGCATCGGCCTGGAACTGACCGAGCGCTCCACGTCGGACCAGGCTGTGGCCATCCGCGCGATCAGCGATCTGAGACTGGCGGGGCATAGGGTGTATATCGACGACTTCGGCACAGGCTACTCCAGCCTGTCTTACCTTCACCGGCTGTCGGTCGACGCCATCAAAATCGATCAGAGTTTCACGCAGACCGTGGGCACGGGAGCGGTCACGGCGTCGGTTGTGCCACTCATCCTGAAGATGGCCTACGAACTTGGCCTGATGGTGGTGGTGGAAGGAATTGAGACCGACGAACAGGCGGAATACTTCCGCAAAGCGGGCGCAGGCCTGCTGGCACAGGGATATTTGTATGGCAAACCAGTCTCCGCCGCTCAATTGAAGTGGCTGGTCCTCGACAGAGACAGATTCAATTGAGCGTGACAACTCAGCGGAGATTGCCGGCATCCGGTGGCTTATATAAAGCGGCGGGCCAGGCGCGACGAATCCCGTTGCCAGCGCATGAGCAACGTCGCGGCGATGACGATCAGCGCCACCAAAAGGCCGATCCAGAGGCCATAGATGCCCCAGTGCAACACAAAGCAGAGCGTCAGCCCCAGCGGCAATCCCAGCACCCAATAACCCACCAGGTTGGCCAGCATGGGAACCCGCGTCTCGCCCAGTCCGCGCAGCGCGCCGGTGGAGACGGTCTGGATGCCGTCGAAGATCTCAAAGGCGGCCACAATCCACAGCAGCCTGCGCCCTATCGCCATCACCTCCGAATCACGGGTGTAAAGTGCAATCAGCGGCCCTGGCACTGCCAGGTAAACAAACGCGGCCAGCAACATGAAGCCCGTACCCAGCCCCAGCGCCAGCCAACCGGCGCGCCGCGCCCGCTCATGGTCGCCAGCGCCCACGGCATGGCCCACGCTCACCGCCGCCGCTGAGGCAATTCCCAGCGGCACCATATAGCTGAGGCTGCCGTAGCTGAAGACGATGGTGTGCGCCGCCAGCGCCACCGGCGTCAGCTTGGCGGCAAAGAGCGTGACTAAGTTAAAGGCCGCCACTTCCAGCACGACTTGCCCCCCAGCCGGCAGCCCGATGCGCACCAGCTCCCGGAGGCGCGCCAGGCTGGGTCCGGCCCAGTGCTGGAACAACGGATGGCCACGACGGCGTTCATAGCGCCAGGCAAAGCCCATCATCGCAGCGGCGATGAAGATGCGCGAGAGCACCGTCGAAAGCGCCGAGCCGTTCACTCCCAGCGCCGGGAAACCGAGCCGGCCGTAGATCAGCACCCAGTTGGCAAACCAGTTCAGCAAGTTCCCCGCCACAACGGAGACCGTCACCACCCGCACCTGGCCTACTCCCTGTAGGTAGCGGCGCGTGGCGCCGTAGAGTACCAGCGGCAGGGTTCCCCAGGTAAGAATGCGCAGATAGGAAGCGGCCGGAAGAGCCACTTCCGCGGAGATGCCAAAGGGCGTAAAGCCGTAACTCGCCCAGAAAAGCACCAGCATCAACGGCACGGTCATGATGCACGTCAGATAGACGCCCTGCGCCAGCCAGCGATGGCAATCGTCATGGTCCTTGCGCCCATAAGCCTGCGAGACCAGCGTATCCAGCCCCAGAAGCAGGCCAAAGCAGAAGAGCGTCGGCGTGAAATAGACGGCATTGCCCAACGCGACCGCTCCGATGGCCGCCGGCCCCAGCCGGCCCACCATGATGGTGTCCACAATGCCCTGAGCCGTCCAGCCCAGTTCGCTCAACACCACCGGAACCGCCAGCGCCACCATCGCGGCGAGTTCCGGTCTCCACTTGGCTTGCGCTTGCCCCATCTCTTCAATCTAACCGGCCATGGCTGCAAGAGACCAAATCTCTCCTCCGCCGGACGATTTCTCCAGAATTGCTCATCTTTTCATCGAACTCGGCATCAATCTTCATCATTTGTCGTACTCACTCTCCCTAAACTCGGACCAGACTCCAGAATCGTGCCCTGATTCGGAGCATAGGAGTTTCCCTGCTATGGCGACCGCAAACGGCCTGCCCAGTGAATTCAGCGTCAGACAGATGACCCTGGACGATATCCCGGGAGTCATCGAACTGCAAGTGCGCGCGTTTCCCGGCCTGCCGCCCTGGAGGCCCGACCAGTTGCAGCGTCATCTTCATGTCTTTCCCGAGGGCCAACTGGTCGTCGCAGATCCGGCCGGACGTATTCTGGGTTCGGCCAGTTCGCTGATCATCGACTGGGACGATTACGCCGAGTCGGCCAATTGGTCGTCGATCACCGGGGATGGATCCTTCGATACCCACAACCCGCTCGGCAAGACCCTCTACGGCGCCGACATGGGCGTGGACCCGGAGGCGCGTAAACAAGGCATCGGAACGATGCTCTACGAGGCGCGCAAGGAACTGATCCGGGAGCGCGGCCTCAAGCGGCTGCTCACCGGTGGCCGCATCTCCGGCTACGCCGAGGTCGCGGGCCAGATGACTGCGAAGGAATACGTGGCCGCAGTGGTGGATGGCAAACGCCGGGACCCCGCGCTCAGCTTCCAGCTCGAGAACGGGCTGGTGGTTCTGGATGTGGTCCCCGGTTATATGCACGACACCGAATCGCACGGCTTCGCCACCGTGCTGGAATGGCTGAACCCGGAGTACACCTCCTCGGTCAGCTTGCAGGCCAGCCTACAGCACGCGGCGCTGGAACAGGCAGCCGCCGAGGCCCTGCGCGGGACGCCGCGTCCGCGCCGCGTGCGCATCGCCGCCGTCCAGTACCTGCTGCGGCCCATCGCCTGCTTCGAAGACTTTGTACACCAGGTCGAGTTCTTTGTTCACAGCGCCAAGGACTACAAGGCACACTTCGTTCTTTTCCCGGAATTCTTCACCATGCAATTGCTCAGCTACATCAATGAGCCTGCTCCGGCCCTGGCCGTGCGGCGGCTGGCGCGCATGGCTCCCCAGTACGAGCAGCTTTTCATCCGCCTGGCCAAGGAAACGGGAATCTACATCATCGGCGGCACCCATCCCGTCTTCCAGAGGGGCAAGGTCTTCAATGCCGCGCACCTGTTTACCCCCAATGGGCAGGTCTTCCGTCAGAAGAAGGTGCACCTGACTCCCACCGAGAGCGGCCCCTATCAGTTGAGCCGCGGCCATGGCCTCTATCTCTACCATACCGACTTCGGCAACATCGCCATTCTCATCTGCTACGACGTGGAGTTTCCCGAAGTCGCGCGGGTGATGGCCGAGGCCGGCGCCGAGATTCTCTTCGTTCCCTCCTGCACCGACGGCCGCGAGGGCTTTTGCCGGGTCCGCTATTGCGCCCAGGCCCGGGCCATCGAGAACCAGGTCTACGTCGCCATGACCGGAACCGTGGGCAATCTCCCCCTGGTTCCCTATATGAATACCAATTACGGTCAGGCCGCCATCCTCACCCCCTCGGATTACTTCTTCGCGCGGGACGGAATCGCCGCCGAGGGCACTATCAACCAGGAACAGTTGGTGGTGGCCGACGTGGACCTTGATCTGCTGGACGAGCAGCGCGTCAACGGCAGCGTCATTCCCCTCCAGGACCTGATCAAGGACGCCTATGACAGCGTCGTCCACTTCTCCGATTACAAAGGCCAAAAGCTGGCCGGAGCTGAGATGAATGAGCCTGTCTCAGTACCTCGCGCAGAGGATTTGGAGATCAAAAAAAATCCGGAGCATGAGGGAATCGACGCTTACGCGGAGGTGGAGATGCAGGGAGTTTCGGCGGATTGATGAGACCGCACGGAAGAGTGTCGGCGTGAAGTAGACGGCATTGGTCTCCTACATCGCTTAATCAAGGAGATGATGCCCCGGTCCCTTGTGAGGGACCGGGGGCACCCTCAGCGTGGCTTGGTACTCTCCCCTTGGACCGGGGCCACCCGCCGGACAAAGATGTTGATGGGATGTCGGTAAGGGAGCTTGTCCAACGCGCAAACCAAATGATGAAGTGCGGCAAGGACATAGACACTCAGCCGTTAACGGCAGGAATGACCGAGTATGACGCTGTGAAAATGGCGATGGAACAATCGGGTTATGCAATATTGTCCTCAGCCTACCTACAGGAGGCATTCACTCGGGCTTCATGGTTCATTGAAAACAAGCGGCTGATGCCTGAATTCTTGGCTGCTGACAGTAAGGGCAAAATACTGAAACCAGGTCGTTGATCGCCGGGTGCCCCAGGTCTGGATTTTCGGACCTGGGAAACTTCGTACTTCAATCAACTCTCACCATGAACAGTATCGATCTCTATAAAAAAGCTGAAAGCTGACGGCTGATAGCTGAAAGCTGGCCTTTACTGCTCCGCTTCTCTCCAATAATTCGCCCGGGCCACGATCCGCGCGCCGTAATCCTCCACCGTGCGCACGCGAATCGTATGCAGCCCCGGCGTCGGATCGGAGGGGCTGAAGGTGATCAGATAGCGGTTGCGGGCGTGTTGCGCCGACTCCACCACCCGCTGCTCGAAACCCTTGTCGCCGGTGAAGGCGTGGTACTCGCCGCCGCTCATCGCCGCCACTTCTTTGGTCACGTTTTTCTTGAAGGCCGGCACAATCATCGCCAGCGTCGAAAACAGGTTCATCACCCGCTCATCGCCATTGTCCTTGATGTCGTGCGCCAGCTCGGCGCGCGCCGGAGAGAACGAGACGCTCAGCACCAACACGTCGGAGCCGCCGATTTTTTCAATCAACTGCGCGGGCTTGGTGTGCTTGCTGCCGTGGTCGCGCTGCTCGCTGATCAGCAGAAGAACCCGCCGGTACTCCTTGGGCTGGGTTTCGAGCAGATCGACCGCGTAGCTGACGGTATCCAGAATCGCCGCGCCCCCGTTGCCCGGCTGCAGATGCTTGAGCGCCTGGTTCACCTCCTCGCTCTTATGCGTGAAGTCGCGGATCAGATGCGGCTTGGCGTCAAAGCCCACCAGCGCGGCGATGCCCTTGCCGTCGCTTAGAAAAAGATCGAGCAGCGGCCCCAGCCTGGCCAGCTTGTCAAACTCCAGCACGCTTACCCCGCCCAGTTCGACGGCCACCACCAGCGCCACCGGCGCCGTGTCCATCTCCTCCTGCACGCGAATCTTCTGCGGTACGCCGTTGTCTTCGAGAATGAAATCCCGCGGCTTGAGGCCGTAGATCACGCCGCCGTCGCGCTTCTCCACCAGCGTCGGAACCAGCACCTCGTTGGCCGTTACGCGCATCGTGGTTGTGGTGGTGTCGGCATGGACGCTGGGAAGCGGTTGCGCCGGCTCAATCGGCGGCAACTGCTGCGCACCGAGCGAGGCCGTGAAGGCGATGGAAGCAAGGGAAAAGAGGCCGAATCTCATACAGTTAATAGCTTACAGCTATCAGCTATCAGCTTTCAGTTGTCGGCTTTAGGCTGAAAGCTGACGGCTGTCTACGCCCTTTTATGCGCTTCGGCGTCCGTGCGGGCAATCCAGCCCAGGTAGCTGAGAAACTCCCAGCGCTCGGCCCATAGGAAACCCAGCACGTCCCTGGAGGTCAGCGTCTCCGCCTTCATGCCAGAGTAGGTCTCGACCCGCCAGCGCATATACTCGCTGCGCCACGGAGCCAGCCGGTGGCCGCGCGTGGCATTCCAGAGAAAACGAAGCGGAGCGAGGAAGGCGAGTCTCATTGCATTGAGTATAGACGGATAGGCCCATACGAGCGAAGGGAGCGCGACCGGCCACGGCTCTTTTCAGTCTCCCGCAACGCAATCGCTCCTTTCGTCTCTGCCGGGACGCTTAACTGTCCAGCATCGAATCCACAACTCTGGAGGCCACGGCCCCGGCGGGTACCTTGTATGTTCCCGTTGCCAGTGCCGCCTGAATGTTGGCCACCTTGTCCATGCGCACTTCCGTTTCGCCCGCCGTCAGAGAGACCTCGCTCCCCACGCTGCTGATTGCCGCCCGGTCACTGCCCAGCGCGCTTCCACCCGCCGTCACGGCGCTCTTCGGTTGTGGCGTTGTGGCTGGCGCCAGTACGGGCGTTTCCAATTGCGACTTCAATTTGTCAAATATGCTGCGCATGTCGATATTATGGCTCTTGGTTGATTCATCGACATCTCTACAAATCACTTTAGTCATTTATAGATTTTTATGAGGTATTACCGTGCAGATTTCCAGTTACTTGCATGGTTGTTGGCTTGTTACTCGCGGGCGGGAGCTGCCGCACAATACTGCCGGTTATTCCCTGTTCTCAGTTCTCAGTTCCCTGTTCTCACTGCCGCATTCGCTCCAGCGGCTTGCGCGCATGCAGCCGGTCAAAGGCTCCGTGCGCCGCCAAATCCTTGAGCGCGCCCCGGAGATGCACCACCGCCGAGGCATGCACCTGCGAAACTCGCGATTCCACCACCCCCAGCGCCAGGCCGATCTCGCGCATCGTCATCTCCTCGTAGTAGTAGAGGCTCATCACCAGCCGCTCCCGGTCGGGCAGATTCTGAATCGCCTCGGCCAGCCGCTCTTCCAGCTCGCCCCGCAGGCAGCGAAAGAGCGGGTCTTCCTCCGGACGGCCCGGCACATAGGCCAACTCCTCATCGCCCGAGTCCTCATTGCGCTCCATGTGCAGGGTGCCGATCTCCAGGCCCTTCAGATCGCCCAGCAACTGCTGATACTTTTCCAGCTCCAGATCCATCTCCACCGCCACCTCAGCCTCGTTGGGCGCGCGGCCCATTCTCGCCGTCAGCACGCGGATCGCCTCCTCCACCGCCCGGCCCTTGCGGCGCAGCTCCCGCGGACTCCAGTCCAGCGTCCGCAAACTGTCGAGAATCGCGCCCCGGATGCGAAATTGCGCATAGCTGCGGAACTGGACTTTTTTGGCCGGGTCGAATTTGGAGAAGGCGTCCATCAGCCCCACCACCCCGGCCGAAACCATATCCTCGATGTCCACATGCTGGGGCAGCCGCTCGTGAATGCGGCGGGCGAGGAAGCGAACAATGGGCAGGTGCTCGAGCAACACCCGCTCCTGCTCGCCGGTCAGCACTGGAAACTGCACGCCGCAGGGCGGATAACCGCCCGGCGGAGCACCGCACCGCGGCGTCCCCTGGCTCCCCACCGGATTCGCCGCTTCCGTCTCCATTTACTTCCCCATTTCCAATCGCCAGACGAGGCATCATTAGCTCCAGCCAATGCTTGATGTGAAGTGAACTGGACTAGGACATAACAGCACGGGAAGCGCCGCGGCGAAGGCGGCGGGGATGAGTTGTCTCAAAGAATCGGCTAGGGCGAGGGTATCTTGCGTCGAGCGTGGTCAAGGATGAGGGCGTGATCCGAGACTCCATCCGCAACCATGAAGAGGAAAAGGAGCGATTGGAGCAACTGAACGTGTGGAAGTGGCCGGCCACCGAATCGGTGGCACAAACGAAACGGGGCTGAGTTAGCTTCCCTCTCAAGTCGCTTTGAGCGTCTCACGTCGTAAAGCCCCTGGATTTCCGGGGTATGTTAACTCCTTCTTTAATCCCTGCTTTATCCCACCTCTCCAATAAACACAGCAACTCACGCGGCGGCCTGAGCCAAATCTCCGCTGCCGTCTCGCGGAACTCACGCCGCACCAGCACGCTCAACCCGCGCTTGCCAATCCGCCGCACCGCCCGGAAGGCCGCCTCGTCGCTGAGATCGTCGCCCAGAAACGCCACTGGCCCAACGCCTCCAGCCTCCGCCAGAATCGTCTTGACCGCTCCGCCCTTGTTGCGCCCCGCGCGCAGCTCCAGGCCGGAATCGAACTCCAGCAGCGCCAATCCCTCCATGCGCGCCAACGGTTCAAAGAGCTCCCGTGTCCGCTGCTCGATCTGCACGGCCTGCTTGCGCGTTGCCCCGCGCCAATGCATGACCACGCCGTTGGCCTTGTCCTCGAAGAGCCCGCCCAGGCTGTCGCGCTTCAGATGCTCCCGCAGCTCTTCGAGCTTCTGCTGCGCCGCCGCCGGAGCCTGCTCCAACTCCCGCCGCCCGTTGGGATAAAGCCGCTCGGCTCCATGCAGCCCCCAGACCTCCAGCGGCTGGTCAAGCCCCAGCATGGGCGCAATCTCCGCGGCCGGCCGTCCGGTTATGACCACCATGCGCGTGCGGCCCTGTCCTTGAATCCGCCCCAGCAGCTCCCGCACTCCCGCCCACGGCCGCGCCCGGAAGCGATCCACCCGGAACGGCGCCAGTGTGCCGTCGTAGTCCAGCAGCAGTAACGGGCGCGCGCCCTCCGCAAACCCGCGAAAAAAGTCGTCCATCCTTTTCTCAGATTCTGAGGTCAACCGCCGCTCGCTTTCCAAGCCAAGTTTATCGCGCGACCCGCCCGCAGCCGGAAGCGGCCTGCTCACTGATCCGTGTTCCCCGATCCCTGGAATGCGTTATCCTGTCGATGAGAGCGGCGCAATCCTTCACCCCGCAGGCCGGCAAACGCGATGGCGATACAAACGATCGAAAAAACCGCCAAGAATATCGTCCTTACGGTGCAGGACTACTCCCTGTTTGCCTGGCGCGCTTTCACAAACCTCTATCGCCCTCCCATTTACTGGCCCGAGTTCCTGGTTCAAGCCGACATCATCGGCTTCGGCTCCATATCCATCGTAGTGCTCACCGGACTCTCTACCGGCGGCGTGCTGGCCCTGCAATCGGCAGCGACGCTCTCCGCCTTCGGCGCCGCTGCCGTCACTGGACGCTTTGTCAGCCTGACCATGATTCGCGAGCTGGGCCCGATACTCACCGGTGTCATGGTCAGCGGCCGCAACGCCAGCTCCATGGCCAGCGAACTGGGATCGATGGTGGTGACCGAGCAGATCGACGCCATGCGCGCCCTGGGCGTAGACCCCATGCGTAAACTGGTCACCCCGCGCATCGCTGCCACCATCTGTATGCTCTTCTTCCTCACCATCGTTTCCGACGCCTGCGGCATCGCCGGCGGAGGCCTGGTCACTGTTTTCATGAACCACCAGGACGGCACCCAGTACTTAGACATGGCCTGGCAGCATCTGCGCTATCCCGACATCATCCAGGGACTGGTCAAGCCGCTCTTCTTCGGCTACATTCTCAGCTCCATCGGCTGCTTCTACGGCATGAGAACCACCGGAGGCACGCAGGGTGTGGGCCGCTCCACCATTCAGGCCGTCGTCTGGGCTTCGGTGCTCATCATCTTCGTCGACTTCCTGCTCACCCAGGTGCTGCTCACTCTCATGCCGCCTTTATGAACGAAACCGGAGCAACCTCCCAGCCCGATCAAGACCAGGCTACCGTTACGGATGCCGGCCCGGTTGTCGTCTTCCGCAACGTCACCATCGCCTTCGACGGCCCGCCGGTGCTGGAAGACGTCAGCTTCTCCATTGCGCCCGGAGAGACCCGCGTCCTGCTAGGTCCCGCCGGCGTAGGCAAGAGCGTCCTGCTCAAGCTGGTCAACGGCCTGTTGCGCCCCGACCAGGGCAGCATCCTGCTCTTCGGCAAAGAGATCTCCCACATGCCCGAGCAGCAGCTCTTCCCTCTGCGCACCCGCACCGGCATGGTCTTCCAGGAGGGCGCGCTCTTCGATTCGCTCTCCGTCCGCGACAACGTCGCCTACCAATTGATTCAGGAGCAGGTTCCCGACGAGGAGATTGACAGACGCGTCCGCGATGCGCTGCGCTTTGTCGAGTTGGAGGAGACCTTCGACCTCTTTCCGGCCAGCCTTTCCGGCGGGATGCGCCGCCGCGTGGCCATCGCCAGAGCCCTCATCCGCACTCCTGAACTGCTGCTCTACGACTCGCCTACCGGCGGCCTGGACCCGATCACTTCGACCACGATCATCGAACTGATCGTCAAGGAACGAGACGTCAGCCACACCCCCTCACTCCTGGTCACCCATCGCCTGCAGGACGCCCTGCTGCTCTGCAATCACCGCTTCGATCCGGAACAAGGCCGTATGGTTCCTCTGCCCAAAGGCGTTACTGACCCCGGTACTACCTTCTTGATGCTCGAAAACGGCCGTCTGATCTTCGACGGCTCGCTGCACGAGCTGGTGAAGAGCAAGAATCCGTTTGTGCGGGAATTTCTGGAATAAGACCGTCAATCCTTTCTTTGCCATGCTCTTTCGTAAATCATTTGTGAACCAAACATACGCTATAATTGCGCCGTGATTGCGGCCACACGTATCACAGGCACAACCGTGGGGGACGGCTGCTTGTGTGCGTGCCGCGGTCCTTCGAAAGAATCGAGCCCCAAGATGACTTCTTCTTCAGCTATTCCATTCACTCTCCCTCTCGATAGCCCGGATGCGGCGCTCGAACGGGTCGGCGGCAAGGGCGCATCGCTGGCGCGCATGGTGACGGCCGGCCTGCCCGTGCCTCCCGGCTTTCATGTCACCACCGAAGCCTATCGGCGCTTTGTGGAAGAGAACCATCTCCGCGAGGGGATTCTGAATGCCATCGCTGGAGCGCAAGCCAACGACCCAGCTACCCTGGAGCGCGCATCGGAGCAGATCCAGTCGCTCATTGCCCATGGGACAATGCCGGTCGGGATCGCCCAGGCCATACGCGAGCAATACGGCGAGCTGGGCGACGATCTTCCCGTCGCGGTGCGCTCGTCGGCGACGGCGGAGGACCTGCCGGATGCGTCGTTCGCGGGCCAGTTGGAGACTTACCTGAACATGCGCGGCGGCGATGCGGTGCTCGATGCCGTCCAGCGGTGCTGGGCGTCGCTGTGGACGGGGCGCGCCATCGGCTACCGTCAGCGCCAGGGAATACGGCCGGAGGATGCCAGCATCGCCGTGGTTGTACAGCGGCTGGTTGCGGCTGAGGCCGCGGGCGTCGCCTTCACCGCGAACCCGGTGACGGGCGCGCGCGGCGAGATGATGATCAACGCGGCCTGGGGCCTGGGCGAGGCTGTCGTCAGCGGGCAGGTAACGCCCGACACCATCGTCATCAATAAGCAAACCGGCGCGATCGCGTCGCAGGAGATCGCCAGCAAAGATGTAATGACGGTGCGCCTGGTGTCGGGCACGCGTGAAAATCCTGTTCCGGAAGACAGGCGCAAGCAGGCCGCGCTGGAACCGGCGCAGGCCGCGGAGCTGACCGCGCTCGGCGTGAAGATTGAGCAGCTTTACGGCCAGCCGATGGACATTGAATGGGCCCTCTGCGATGGGCGGATCTACATTGTGCAGGCGCGGCCGGTGACGGCGCTGCCCGAAGCGCGCGCGGTGCTCGACTGGTCGGTCCCGCGTAAGGGGGCAACTTACTTTCGACAAAGCGTGGCCGAATTGCTTCCCGAGCCGTTATCGCCGTTGTTTGCGACGCTGGCCTTGCCGCTTTGGAACAAAGCGACACAGCAGATCATGACAGAGTCGCTGGGGCTAAGGTCCGACTCGGTTGCGCTCGTGACGGTCCATGACTTTGTCTATTACGAAATGGCCTTGAATACGCGGCAGATGGTGGGGTTTTTCTTCATCATGCTGATGCATGGACGCACCATGGCCAGAATGTGGCGCACGTCGATTGCGCATTGGGCCGATGAAGCGCGTCCGCACTTTGCGCAAGTCACCGCGGAATGGACCGGGCGCGATCTGGCCGAGATGCCCGCGCTTGAACTGCTGGCCGGCGCGCATCAGATCGTGGAGGCGGCGGCAAGCTACTATATGAGCATCCAGCTCGTACTGGGGCCGCCCGTTATCAGCGAAGCCCTCTTTACTGCCGTATACAACCACCTCATCAAGCGCAAGAGCGACCCGTCCGCGCTGACTTTCCTGCTGGGTTTCGACAATACGCCGATCCGCGCCGAGAAGTCGCTCTACGATCTGGCGATGTGGGCACGCGACGAAGCTGGGCTTGCCGACTATCTTGAGCGCACCAGCGGCAAGGAGATTGCGGCGGCATACCAATCGCAATCGGCACCCATCGCCACCACAGAAAGCTGGCAGGGATTCACCGCTCGCCTGACGGAACATCTGAGTCGTTTCGGCCATGCCGTCTACGACCTGGACTTTGCCAAGAGCGTCCCTGCCGACGCCCCGGCGTCGCTGCTCGATACGCTCCGGCATTTTCTTGCGGGGAAGGGCCGCAACCCGTATGAGCGGCAGGCTGAGGCCACCGCGGCGCGGGAGAAAGCCGCTGCATCGCAATTTGCGCGCCTGGGCTGGCTGCGCCGGTCATTGTTCCGCCGCGTGCTCGGCTGGGCGCAACGCTCGGCGCCGCTTCGCGAGGACGCGCTGGCCGACGTCGGCATGGGATGGCCTGTTCTGCGCCGCATCTTGCGCGAAGTCGGAGGCCGCATGGCCGCCGCGGGCTCAATGGCGGAACGCGACGAGGTGTTCTGGCTGAAGTGGGACGAGGTCGAGGAGGCGGCGCGTCAGCTCGATGCCGGCCAGCCAGTGGCAGATCATCGTCAAGAGATAGCCCAGCGGCGCGAGAGATGGCAGCGGGAGCATGTGGTCACGCCGCCGGTCGCGTTGCCTGTGAAGGGTGGCGTACGGATCCTGGGCATTGACCTGAGCCGCGGGATGCCCGCGCGCACCAGCCAGGCGGCCGGCAATACCATAAAGGGAATCGGCGCCAGCCCCGGCAAGGTGACCGGCCCAGCCTGTGTGATTCACGGTCTTGAAGAGTTCGACCAGATGAAGCCGGGCAATATTCTCGTCGCCAAAATCACCACACCGGCGTGGACGCCGCTCTTCGCACTGGCCTCAGGCATAGTGACCGATGTGGGCGGCCCGCTGAGTCACAGCTCGATTGTGGCGCGTGAATACGGCGTGCCCGCGGTGCTGGGAACCGGCGTGGCTACCGATCGCATCCGCTCGGGACAGCGCATCACGGTGGATGGCGATAGCGGCGTGGTGACATTGGATGAATCAGGAAGCTAGAAGCGCGACCAGCTCCGCTCAGGATGACAGATTCTTGTGGCGCAAGTTTCAGATTCAGCAAACTAGCGCCTGGCGCCGGAATCAGTGGCAGCCGGCTCGGGAATCTCCGCCACTTTCAATCCCACCGGCGGCTTGAAGAGCGCGGGATCCGGCTCGGAGCGATCAACGTTGCTCAACTCGGTGGTCACCGTTCCAGTGCGCGGATCGCTGCTCATCTGGCGCACCGTGGTCTTCAGCTCCGCCGATGTCCAGGTCTCCGAGACCACCGTGAAATCGCGATCGTTGTTTACCGTGCCGGCGGGAATCAATTGCGTGGTGCGCGTGCCCGCTGCCTCCAGGCCGGCGATGGTCTCCGGCGACAAGGTTTCCGTGCGGAGGTTGGCACTCTCTTGACTTGAAGACGCAGAGAGAACGGCCGGCGTGTCCGCGGTTCGCTGCAACGGAGAGCGCGCGCTGGCCGGCGAGGCGGAAGGCGCGGAAGCCTGTGAGCTCAGCAAGCCGTTCAGTTGCGACTCGGGCAGATGAGTCGCCGAGGCAAAGGTCACTGCGGATTTGCCGGTTATCCAGGTGATCGCCTTCCCCTCCGCTGGATTCCAGAGGGTGACGATATGACCCTGCGGCGTGGTGCTGGAGTTCAGTGTACTCTCGGCGCGCATGCGTCCCTCGGAGTCGCGCCAGAGCTGCACCTCGACGGTGCTCTTGATGACCGTGCCGTCGGAGAGCGTCTGTTCGCGCACGGTGGTCTCGGTGGCGGAAAACGGCAGACCCTTCACCGGCCCCCAGTTGGCCACTCTCGGCATCACCGCGGAGACCACCGCGTTGATGGCCGGGTCCGGCGCGCTGGCAATAGAAGCCGGAGCGGAAACCGGTTGGGCGGCGATCGCCTGCGGTCTCTGGGCGCTCAGGATGGGCGCTAAGGTGAGGGTGGCGAGAAGGGTCAGTGTGATTCTGCGCATCGTTTGCTCCTCAAGAGCGGACTCGATGGATTCATCGTATCCCACCCTAGCCGCAAAAACAAAGACGCGGCGAGGATGGGACACCCAGTTTCTGCGCCAGTTTACATTTCGCTTCCGTTCAATCGCCGCATCAATCCGCAGCGCGGCTCAGGCCATCGACCAGAAGTGCTGCTCCGGGCAATCGCGCAGCCGCTGGGCCGCGTCCTCGGGGGTGATGTCGCGCTGCGGCATGGCCAGCATTTCAAAGCCCACCATGAACTTGCGCACCGTGGCCGAGCGCAGCAGCGGAGGATAGAAGTGGGCGTGGAAGTGGCTCTCGGGATGCGCCTCGCCATCAGTGGGCGTCTGGTGGAAACCCATCGTGTAGGGAAAGCTGGTCTGGAAGAGATTGTCGAAGCGTGTGGTGAGCCGCTTGAGGGCATCGGCCAGGCCATCGCGCTCGTCGCCGTTCAGCTCAGGCATGGAGCCCAGGTGGCGGCGGCTGACCAGCAGCACCTCGAAGGGCCAGATCGCCCACCAGGGGACGATGGCCATGAAGTGCTCATTCTGGAAGACGATGCGGGCAGGCTCGTTCTTTTGCGCGGCCTCTTCGGTGGCCAGGTAGTCGCAGAGCAGACAATGGCCAGTGCGGGCAAGGTGCTGGCGCTGGGCCGCGACCTCGGCGGCCGGCTCGTCGGGAACAAAATCGGTGGACCAGATCTGGCCATGGGGATGCGGGTTGCTGGCGCCCATCATTGCGCCGCGGTTCTCGAAGACCTGCACATATTTGATCCAGTCCATGGCGGCCAGGTCTTGATACTCCTGCGTCCATGTGTCCACCACGCGGCGAATCTCCGGCTGGGTCATGCGGGCCAGGGTCAGCGAGTGGTCGGGATGGAAGCAGACCACCTTGCAGAGTCCGCGCGCCGGCTCAGCCACCAGCAGAGGCGAGGCGGGGGCATCGCTGACAGCCGGTGAATCCGGCAGCAGGGCGGCGTAGTCGTTGATGAACGAGAAGATGCCCTCGTAGGCCGGGTTAACGGCCCCGCCGGCTCTCTGATTCCCCGGACACAAGTAGCACTGCGGATCGTAAGCCAAGCCGGAGGGCGCGGCCTTCTGGCCGACCTCGCCCTGCCAGGGACGCTGTGTGCGGTGCGGCGAAACCAGCACCCAGGATTGCCGCAACGGATTCCAGCGCCGATGCGGATATTGACCTTTCTTGTCCACGATTTCTCCCGAACTCCATTTTAAGCGGAAAGTCCGCGGCCGATCGTCGCCTCCGCCTTCATCAGCGGTAGCAGCATACGGCGGGCGCGGGAGCGCATCGCGCAGCATCCCTCGCGCCGGTATCGTTCCAGCAGAAGCATGGCCTCGCCGCGCAGCTCCGGCTCGGCCACGGCAAGGAGAGCGTAGGCCTCCAGCGCGATGGCGCGCAAGGCGATGCGCTCGTCGTCGATCATCGCGCGCACTGGAGTCGCCAGCCGCATCCGCTCGGCCTGGGTCGAGGTGTTCAGGGCCGCCGCCAGCGTCACGTAACCGCGCGCCTGCCACTGCTCCAGCGAAAGCTCGACGGCAAGGTCAATCAGTACACCGGCATAGGCTTTCAGAATCCCCGGCTCGCGCGCGCTGATGAGACGGGCCAGATCGGCGGCGCAGCGGCGTGTGTAGGGATCAGGCGCTAGCAGCTCCTTCATCAGTTCGCGGACAGCGGCGCGGCGCGGCGGCGGCTGGGCGAGAAAATCCCGCGTAGCTGCCACGGCATCGGCGTTCGTCCATCCGCGCGGGATGTGCATGGGTTCTCTCCGCCGCCAGTATATATGGCTGAGATTATTCCAGTGGTAGAGTCATATTCCTGGCGGCTTCGGGACGGCTACGCGGAGCCTTCTTGAATGTGGCGTCGCGGCGATGCAGCGGATATTCGGGCAGCTTGCCCTTGAGAATCTCTTCGATGGTAAGGATTTGCAGGCGAGGATAACTGCTGCCATCGGAAGATTTGTAGAAACCGGCCTCGGCGGCCTCTTTTAGCATGGGCTTGGTCGGCTCCTCGAAGCAAAGAAAAACGCCAATTTCGGACTTATCGCGTTCCAGCACGCCGCGCAAGTCGCGAACCTGGGAGACGGTGACGTTTCCGGCTTTGACCGAAAAGACGATCTGCTTCGACAGGCCGGAAGTGTCGTCGTGGAAGTATAAACGGCCGTCGATGCCTCGATCGGCGCCCTTCTTTTGATCCACGGGGCGCGCGCCCACCTGGCCGAGCGCCCACCACTGGAATTGGTATTTATCCTCTGCGGCTAATTGAGCCGCTCCGGCGTAATCCGTGGGTTCGCCGATCACGTCATAGGTGGATTTGATCCCCGGGCCAAACGCATCCGAGAGGCGCTGCTTGATGAGGCCGATGGCGAGATGGGTGATGTCGATGCCGATCCAATGGCGATTGAGGCGCTGAGCTACCTGCACAGTCGTTCCACATCCACAGAAAGGATCGAGAACGAGGTCGCCTTCATTGGAACTGGCTTTGAGAATGCGTTCGAGGAGAGCTTCGGGCTTTTGCGTGGGGTAGCCGAGGCGTTCCTTTGCGTGTGGTGAGAGAGGATCAATATCCGTAATCACATCCTGCACAACAACGCCACGATCAACATCATGGTACCGCTTGAATCGCGGAATGCCCCCTTTGGATGGCCAGACAATCAATCCAGCAAGATCAAGTTGGTCAAGCCTTTGCTGGACACTAAGTTCATCCCAACTGAGACCGGCCTGACGGGGGCGGGGAACGGCCCAATGCCTTCCTGCTTTCGTCGGATCAACACCTCGCCAGGGTAATCCCGATTCTCCTTGCCGCTTGCCAGCTCCTGTTAAGTCACCGAGCGTATATCTTCCGCCCTCATCTTCATGCCGATAAAATCTTTCGAGGTATTCTGCGGTATATCCCTGATACACGCGATTCCATGTCGCGCTTTCGCTCTTGGAGTAGAAGAGGATCAGGTCGTGTACCGGACCCCATCGTTTCGCACTATTATGCGCACTTGTTCGCTTCCAGATAATCTCGTTTTTGAAAAACTGCGGTCCGAAAACCGCGTCCATCAATATCTTCAGATAGTGACCCGCTGCTGGATCGCAGTGCAGGTAGATGGATCCTGTTTCTTTGAGAACGCGGCGGAGTTCGACGAGACGCGGGGCCATCATCGCCAGGTAGGCCATCATATCGGAGTTGAAGAGGAAGGTCTTGAAGGCGCGCAGCGTGTCGGCGACGAGGCCACCCGCTTCGACCATCTCCTCGTAGGCGCGGGCGGAGTCGGTGTTCCACTCCCAGGTGTCCTCGAAGGCGTGAATCTGGGAGCTGGACTGCGAGCCGTCCTTCTCCGCGAAGAGAACGTTGTAGTCCTGCCGCGAGTTGAAGGGCGGGTCCAGGTAGACGAGGTCCACCGACTCGTCCTTGACATACAGCTTGAGAACATCAAGATTGTCGCCGTAATAGAGCTTGTTTTTCTCGGTGGCCATGCGATTGTGTAGAGGTTAGCACAGTTGCCGGTTCCGGGGAATGACTTGATTGAGTCTCATGCCTAGACCACAAGCGGCGATAGTTCTACCATAGACGCTTGTACCAGAACTCAGGCGCTTGCGCCAAGCCCAGACCAAGGAAAGTTCAAATGCTATCGGCAGCGGAAATCGTCAGCCAGCAGGATCGCGAGACGCGCGCGTGGCACCAGGCGGCGGCCGGCGCCGCGAAGCCCGGCGCGGATTGGCTGAGCCTGGTCAGCGGCCAGCACTTCGCCAACTTTGAGTTGTGGCACATCGAGGACGAAGCGCGCGTTCCAGGCGCAACCGACGCCGAGATTGCCGCGGTGAAGCGGCGCGTGGACGCCACCAACCAGCGGCGTAACGATCTGGCCGAGGGGCTGGACAGCGCCTTGCTGGTTTGGCTCGCAGCCCGCGGCCTGCCCAACCCGGCGGCGGCGTTGCACTCCGAGACGCCGGGGCTGATGATCGACCGGCTCTCGATTCTGGCGCTGAAGATCTATCACACGCACGAAGAGGCCGAGCGCGCTAACGCACCCGCCGGGCACGCCCAGCGGAATCTCGACCGGCTGGCGATTCTGGAAGAGCAGCGGGCGGATCTGACCGCCTGTCTGGACGTTTTGTGGGGCGAAATCCTGGCGGGGACGAAGCGATTCAAGCTCTATCGGCAACTGAAAATGTACAACGATCCGTCGCTGAACCCGGCCGTTTACGGCACTTTCGGAGCTGCCGGGCAAGCGAAAAACTCCGGCAAATTTGGATAACGTATCGGTCCGCCTTGACGTGAGGCGGGGTAATGCGTATAAAGAGTGCCTGAGCAGCCAACTCTCAGACGCGGGTGTTCTGCCGGACTCGAACCGGCTCAACCGCTCCTGAGGTGAACAGATTTTCGGCAATTTGATGAGGCAAGAGGCCCGATCCGTGGCGCACGACCATAAGAATGAACCCTCACAGTCCGGCAAGCCCGGCGGACACTCCAGCGCTAGCGCGGCAGCGGCGTTGCAGCACTATCAGGCCGCCGTACTACTTGTGCAGCAGGGCAAATACGACAAGGCGCTGGCCGCTTTCGAGAAGCTGCTTCCCGCCGCGCCCGCCGAGCTCAAGGAACGCTGCAAGATGTACATCATCACCTGCCAGCGGCAGATGGAAAAACACAACCTGACCTTTCTGACGCCCGAGGAGCACTACGACTACGCCGTCTCGCAGTTGAACACCGGCTACTACGAGGAGGCGCGCGAGCAATTCAACCTCATTCTGACGGATTATCCCAAAGCCGACTTCGCCTACTATGGGCTGGCGCTGCTGGACGCGATGACCGGGCGCACCCAGGACTGCCTCCGGAATCTGGGGCGGGCTATTGAACTGAACTACAAGAACCGTCTCCAGGCGCGGGTCGACAACGACTTCCAAAGCATGGCCGACGACCCTCGGTTTACCGAGCTGCTGTATCCCGAGGTTCCTTAAAGTCTCCTTGATGCCCGCGAACATCTCGTCGAACACGGAACCGCTTCCGCAGCCAGTAACCGGGACTGTGCCGGCCCGGTCGCTGCGCGTAGTGGCGATTGGCGGCGGCACCGGCCTTTCCACGCTGCTGCGCGGGCTTCGCAGCCATGTTACGGCGTGCGCCCCGTGCGAACCGGGCCTTATCGGCGATCTGGCCGCGGTGGTCACCGTCACCGACGACGGCGGCTCCAGCGGACGGCTGCGCAAGGGCTTCAATATGCTGCCTCCCGGCGACCTGCGCAACTGCATGGTGGCGCTCAGCGAGGAAGAAGATATGCTGGCCAAGCTCTTTGGCCATCGCTTTCGCAAGGGCGATTCCTTGCAGGGACACAACTTCGGCAATCTCTTTGTGGCCGCGCTTACTGAGATTACCGGCGACTTCGGCCAGGCCATCCAACTGGCGTCGAAGATTCTGGCCACGCGCGGGCGCATTTATCCGGTGACTACAGCCAATGCCACGCTGGTGTCGCGCATGGACGACGGCTCGCTGGTGCGCGGCGAAACCAACATCACCGCCAGCCGCAAGCGCATTGTGGAGCTGATGCTCGACCCTCCGGATGCGGCTCCCTTGCCGGAGACGCTGGAGGCCATCGAGCGCGCCGACCTGATTACCGTGGGTCCGGGGTCGCTCTACACCTCGCTGATCTGCAACCTGCTGGTGCAGGGGATGCCTTCGGCGCTGGCCAACGCCCGCGGCGTGCGCGTCTTCATCTGCAACCTGATGTCCCAAGCCAACGAGAGCCTAAATCTGACCGCCTCCGAGCACATCGAGCGGATTTATGAGCACACCCGCGCGCCCATCTTCGACTATGCCCTGGTGAACACCGCGGCCTTTTCCGCGGAGACGCTGGCGCGCTACGCCGCCGAAGGAGCCTCACCCATCAAGGCTGACATCGAGCGCATCGAAGCGCTGGGAGTGCGCGTGATTCCCGGCGACTTCGCCAGCGAAGAGAGCGTGGTCCGCCACGCCGCCGGCCGCGTGGCCGGCGCATTACTGGCGCTGGGGCAAATGGCTCTCCAGGCGCGGCGCTGAATTTTCCTCTTCCCTGCCGATTGCGCGCTGCGATAGAGTGTAGACGCACGCGGCCATGAGCGGTCGCAAGCAATGAGGAGGTTCCATGCGCAAGACTCGAATTTGGATCACTATTAGCTGTTGCCTGTTCGCTCTGGCAATCTTTGCCTGGGCGCAGGCCAACAGAAAACCCGGCCTGTGGGAGATGACCAGCAACATGATCTGGCAGCAGTCGCCGATGCCGGGAGGCATGACCATGCCCGGCGGCGGCCCGCACACCACACAGTATTGCCTGACCCAGGCGATGATCGACAAGTACGGCGCCCCCATGCCGCAGAGCCGCAACGGCGAGTGCCAGATCAGCAACGTCGTGATGCACTCCAACAGCATGACCGCCGACTGGATTTGCAGCGGCAGGATGGCGGGCAAGGGAACCCTGGAATCCTCGTGGGCCGATCCCAATCACGCTGTGGGGAAAGTGCACTTTGTCGGAGCGATACCGATGGGGCCGAACACCAAGACCATCGAATACACCATCGAGACCTCCTCCGTCTACAAAGGACCGGATTGCGGCAGCGTCCAGCCACCACCCATGCCCAGCAAATAGGGCCTATACGCGCTACACTGTGGGCAATCGCCTCCGGGCATAGCGGAGGATGGTCAACGTGTCTCTCTGAGAAGTGAGCCAGCCGCCAGAGCCGATCCATGCCGCCGGATCATCCCCGATTGCGACGATCCACACTGCCGCGCCTTTCGACAGGCACATCGGCAAGCGATTGGGAAGGCTCAAAGGCCTTGCCTTCCGCCACGCCTGTCCGTGGAGGAGGAGCCAGCGCCGCTTGTCAGCAACTTACTCAGAGTCGGAAGGCTGACGCGTTGCGTTTCCACGAAGTCCACGCCCTCTGCCGTCAGTGTCAATGCTGAGTTGTCGGCCCGGGAGATGTATCCTTTCTTGAGAAGATACCAAAGAGTGAATTCCAAATAATCGCGCGGAAACCCCATGCTGCCTTCGATCGCAGAAAGGGAAACCTCAGGGGTGTTGGGGTAAGCGCGGCGGCGGATATAGAGCACCGCCAGCACTGCCAGCCGCCGGTTCAACTCGCCCTCCAGGCTATCCATGAAATCCATCGAACTCGACATTGGGACCGTTTCGGGCGTCTCCTTGGCACGCGTCGCATCGTATTCGGCGCGTTCCGCTGGATTGGACAAGACGTCGTAGGCCTCTTTTAACAGAGAGAACTTATCCGCATCGCCGGTATCCGGGTTGTCGGGATGAAAGCGGGCCGCAAGAAATCTGAATACGCGGTGGATAGTGTCCGGCTCAGCATTGGGGCTGATTTGCATGAATTCGTAGTGATCTTGATGTTTCAAAAGGACTCCTGGGAGATACGCTTCCCTTTCATTAAGATAGCGCCGTGTTCGCTGGAGATTCAGCGAAATTGAGGAAAATTGCCGCAGAAAGTTCTCTTCCAGGAACGGAAGTTGCATTTCCGGGAAACGCTGGAACTTCCGGGCATCGATGGAAAGTGCAGACGGAGCCGGTCCATTCAGAGATGAACGGACGACCGAATCCGATGGACGGATACCCGCACCCCTCTGCTTTCCGCTTGAGTTGCCCGTGGCTGACTCCTGGAAAGCCGGAAATTGCCAGAAGAATCAAAAGCTAATAGCTAAAAGTTAATAGCTAATAGCTGCCTTTTACACGCCGATCACGTCGCAGAGCTCCTTGACGGCCGCGGCGCTCTTCATCAGGGCTGCGTGCTCCTCTTCGCTGAGCCTGATCTCGACGATCTGTTCGAGGCCCGCGGCGCCCAGCTTGCACAGCACGCCCATGTAGTAGCCGTTGACCCCGTACTCGCCTTCCAGGTAAGCCGCACAAGGCAAAATCTTTTTCTTGTCCTTGAGAATGGCCTCGGCCATCTCCACCGCCGCCGCCGAGGGCGCGTAGTAGGCGCTGCCGGTCTTGAGGTACTTCACAATTTCGCCGCCGCCGTCGCGGGTGCGCTGGATCAGAGCGTCGATGCGCTCTTTGGAAAGCAGCTCGGTAATCGGAATCGAAGCAACCGTAGTGTAGCGGACCAGGGGAACCATGTTATCGCCGTGCCCGCCCAGAACCAGGCAGCTCATGTTCTCCACGCTCACCTGCAACTCCTCGGCGATGAAGCTCTTGAAGCGCCCGGAATCCAGGATGCCGGCCATGCCGATGACCCGCTCGCGGTTGAAGCCGGAGAGGCGATAGGCAGCCTGCACCATCGCGTCCAGCGGGTTGGAGACGACAATCAGAATCGACTCGGGCGAGTAGGCGACCACGTTCTTGACCACATCGGTCATAATCTTGTAATTGGTGTGCAGCAGGTCGTCGCGGCTCATGCCCGGCTTGCGGGGAAGGCCGGCAGTGATGATCACCACGTCGCTATTGGCCGTCTCGGCGTAGTCGTTGGAGCCGGTGATGTGCACGTCGGATCGTTCGATGGGAAGCGCCTGGCGCAGGTCCAGCGCCTTGCCCTGCGGCACGCCCTCCACTACGTCGATCAGCACCACATCGGCCAATTCCTTGGCCATCAGCCAGTGCGCTGCCGTTGAACCGACATTGCCGGCGCCGATAATACTGACTTTCTTGCGCATTACTTACCTCCTTGGGGAATGGGTGAAGCAGCTTTCAGCTTTCAGCCGTCAGCTATCAGCAGTTAGCAGCCTGTCAAGTTTTATGCTGATAGCTGATAGCAGTTGCTACAAATTACTGATGATGCGTGAAGCAAACTCGCTGGTGCCCACTTTAGTTGCTCCAGCAGTCTGCCGCTCGAAGTCATACGTCACGAACTTCTGCAGGATGGTCTTTTCCAGCGACGTTTCAATCAGCCGCGCCGCTTCCTTCCAGCCGATGAAATCCAGCAGCATCACGCCGGAGAGAATCACCGAGCCGGGATTGATCATGTCCTTGTCCGCGTACTTCGGCGCGGTGCCGTGCGTGGCCTCGAAGACCGCATAGCCGTCGCCGATGTTGGCGCCGGGAGCGATGCCCAGGCCGCCCACCTGCGCCGCAGCAGCGTCGGAGATGTAGTCGCCATTCAGGTTCGTCGTCGCCAGCACCGAGTAGTCCTCCGGCCTGATGATGATCTGCTGGAAGATCGAGTCGGCGATGCGGTCGTTGACGAGCACCTTCGACTTCCACGCGCCGTTGCCGTGCGTCTGGCCGATGGAATCAAGCACAGCCTTGACCTCCGCGAAGACCGCGTCCTGGTAGGCCTGATTGGCCATCTCCAGCCCCGGCTCAATCAGCGCCGCATTTTCTTCGACAGTCAGATTAGGATTGGCGTCCCGGTTGCCCAGAATCCAGCTCTCGCGCTCGGTGACGGTATCGGCGCGGAACTCCTGCTGAGCCACTTCATAGCCCCACTCGCGGAAGGCCCCCTCGGTGAACTTCTGGATGTTGCCCTTGTGGACCAGCGTAACCGTCTTTCGCCCCTGCTCCAGCGCCGCGCGGATCGCGTAGCGCACCAGCCGCTTGCTGCCGAAGATCGAGATCGGCTTGATGCCTACGCCGGAGTCTTGGCGCACTCTTTTCTTGGTTCCGGACAAGAGGTCGTTGTTGAGGAAGTCGATCAGCCGCGCCGCATCCGCCGAGCCTTCTTTGAACTCGATGCCCGCGTAGACATCCTCGGTGTTCTCGCGGAAGATGATGATATCCACCCGCTCCGGGTGCTTCACCGGGCTGGGAACGCCCTGGTAGTACTTCACTGGCCGCACGCAGGCGTAGAGGTCGAGGAGCTGCCGCAGCGCCACGTTCAGCGAACGGATGCCGCCGCCCACCGGTGTGGTCAGCGGTCCTTTGATCGAAACGCGCAGATCACGCGCCGCGGCCACCGTATCGTCGGGCAGCCAAGCGCCGAAGTGGCGAAAGGCCTTCTCGCCGGCGAAGATCTCAAACCAGCGAATCGCCCGCCGTCCGCCGTAGGCCTTCTCGACCGCGGCGTCGAAGACCCGCTCGGAGGCCTTCCAGATGTCGCGTCCCGTGCCGTCGCCCTCAATGTAGGGAATGATGGGATGGTCGGGCACTACGAATTGCCCGTTAGCGTACTCGATTGGCTGGCCGTCCTGCGGCAATTTCAGTCCGTTGTAGGTGGCTTGCATCGGTTTTAGAAGACCTTTCTATCTTTATGTTAGAGGAGGAGGTTGGCAGTTGGGATTCAGGGATTGCAATGGCAGGAGATGGGCGGATGGTTGACTTCGGAGAAGGCGTTCCCAAAATACTGCCACACCGGGATGGGCTGTTTCCAAGCCGACGACCATCTGCCCGTAGTGATACCGTTGTATACTCCGCCTTTGAGCGCTGCTTCCGCCTTTCGCGTCTATCCGTTACGAACAGAGTGGGCGGGAACTGGTAACCTGAATTCTGAGAAGAATCACCCGGAAGAGCCGGGGCGTCTTACCCGGCGGACAGAGGCATGGCGGAGTTTATCATCAAATTGGCCGACGAGCGCGGCCGCGTGCAGGAGCAGGCGCAGTCGGCGGCGAGCGCCGAGGAGCTGCGCGCCCGCTTTGTTCATGCCGGCTATCACGTCTTTTCCGTCAAGGCGCGGTCGGGATTTGGCGGTCTCAAGCGGGGCAAGGTCAAGCTGGAACCCTTTCTCATCTTCAACTCGCAGTTTTTGACGCTGATTCGCGCCGGGCTGCCGATTCTGGGCTCCATCCAGATGCTGGCCAAGAACCAGAAGAACGCACATTTTGCCGCGCAGTTGGACGATGTGGCCGGCCGGGTGAAGACCGGCGACGCGCTTTCGTCGGCCTTTGAGGCGCAGAGCGGCTTTCCCATCATGTACACCACCACGCTGCTGGCCGGCGAGCGCTCGGGCAACCTGCAGGAGGTGCTGGAGCGCTACGTCAGCTTCCAGCGCATCTCGCTCACCTTCCGCAAGAAGCTGGTGGCCTCGCTGATCTATCCCGGCGTGCTGCTGACGCTGGTTAGCGGGCTGATCTTCTTCATGTTCGTTTTTGTGATTCCGCAGTTTGCCGAGCTTTATGACCAGATGGGCTCGAAGCTGCCGGCGATGACGATGGACCTGCTGGCCTTCGGCAAGTTCCTGCGCCACTACATTGTCTGGATTCTGCTCGTCATGGTTGGGACGGCCTTCGGCGCCTACCGCTTTTCCATTACCGACAAGGGACGCGACCTCATCGACGGCTTCCGCATCGGGCTGCCGGTCTTCGGCAAGATCTGGCTGAAGTACCAGGTGGCGCTCTTTGCGCGCACGCTCTCGACGCTGCTGACCGGCGGATTGCCGCTGGTGCCGTCGCTGGAAACCGCGGCCCGCTCGATCAGCTCGCGGCGCGTCTCCAAGGCGGTGATGACATCGATCATCACGGTGCGCGAAGGCAAGAGCCTGGCCGATGCGCTGATCCAGACCAAAATCTTTCCCGATCTGGCCGCCGAGATGATCTCGGTGGGCGAGCAGACCGGCGCGCTGCCGCAGATGCTCAACTCCGTCTCAGAGTTTTTTGAGGAGGATGTGGCGACGGCCCTGGCCGCTTCCCTGGCGCTGATTGAGCCCGCGATCCTCATCGTGATGGGCGTTGTGGTCGTCTTCATTCTCATCTCGCTCTACCTGCCCATCTTCTCGCTGGGACAGACGCCGGGAGGTCAGTAAATCATGGCTACAGCCACACATTCGCTTCCCATTGCGATACCCGTAGGTCCGCTTCCGGGATCTCAGGAAGAGCGCGTCCAGGCGGAACTTTTGGCGCAGCGCTATCACGCCGAGTTCGTGGACCTGAAGAACTTCAAGATTCAGCACGAGCTTCTGCGCACCGTGCCGGTCGAGCTGATGTTCCGCTACAACTTCGTGCCCATAGAACAGCAGGGCGACGCGCTGGTGATTGCCGTCAGCGACCCATCGCGGCTGATGGTGCTGGATGAGATCGCCGGGCTGCTCTCGCATCGCATCATTCCGCGCGTGGCCACGCTCTCACAGATCACCGACCTGCTGAAGAAGACCGAGCAATCGCAGCGGGTGCTGGACGAGGCCAGCGAAGGGCTGACCTTCGACGTGCTCACCGGCGACGAAAACTCTGACGAGAATATCTCCATCGAGAAGCTGACCAGCGAAGAAGATATCAGCCCCATCATTCGCCTGGTGGACACGACCATCTTCACCGCCCTGGAGCGGAGAGCCTCGGACATTCACATTGAAACGTACGACGACTCCGTGCATATCAAGTACCGCATCGACGGCGTGCTGCAGGAGGCGATGGCGCCCATCGCGCGCGAGCATCACACCACGATTCTGAGCCGCATCAAGATCATGAGCGAGCTGGATATTGCCGAGCGGAGAGTGCCGCAGGACGGCCGCTTCCGCGTTCGCTACAAGAACCGGCTGATCGACTTCCGCGTCTCCATCATGCCGACGATTCACGGCGAGAACGCCGTGCTGCGCGTGCTGGACAAGGAGTCGATGAGCGAGAAGTTCCACCATCTCACGCTGGACGTGGTGGGCTTTGCCGATGAGGATTTGCGGCGCTTTCGCGCGTATATTCGAGAGCCGTACGGGATGGTGCTGGTGACGGGCCCGACGGGATCGGGCAAGACGACAACCCTCTACGCCGCGCTGAACGAGATCAAGAGCGACGAAGATAAGATCATCACCATCGAAGATCCGGTCGAGTACCAGATTCGCGGCATTACGCAGATTCCGGTGAACGAGAAAAAAGGGTTGACTTTTGCGCGCGGGCTGAGATCCATTCTTCGCCACGACCCGGACAAGATTCTGGTGGGCGAGATCCGCGACAACGAGACGGCGCAGATCGCGATCAACTCGGCGCTGACCGGGCATCTGGTCTTCACCACCGTCCACGCCAACAACGTGGTGGACGTGCTGGGCCGGTTCATCAATATGGGAGTGGAGGCCTACAACTTCGTCTCCGCGCTGAACTGCATTCTGGCGCAGCGGCTGGTGCGCACCATCTGCGAGTACTGCGCCCGGCCCGTCCTGCACAGCGACGCCGAGCTCGTGGCCAGCGGCATGAATCCGGCCGAATGGCGCGGCTTTGAATTCCGCGAGGGGCTGGGCTGCATGGAGTGCGGCGGAACCGGCTACCGCGGGCGAACGGCGATTCACGAGCTGCTGGACTTGACCGACCCCATCCGGGAGATCATTTTGGCCAAGAAACCCACCTCCGAGGTGCGCAAGCTGGCGCAGAAGGAGGGCATGACCTTTCTGCGCGAATCGGCGCTGGATCGTGTTCGGCGCGGCATTACCACGCTCAAAGAGATCAACAAGGTTACGTTTATCGAGGCGTCGAGATGAGGCAAGCTGTCAGCTATCAGCTCTCAGCTTTCAGTTTTTGCTATTAGCAGTCGGTTTTTTGATGTGGACTTCAGCTTTTGCGGCTAGTTTTTGTGGTTAGGAAAGTTGGACGAATGAGAGATACAACGCTGAAAGCTGAGATCTGAGTGCTGAAAGCTCGTCACAAAGGAAGTCGAGGAACTAAGAACTTGAATTCGATTCTCAGCAAGACCGGCTCTCAGTTAGGCGCGCGACCGCCGGCGGCGGTGGAGCTGTCGCCGCAGGGCGTGCTGGCCGCGGCAACGCCGGGCGTGGGCAAGCCGCCGGCCTATGCTTTTGAACCGCTGCCGCAGGGCGCGCTGGTTCCCGGCATCGGCGAGCACAATCTGCGCGCGCCGGAGCTGGTGGCCAACGCGATGCGCGCGGCGCTGGGGCAGGTTTCGCCGCGCACCCGCTCGGTTACGCTGGTGGTGCCCGACACCGTCGTCCGCATCTTCGTTCTGGACTTCGATTCGCTGCCCACCAAGGCCGCGGAAGCGATTCCGGTGCTGCGCTTCCGGCTGCGCAAGATGGTTCCCTTCGAGGTGGAGCACGCCGGATTGAGTTACCAGGTTCTGGTCGAGACGAAGAGCGAATGCAAGGTGCTGGCCGCCGTGATTCCCGGCCCCGTCCTGCAAGAGTACGAGGCTGCGGTGCGCATGGCCGGCTTCGAGCCGGGCGCCGTGCTGCCCACCAGCCTGGCGGCCTTGGGAGCCATCGATTCCGCCGAGCCGGTGCTGGCCGCCAACCTGGGCGCGCTGGCGCTAACCACCTCCGTTACCCAGGGCCAGGACCTGCTGCTCTATCGCACCCTCGACCTGCCCGAAGGGCCGGCGCAGCGGCTGGCCGAGGTGCAGCGCGGCATCGCCGTGGCCGCGGCTTACTATGAAGACAAGCTCGGCGCTCGTCCCCGGCTGCTGTACTACGCCGGCATCGGGGCGGGTGGCAACAGTTCGGCGGAGGACTTTGCTCGCTGGATCGACGATCCGGAGCTGACCGTGGCCGATCTGGCGCCGCTGCCTGAAACCGGAGCCGCGACACCGCTGGGCAATCTGATGAGCCTGGCCGGCGTGGTCGGCGCGCTGGCGGGGGCAAACTGATGCGCATTTCCGTCAATCTCGCCACTCGCCCCTACTCCGATCTCGGACCGGCCCTCAAGCGCCTGCGCATCGCGATGGCCGTGCTGGTGGTGCTGGGCATCGCCTTCGGCCTGGGCCTGCGCGCCGTTCACCAGAAGGCCGAAGAGGCGCGCGCCACCGAAGCGCGCGTGCAAAGCCAGATCGACGCCATCAACCAGGAGCGGCTGGGTTACCAGAACATGATGCGCCAGCCGGCCAACGCCCTTCTGCTCAATCAGGCCGCGGCGCTCAACCAGCTCTTCGACGAAAAAACCTTCTCCTGGACGCTGGCCATGGAAGACCTGGAAACCGTCCTGCCGGGCGGCGTGCAAGTGGTCAGCCTGGAACCCTCGCGCGACCCCAAGACCGGCCGCATCACCCTGAAGCTGCGCGTCATAGGAGCGCGCGACCGCGCCGACGATCTGGTCCAGAACCTGGAACACTCCCGGCACTTTCTGCTGCCCCACATCGTGAGCGAAAGCTCGGAGTCCACTGGCGGACCCAACGAGAGGTTGGAGGCGGTGAGCGCCTCGAACCGCTTCAACTTTGAACTGCTGGCCGATTACAACTCGGCCGCGCCGGTGGAAGGCAAGGAGGCAAAGAGGCAGGAGAAACAGAAACCAGAGGAGAAGAAGCCCCAAGCCGCCGGAGAGCGCGTCCGACCGAGTCCGGCGACCCTATCGCGTCCCGCAGCACTGCCCCACGCGGCTCAGCCGCTACCCATTCCCACAACTCCGGGACAAGCGCCCGGCCGGCTTCCATTGCCCGGAACTCAGCGGCTCATCCCATACAATCCGAATCGCAATCCCAATCCCAACGCCCAACCCAATGCAGGAGGCCCGCGATGAGCAGCAGCCAAACCCCTTCCCTCCTGCGCGAACGTCTGACCTCCCCGCTCACCTCGCATTACGTTGCCTTTACCGTGCTGCTGGTCGCGGTCACCGTCCTCTCCATCCGCTTCGGCCTGGACTGGGAAGCCACCAACGGCAGCTCCAGCGACGCGCTGGTCGCCAAGCAATTTGAGTTGAAGGCTCTCGACCTGCAAACCGCCCCCCTGCGCGGCCTGGACAAGCGCGTTGCTAACTCCCGGGCCCAGATGAAGGCCTTCAACGACAAACGAATCCCGCCCAACTACTCCTCCATCGACCGCCGCATTGGCGAGTTGGAGGTCAGTTCAGGCGTGCGGCTCACCAGGGTGCAGTACACGCAAGGCAAGCCCGGCGCCGATCTCACAGAGATTTCCATGGACGCGAGCATCACCGGCAGCTATCCGCAGATTATGCGCTTTGTGAACAGCCTGGAGCGTGACCGGAACTTCTTCATCATCCGCGGCTTGACCCTGTCCAGCCAGCAAGGTGGGCTGGTGAATCTGCGGCTTCAGGTCTCCACCTGGCTGAGGCCGGCGGATGCAGCAGCCAGCGGTTTGCCGCCCACTCCGCAACCCGGCGAAGCTGCTCCAAAATCGGCAGCCGCTCCCGGAAAGGAGGGTGAGTAGCGATGGCCATGAAACTGGGAACAGAAAAGAAAGGCCAGTTGTACACGGTCATCGCGCTTTTTGCGGTCATCGCGTGCATCGGCGGCTACGAGATCAAGGACAATTTCTTTACAAGCGCCACAGCTCCCGCGCCTCCAGCTGTCCAGCCCGTTACCACTCAGTCTGTCAAAGCTCCTGCCAACACTCAGAAGTCCGCGGCAACCCCTTCCTCCACAGCCGCACAGGATGCGCAGAAGCTCTCCAACGCCGGCATTGACCCCGCCCTGCACCTCGACAAGCTGGCGCGGACCGAATCAGTCGAGTACCTGGGCACGGGCAGAAACATCTTCTCCGCCGAGTCGGCGCCAGCACCCATCGAAAAACTGGAGGCGAGCGCCCGGCCCGGCCAGTCCGGCCAACCCAACGTGAGCGCTGCCCCGGCTGCGCCCGGAAAACCCACTCCGCCGGCGATCGATTTGAAGTACTTCGGCTACTCCCAGGCCAAGGACAAATCGTTGCAGGCCTTTTTCGTCCATGGGGAGGACATTTTTGTCGCCCGTACTGGCGAGGTTGTGGACCACCGCTACAAGGTGGGTGTCATTCAGCCAGCCAGCGTCGAGGTGACCGACCTGGGATACAACAACACGCAGAAGCTGCCATTGCAGGCGAATTAGCTGTTAGCTTTCAGCTTTCAGCTATCAGCTATCAGCTATCAGCTAAAAGCTGACGACTGAAAGCTGAGAGCTGACGGCTGATCATACAAAATCACATGAAGAACCTGCACTCAATCCGCCGTCCCAAGCCTTCCGAAGAGGGCTATATGCTGGTTGCGGTCATCTTCCTGGTGGCGCTGCTGACGATCTCGCTGGCCATTGCCCTGCCCAGGATTTCCAAAGAGATTCAGCGCGACCGCGAAGTCGAGACGATGCATCGCGGCAAGCAGTACATCCGCGGGATCAGGATGTACTACAAGAAATTCGGGGCTTATCCGCCCAACGTCGATGCGCTGGTCAAGGGCACCAACAACATCCGCTTCATGCGCAAGAAGTATGCGGACCCGACGACCGGCAAGGAAGATTGGAAGCCAGTTCGCTATGGCCAGAACAAGGCTCCGATGGCGATGGGCTTCTTCGGGGTGCCTCTGGGCGGCTCGACCATTGCCGGCGTCGGACCCAGCGGCGGAAACATCCCTCCCGGAAACGGCCTCAACCCGCAAACGCCGCCGGTCGATCCCAACGCGCCGCCGGTGGACCCCAACAATCCTAACGGCACGAACGGCGCCACCGGCACTGGCCTCAGCGGCCAGACCGGCCAGACCTTCGGCGGAGTCGGCATCATCGGCTTCTCTCCCAATAGCCCCAAGAAATCCATCCTGATTTACAAGACGAAGGACCACTACAATGAGTGGGAGTTTGTCTACGATCCGATCGTCGAGCAACTGATGATGCAGGGCGGCAACACGGGCCTTGGAGGCAACAACGGCATCGGAGGCAATACCGGCATCGGTGGAAATAACGGCATCGGGGGCAATACTATGCAGAATCCTATGCAGAATATTCCCATGCAGAATAATCCGCAGCCCACCCCGCCCACGCCATCACAGTAGTTCCAGCGAAAGCTCAAATGCAACAAGGCCCGCCCCCACAAACGGGGCGGGCCTTGCCGCAGGAGCGAACCAAACTGAAAAGCCGGCCGGCGTGCCGGTTGTTACGTGCTGAAAGACGAGCCGCAGCCGCAAGTGCTCTTCACCTGGGGGTTGTCGAACTTGAAGCCGGCGGCTTCCAGGGTCTCGACGTAATCCACGGTGCAGCCGTTCAGGTACATCAGCGACGTGGCGTCAACAAAGACCTTCAGATCCTCGAAGCTGAAGACCTTGTCCATCATGCCGGCCTGGTTCTCAAAGGCCATTGAGTACTGAAAGCCGGAGCAGCCGCCGCCGACTACTCCAATGCGCAGCCCCGCGGGCAATGGATCCTGGGTGGCCATGATCTCGCGAACCTTGGCGATGGCCGGGGGTGTCAGGGTGAGAGGCGCCTTCTTGACGGTTTCCTGTGCGGGGGTAACGGTTGCTGTGGCCATGAATTCTCCTAAGAATGTAAACTACTTGCCGGAAACTTAACTCTACCGCTCCGCGAGCGGGGATACAAGGCCCCGCAAGCGACTCCGTTTCATTGGATGCAACGGAATAGGGGAAAGTCGCAGAAGCGTCGGGCCTTGGAGCTGCGATCGACTTCTCAGTCCGGGACAGAGCTGGCTAGGAGCGAAACGCGCGTGGCTCGGCTCAGGAACCTGTGATAATTTATCTCCCCAGCGGCACGCATTTGGGGGTATGATGATCAACCAGATGGCTTTTTCGCAGGACGGAGCCGTGTAATTGATTGGATTCCGCCCGTGTCGGGGCTGAGAAATCTTTGGAGGTGGATTCATGATGTTCTATCCGGTGATGTTGATCATTTGGGGAGTGCTGGCGTTGATCGCGATCGCTCTCTTTGTCTATCGCACCAGCTTGACCCGCGACGAAGACGACCAGATTTACCTGGACGATGCCTTTCAGCACGAAAAGGCCGCGCAGGAGGCCATTATTGCCAAGGTCACCAAGATCGAACCCTTGCTGCGTATCTCACTCTGGGCGGTGGGAACAGTGACGGTGCTCCTGGTCGTGGTGTATTTCGGGGGCTTGATCGCTGAGTTCGTGAAATAATCGCCGATATTTCTGCAATATACGCGGCCAGCGGCGATCCCAGCGCAACCGCTGGCCGGCGTGTCACAGCGTTTGCGTTTTAGCGCTGCCCGGCCCCGTCTTCTGCTCCTACTCCACTTCCTGTCTGGCACGGTAGCCTTCGCGGGCGATGATGTCGTACTTGAGCGGCTTGTTCTTTTCGTCCTGGATGCGGAGAGGGTGGCCCTCGTTGTCGACCAGTTCCACGCGCAGCTTGCGATAGCTGCCGTCCTGCTTGGCGTTGGTCGGGTGGTAGACCAACTGGTACTTGGAGCGGATGGTCTGGTTAATCTGCTTGAAGATATCCGGCATCTCCCCGGCAAAACGGGGGTTGAACCATACGCCGCCGGTGAGTTTGGCGAAGGTTTTCATCTCGTTGTCGGCCTGCAGATAGTCCATATCGCGCATCTGACCCCTCATTCCGCCGCGGCCTTCGGTCATTGCGCGCTCCCCGCCGCCGGTGGAGACGGCGAAGATGGTCACGTCGGGGGTGGATTTGACCTTCTGCAAAATCTTATCGAGAGTCAGCTTGGAAAACGTGTCGCGGCCGGAGGCGATCAGGATGATGTACTTGCGCCCCTCGATGCGGCTGAGGCGGTCCTCGGCCTCATAGAGGGCGTCGAAGAGGTTGCGGTCACTGAAGGCGGGCAAACGCAGCGAGTTGATGCCTTCCATAAGCTGGTTCTTGTCCTGGGTGAAGTCCGTGACGATCTGCGTGCGCAGGTCGAAGGTCATCAACGCTACATAGTCCTGAGGGCGCAACTGATTGGCAAAGGTGTATGCCGCATTGCGCATGTCATAGACAAAGCTGTAGTTGGTGCGGGCAAACTCGCATAGCATCAACGCGGTGATGGGGGCCTCAACGCGCTTGAAGCCGGCGACCTTCTGCTCGACTCCATCCTCATAAATGCGGAAGTTGCCGGGCTGGAGATTGGGTACAAACTGGCCGGTCTTTTCCAGCAGCACGCCCACATCGACTGTGACCTCGGGAACCTCGATGCGCAGGGAGAAGCTGGGCATTCCGTCGGGATTCTTGATCGCCGGTGCGGCTGGCGCGGGCGGCGTTACATTGTCGGTATTGGCTTTCCTTTTGGGCAGTGCGATGACCCCGGTGTCGCCGCTGGGACCGCCTGAATCGGGCGTGGCCTGGTCCGGCGGCTGGGGCTGCTGCCCGGCGGGCGGCGCGGGGGGCTCGGTTTGGGCCCGGTTCAATGGCGCGGACGCAACGGCCACCAGGGCCAGAATCAGAATGGCAAGCGAATACCGGCGAAGAACCGAGACGAAAGTGTGCATTGGGACCATGACGACCTCTTTGCTCTACAGCATACGGGATTGCCCGAAGCCGGCGACAGCCGCGACAGGCGTCGCTTCTATCGGTTAGACGTGAAACAGGCCGCGACGATGGCGGGGGCGTGACCTCAGCCCGCTCAGAACCCGCTGGCCACCAGCCAGGCCTCGGATAGCTCCATCTCGGGCTTCTTCCCGGCCAGCATTTGGGCGTGGGCCAGCTTCACCAGCACATCCGCCTCCACATTCACCGGTGCGCCGACGTTGAGAGTGTGCAGATTCGTCCGCCAATAGGTCAACGGTAGAATCGCAATGGCGATCGTCTCGCCGTCAAATTCCGCAATCGTAAGGCTGATGCCCTCGACGGCCACCGAGCCTTTGTGCACCATCCAGGGGCGCACCTTTTCGGGAACTTTGACCTTGAGCGTCCAGTCTGTGGTCTGCTTGTCAAAGTTGGGGTTTGATTCCGGGATGACCGGGTCGAGCGCAGTCATCGTGCCGCAACCATCGACGTGGCCTTGCACGATGTGGCCGCCCAGCGGACTGCCGGCGGCCGTAGGCAGTTCCAGGTTGACCTTGGCGCCGGCGACGAGCGCGCCCAGCGAGGTGCAGTCGAGGGTTTCTTGGGCCAGATCGGCGTGGAAGAGCGTAGGACAAACGTCAAGCGCAGTAAGACAGACACCGGAGACTCCCAGCGAGTCGCCCTCCCGCAGCCGCCCGGCGATGCCCGGAGCCTCGACAGTAATCCGCCGCACCCCGCCCCGGCTCTCCAACCCGACCAGCGTGCCCGTCACTTCAATGATGCCGGTGAACATGGCTTTATTTTAAGGGGTCGGGGGCCACGGATCGCGGAGCAGTGAACAAAGTCCCAGATCGTTGCCGTAGCGCTCGACTTCAACCTCTGCCATGTGGATGGCGCTGGCCATGCCTTTGAAGGCGGGCACGGCGTCCGAGCCCATGATCTGCGGGGAGACGAAGAGGTGGATGCGGTCCACCAAACCGGCGGCCAGCAGAGCGGTGTTCAGACGCGTGCCGGTCTCGACGAGCAGGGTGAGGATACCCTCTTCGCCGAGTTTGTCGAGCACCTTGCCGAGCGGGACGCGGCCAGCTTGCCACCCCGGCGACGAAGACCTGTCGCCGGGGACCCCGGTTTCGGCTGGCAGAACTTCGACGCGGACGCCGCGCTGGCGCAGTTCGCTGATCCGGGACTCATCGGTGGAGACGGTGAAGATGATCAGATCGTTCTGCGCGGTGGCCACCATCTTGCAGTCGAGTGGCATGCGCAGCGCCGAGTCCAAGACAATTCTCAGCAGCGGACGGCGGCGGCGCAATCCGCTACGGTCGGTGAGCAGCGGGTCGTCGGCCAGAACCGTGTCCACGCCGGTCAGCGCCGCGTCGGCCTGCCAGCGCAAGGGCTGCACGGCGGCGCGGGCGGCTTCGCTGGTGATCCAGTACGGCGCGTGCAGTTGGTGCTCTCCGGGCGGCG
>CAZQRX010000014.1:0-44353 GCA_964595845.1 uncultured Occallatibacter sp. | reverse complement strand
GCTACGGAGCGGGCCAAGCAGTTGGCTACGGGGTGAAGCGCGAGGGACTAGGGACTAAGGGACTAAGGACTAAGGGACTAGGGACTAGTTTTTCTTGCTGGATTGGAGTTTGTTGTTTCCCACCCTTCGCAAAGAGCGCGAAGGATGGGGCGTCTGCTAACAACGCTAACTCCGCTAACTCCGCTCATTTGCTAACTCCGCTCATTCGCTGACAGGCTATCGTGCCCATACAACGCCCAACCTGGCTGCCCACTTATCTGCCGGAACTCGACGGCCTGAGGGGTCTCGCGATTCTGGCGGTGGTGCTCTATCACTGCGACTACAAGCAACTGGAGCGGACCCGCCTGCACGGCGCGGTGGAGTGGGGATGGGCGGGGGTCATTCTCTTCTTTGCGCTATCCGGCTTTCTGATTACCTCGAACCTGCTCAGCGCGCGCGACAAGCCGCATTACTTCCACAACTTCCATGCGCGGCGGGCGCTGCGCATCTGGCCGGTTTATGTGCTGGTGCTGGTGGTGGTCTATGCGCAATCGGACTGGTTCGTCGGCCCCTATCCGCTGGAGGCCATCAAGGCCGCTCCGTGGTGGGCTTACCTCTTCTGTGTGCAGAATCTCTTTCATCTGACGCTGCCGGCGGCGCTGGGGCCGACGTGGGCGCTGGCGGTGGAAGAGCAGTATTACTTTTTCTGGGCGCCGGTGGTGCGCTGGCTGCGGCGGCCGTGGATGCTGGCGGGGGTTTTGCTGGTCGCGCTGATCTGCTCGCCGCTGCTGCGCCATTTGAACCCGGTCTGGCTGTGGGGGCTGCCTTCGCACACGCTGATCAAGCTGGACGGCATCGCGATCGGCAGCCTGCTGGCGCTGGGGCTTTATACGCTGCCGCTGGCGCGGCGGGTTTGGCTGTGGATGGGCCTGGGCGCGTTTGTTCTGGGCATTGCGGCTGCCGCTACGGTGGCCGGGGGGACTTCGCTGCTGGATACGGCGCTGGCGCTGGGATTTGGCGGAGCGGCGTTGGCATTGATTGCCTCGACCGGCGCGCGCAACCCGGTCAGCGCACTGTTGAGGAGCGGGCCGCTGGCCTTCTATGGCCGCATCAGCTACGGCCTCTACATGACGCACATCATGGTCTTCGTGTATTTCGGCTGGTTTGACGCGCGCATGTATGGGTATGGCGCGGCGGGCATTCTGGCGGTGGTGGCGCTGCGGCTGGCGGCTACGACCGTGGTGGCTTCCGCGCTGTGGTACGGGTATGAATCGCAAATCCTCAAATTGAAGCGCTATTTCTAGAATGAATTGCCGTTCTGGCCCGCTTGTGACTCGAATCATCCAGGCTGTAACATTTGGCTGATAGGCTGGAATGTTACCCTGTCTTTCCCTTGCGAGGTGAACCATGAACGAAGCAACAAGCAACGGCCCCCTGAGCCCGGAACTCCTGGCTAAGATGAACGCCTACTGGCGCGCCGCCAATTATCTCTCCGTGGGCCAGATCTACCTGAAAGACAACCCGCTGCTGGAGCGCCCGCTGACGCTGGACGACGTGAAGCCGCGCCTGCTGGGCCATTGGGGCACCACACCGGGGCTGAATTTTCTTTACGTGCACTGGAACCGGCTGATCCGCGAGCGCGACCTGAACATGATGTACATCATCGGTCCAGGGCACGGCGGACCCGCACTTGTGGCCAACACCTATCTGGAAGGCTCGTACAGCGAGATTTATCCGCATATCGAGCAGAACACCGACGGAATCAAGCGGCTTTTCCGGCAATTCAGCTGGCCGTATGGGATTCCCAGCCATGTTGCGCCGGAGACGCCGGGGTCGATTCACGAGGGCGGCGAGCTGGGCTACTCGCTGGTGCATGCGTATGGGGCGGCCTTCGACAATCCCAACCTGATCGTCGCTTGCGTGGTGGGCGACGGCGAGGCCGAGACCGGGCCGCTGGCGACGAGCTGGCATGGGAACAAGTTCATCAACCCGGCGACCGACGGCGCGGTGCTGCCGATTCTGCACCTGAACGGCTACAAGATCGCGAACCCCACGGTGCTGGCGCGGATTCCGCACGCCGAGCTGGAGAGCCTGATGCGCGGCTACGGCTACGAGCCGTTCACGCTGGAAGGCGACGATCCGCTGACGATGCATCAGCAGGCCGCGGCGGTCTTCGACACGATCTTCGACCGCATCGCCGCAATCCAAAAGTCCGCCCGCGAGGCCGCGGCCAAGGGCGAAACCCTGGAGCGGCCGGCGTGGCCGATGCTGATTATGCGCACGCCCAAGGGCTGGACGGGGCCAAAGTTCGTGGACGGCAAGCCTGTGGAGGGCACATGGCGCGCGCATCAGGTTCCGTTCAGTGAACTGCGCGAAAAACCGGAGCACATGCGCCTACTGGAAGATTGGATGCGCAGCTACAAGCCCGAGGAACTCTTCGACGAGAAGGGCGCATTCCGCGCGGAGCTGGCCGAGATTGCCCCCAAGGGGCGGCGGCGCATGGGAATGAACGCGCACGCCAACGGCGGACTGCTGCTCGCAGCCCTGAAGATGCCCAACTTCCGCGACTTCGCCGTAAAGATTGAAGGCCGCGGAGCGAAGGACGTAGAATCGACGCGCATTCTGGGGCAACTGCTGCACGGCGTGATGGAGGCCAACAAGGAGCAGAAGAACTTCCGCGTCTTCGGGCCGGATGAGACGGCCTCCAACCGCCTCCAGGACGTGATTACCGGGACCGGCAAGGAGTGGATGGAAGAGACGCTGCCGGTGGACGAGAATTTGTCACAGACCGGTCGGGTGGTGGAGATCCTTAGCGAGCATTGCTGCCAGGGCTGGCTTGAAGGCTATCTGTTGACCGGACGACACGGCTTCTTTTCCTGCTACGAAGCCTTCATTCACATCATCGATTCGATGGCCAACCAGCACGCCAAGTGGCTGAAGGTGACGCGGCATATTCCGTGGCGCAAGCCGATCGCATCGCTGAATTATCTTTTGAGCTCGCTGGTGTGGCGGCAGGACCATAACGGCTTCAGTCATCAGGATCCAGGCTTCATCGATCACCTGATGAACAAGAAGGCCGAAGTGGTGCGCGTCTATCTGCCGCCGGACGCGAACACGCTGCTCTCGGTGGCCGATCACTGCCTGCGCAGCAAGAATTACATCAACCTGATTGTCGCCGGCAAGCAGCCCGCTCCGCAGTGGCTGACTATCGACGAAGCCGTTGCTCACTGCACCACCGGGATGGGCATCTGGCCGTGGGCTTCGAACGACGCGGGCTCGCCCGATGTGGTGATGGCCTGCTCAGGCGACGTGCCCACGCTGGAGACGCTGGCCGCCGTGGTTCTGCTGCGCACGCTTGCGCCCGACCTGAAAATTCGCGTGGTCAACGTGGTGGACCTGATGGCGCTGCAACCGCCGGGAGAACATCCGCATGGCCTGTCGGACGAGGACTACGACCGCATCTTCCCGCCCAGGACGCCGACGGTCTTTGCCTTCCACGGTTACCCATGGCTGCTTCACCGGCTCACTTACCGGCGGCACAATCACGATAACCTTCACGTGCGCGGCTACAAGGAAGAGGGCACAACGACCACACCCTTCGATATGTGCGTGCTCAACAACATCGACCGCTACCAATTGGCGCTGGACGCGATCAAGCGTGTGCCGCGGCTCCGCGGTCAGGCCGACGCGGCCGAGCAGTGGTACTCCGAGGCCATCCAGCGGCATAAACTGTATGTGGCGGAAAACGGCGACGATCTGCCGGAAATTCGCAACTGGCGCTGGGCACCACCTGCGGTGGGGCCAGAGGCCTTCGGCTCGCAGAAATAAGGTTTTTGAATCCCACACACCGGGTGCCACAGGTCTCGATTTTCGGAACGGGGAATCCACAAACCTTGGGCGCCCCATCCTCGCCGCGTTCTTGCTGTTGCGGCTAGGGTGGGAAACAACATCAAACCGCAAACTGTCCGCAATGAGCAGGGAGGCTCGAAGATGCTGGTAGAAGACGCTCAAAGAGAGATGCGAACTGTTTTTATTGGGGGCTTTTGGGGGCAACTTTTATTATCAGCGCTCTGGTTGGCGTCGGCGTCTCTTGCAACCTGGGATACTCCACGGGCCGCGATCCTCGAGTTGGTGATCGGCGGGTTTTTCATCTTTCCGGCCATTCAACTGGTTCTGCGTTTAAGCGGCAGACCTGCGTCTTTGAAGAGCGGGAATCCATTGGGACATCTTGCCATGCAGATTGCATTCACTTTGCCAATCTGTATGCTGCTGCTTGTGCCTGTTGCCGAGTTTCACCTGAATCTGTTTTACCCTGCTTTCATGATTATTCTGGGAGCGCATTACCTGCCATTTACTTTTTTGTATGGCATGCGTATGTTTATTCCGCTGAGCGCGATTCTTGTTGGGGGTGGCGTTGCGATTGTGCATTACGCTCCGGGGTCATTCAGTCTGGGCGCTTGGGTCGTAGGCGTAACGCTCTTTGTTTTCGCGTGGATCGGGCGCGGATTGGCGCAGCGTGAGATCCCTGCGTAAGGTGGCATAGCCAATGTCGTCTATGAACTCTGAAGGATTGAATTCTCTAACACCGCTGAACCGCTCAAAACGCGGCTAACAACGCTAACTCCGCTGACCCGTTCAGCCCCAACCTCAAAGGATTATACGAATGTCTTCTTTGCCCGTATTGGTTTTGAACAGCGGTTCTTCTTCCATCAAGTTCTCCGTTTATGAAGCCGGCGACGGCCAGCGCGCCAAGCTCCACGAGGGCGCGGTGGACGGCATCGGCACCGATCTCGGCAAGTTCTGGATCAAGGACGCCGAAGGCAACAAGCTTGTCGATCAGACGCCGGCGCTGCCCACACGCGCCGTGGCCTTCAAGCTGGTGGCCGACGCGCTCCACTCCGGCGATTTTCCCGCGCCTGTGGCCATCGGCCATCGCATGGTCTGCGGCGGCCCGACGGTGCAGGAGAATCAGCTCATCACGCCTGAATTGATCGACGAGATGGAGCTGTACACCGCCTTTGCGCCGCTGCACACGCCCATCGCCTGCTACATCATGCGCGAGTCGCTGCGGCTGTTTCCCGACGTGCCCAACTTTGTCTGCCTGGATTCGTACTTCCATCGCACCATGCCCGAAGTGGTGACGCACATGCCCATCCCGGAGGAGTATTCCGCGATGGGCGTGCGCCGCTACGGCGCGCATGGAATCTCCTACGAATCCATCGTCTATCAGTTGCAGCCCCACGTGCCGAAGAAGCTGATCGTCGCTCACCTGGGCAACGGCGCGTCCATTACCGCCATCCGCAACGGCCAGTGCCTGGACACTTCGATGGGCCTCACGCCCACCGGCGGCATCATCAGCGGCACGCGAACAGGGGACATCGATCCCGGCGTGCTCTTATTCATTCTGCGCAAGATTGCCGAGACGGGCGTCACTGCCGCGGAGGCAGCCGACAAACTGGAATCGGTGGCCAGCAAGAAGGCGGGCCTGCTAGGCGTAAGCGAGCTCTCAAACGACATGCGCGATTTGCGTGAGGCCATCCAGTCAGGCAACGCCAAAGCGAAACTTGCAGTAGCCAAATTCACATGGACGATCGCTAAGTGGATTGGCAGCTATGTGGCGGAGTTGGACGGGCTGGATATGCTGGTCTTCACCGGCGGCATCGGCGAAAACGACATTGCCGCGCGCGCCGAAATCTGCGCGGGGCTGAGCGCTCTGGGGATTGTCCTCGATCCTCAGCGCAACAACGTTCGCGGCGAAGCCGTCATCTCCAGCGAGCACTCGCCTGTGACCGTGCGTGTGATTCCGCCGGCCGAGGATCTGATGATCGTGAACCACGTGGTGAGGCTGCTGGGAAAGTAAGCGCTCGCGTAAACAAGCGTTCAAGCGGCGGTTATCGATAATCCAATCCCCGCCGCCATAGACCCTTCCCAGGGCATTCAGAGATCGTCTGGAATCCGCCGTGCTCTCCCATCACAGGCCATCTGGCCAGGGAGTATCCAGAGGCAGCGGCGTTGCGGAACGCCAGAGATCGAAGCGTTCAAGATCGGCGGCCTTGGACGGCTCATTGAGAGCCGCGACGAGAGCTGCGAGGAAATCGGCCTGTTCCGGCGTAAGCCGGGAATGCAGTTCATCGAGAATGTCGGCCGCATCCCATTGCCGTATGATGTTGCCCATGCAGGGAAGGTCAGGCTGGGAGAGAAGCGTTCGCAACTGGCCAGAATATAGGCTTGCATCGGCGTTTTGCAGCCAGCAGAGAGCAACGCGGGCAAAGAGTATCCGGCCGGTTGTCACATCGATCAGGCTGGCTTTGCGCGTCCATGCCTCCGCGTTCCGGCGCATGGCTTCCTCCAGCCGATTGGCGAGCATATACACGATTGCCAGATTATTGCGCCGGTGAGCGTGGACCGGGCTGTCTGGAGGAGTGACGCGATCATCGATGCCGATGGCGCGTTGCAGGAATTCATCCGCCTCATCGTAGCGTTTCTGTTTGCGAAGCAGAAGCGCGTGATTGTTCAAGTCAACGGCGAATTCTGGCTGCTCCGTATTTCCATCATTTCTTTTTGCCTCCAGAGCCCGGCGGAAAAACGGCTCAGCGGCGGCCGTGTCGCCTTTGGCCTGGAACAGATTAGCCAGGTTATTGACGGCAGAGAGCGTATCCGGATGATTCGGCCCCAGCACGCGATCTCGCGCATCCAGCAGACGGCTGTACAGAGGCTCTGCGCCGGCCAAATCCCCCTTGGCTTTCAACAGATCGGCAAGTATTTCCATACTCGCGAGGGTATCCGGGTGCTCAAGTCCAAGCACCCGCTCTCTTGCCTCCAGCACCCGCCGGTGTAATAACTCCGCCGCCGCGTTGTCCCCCTTTTCCTGTAGCAAATGGGCCAAATTGCTGGCCCGATCCAGTGTGTTGGGATGTTCCGGTCCCAGTACGCGTTCCGTCGCTTCCAGCAATCTGCGGTACATGGACTCCGCCGTTGCGTAATCTTTCTTTCTTTGATAGATGCCTGCCAGATTACTAGCTCCGATCAGCGTCAACGGATGATCGCTTCCATAAGTTTCTTCATAAAGCGAATGGGATCTTGTGCAATATGCCTCCGCTTGATCCAGGGATCCCTTTCCGATGAGGACATTGCCGAGATTGTTGAGAACCTTGCAGAGCCCACCCTTATTCGAATCCGGATCTTTCTCATAGATGGCGAGCGCCCTGCGAAGCAACTCCTCGGTCTCTCCGGCTCTCCCTTGCCTTCCAATCGAAATTGCTACATAATTCAGGCTCTCGGCTACCGGTTTGCTCGAAGGCCCATTCTGTATCTCTCGAATCGCCAGAGCGCTTCTGAAGGCCGCTTCAGCCTTGGAATACTCTCCCAGAACGCGGAGGGTTTCCCCATAATTCATTAACCGGTCCGCATATTCCGAGCTAGCATCCCCGTGTGTTTGCAGAGCTATTTCCAGCGCAAATTCATCGATAAGCCGATTCTGAGCGTAAAGTCCTTTTCCGTAGTAAAGATTTCCCAAAGCGTTCAGCAGGTCGAGATTTGGCTTGACTCGATTGTCAGCTTTGGCCAAATTCACGAGAGCTTCGGCGTGAGGGCGCAGCAGATCCCAGACCGGCCAGGTGCTGGGATTCTCCGCCGTTTCGTCGGGGGCGTAGTGAATCAATGCCGCGCGGGTGGCTTCAATCCAATTGGGCGCGCGGTCCTTGCTCACCTTGGCGCGCAGTACCAGCCGCTCCATGCGGTGAATCGTGAAGAGATCCGTATTCCGTTCTATCAATGAATAGCGGACCAGTTCCTTGACGGCATCGCGCACCGGTTTGCTGTCACCTGGCTCTGCGGTCTCTTCGCACCAAAGCTCCACCAGGGCCTTCATTTCATCGGGGCTCTCCGCAAACATGGCGATAGGAATGGGAGCGGGAGCAAGAAAACTGGCGGCGCGCAGGATGGCCTTTTCCACCGGGCCAAGCCGATCGATCGACATGAAGTAAGTGGTGGCGACGGTTTTGAGAATCTTGACCGCAGCCGGATCGAGGGCATATTCGGGATCGTATTCGATCACCTCTTCCTCGTGAAATTGGAGGGCATCGTCGAACTCCCTCATATAGTCGTCAAAGGCCAGGTCCGATTCGCCGACATAAGCCGCGGCATGAGTGAGGGCCAGGGGCAGATAGCCCAACTGTTCGGCGAGCAGGCGGGCTTGCTCCGCGTCGTCCGGGCGCGGCGTGCGCGGCAGGCTGTTGGCCTTTTCAAGCAGAAGCTCGACGGCGGCATCGGGAGAAAGCACATCGAGCGGAAACCTGGGAATGCCTCCGCCCCACATCGTGATGCGCGAAGTGACAAGGACATGGCCTCCAGTCAGTTTGGCCACGAGTTTCTGCACCGCGGCGACGGCTTCCTTGGTATCCACGTTGTCCAGGATGAGCAGCCAGCCTTTGTTCTGTTGCAGCCAGAGAATGACCGCGGCGTATTGCTCTTCTTCCGAGGCCGACTTATATTCGGTCAGGTCGAGCGCTCCGTCGGAGGCGCTCAGCCGGGCCATATTTGTGTGGAGATCGGAGGGCGAGCCGGCGGAGACAAACAGCAGCGCCGTGAAGTCTCCCTCGTGGCGGCGGGCGTATTCGACGGCCAGGCGCGTCTTGCCGATGCCGCCCGGGCCGCTGACCGCCTGGGGCTGGACGATCGCCGAGGAGCCATGCAGGCGGAGTTGCCCATCGAGCCGGGCGAGGTCGCCTTCGCGGCCTTTCAACAGCTTGCCCAGCGGCGTGAAGGGAAGGTTGTTGGGGTGGGGGGCCGGATTCACCAGCCTGCTGATCTGCTTACACAGGTCGAGCAGATGCTCTGCCCTGCTCTTCTCCGGAAAGGCGTCCAGCGGCTGGTTCGCCTCCCAAACAGCCTGGAAGCGGGTTACGCGCTCCGCGCCTGGCACGGCATTGGGGCCATAGTAAGTTCCGCTCAACGGAACCCAGAGAATGGTCAGCCCCTGACCCTCGGCCTCCGCCTGTCTCTTGGCTTCCAGAATGAGGGGAAGCTCCTTTTCCATGATGAAACTGGAGGCGAGAAAGTTGGGGGAGACCAGCAAGACAGCCACGCGCGCGTGGGCAATGTAGCCGGCAATCTCCCGATACCAGTCATCGCCGGCAACCAGGTTGCGGTCGTCGCGGTAGTCGATGCGGCCGTTGCGGATGTCGGGCTGAAGATAATCGCGGAGCTTGTCCAGCCACTGCGCATCGAGGTGGCTGTAACTGACGAAGACCCGGTCGCGGAGCTGCGAAGAAGGGAGAGCGGGATTGGGCGTGGACATGGTCGCACCTGTGAAGTGGTAGAGGGGTAGCCGTATTTCCTATTCTTGAATTGCAGAACCCGGTTGATGTTGACGATAGTAATTGAAGCTGGGCCAGGGTGTACAGCACGGCCGGCTTTGCCGCGCGGGCAGGCAGGCGCGCTCAATCAGGAGTCAGTTCTGGCGCAGTGGAAGAAGTGGCCAACCATCTGATGTTATAAGGAATAATGACACTACCAGTATGGGAGAACGATGTCTCAATCTGAAGCGAATTTGCACTGCATTCGCATCGGCGTAACCGGCCATCGCAGGCTAGACGATCCGGCGGCGGTGGAGGCGCTGGTGAAGAGGGCCATCGACGCCGAGGCCGGGAAGCTGTTCCCAGCTAGGTTGCGGAAGAAGATCGAAGACGGCCGGCAGGCAGGGACGGCTCCGATCTCGTATTGCGCGGTGAGTCCGCTGGCGGAAGGAGCGGATCGCGTGGTGGCGCGGGCCGTGCTCGAATCTCCCGATGCGCGTCTCAATGCGGTGATTCCCCTGGCTCTGGAAGATTATCTCGAAGACTTTGCCACCGGGGAGTCGCGCGCGGAGTTTGCGGAGCTGCTCAGCCGATGCGCCAAGCCGGTCCTTCTGCGCACGCGCCTCATTCGGGATGAGCGGCAGGATGCGGGCGGCCAGGCAGAACTTCGCCGCGATGCTTACGCCCAGGCGGGCCGGTATGTGGTGGATCATTGCGACCTGCTCATCGCCGTTTGGGATGGCGAGCCGACCGGCGGCCGCGGGGGAACTGGCGAGATTGTCGAGTACGCGCGGGAGCGGAATCGCCCCATCCTGCGCGTATGGGACGGAGCGTTTGAAGCGCTCAGCCTTCACCGATGAAGACTGAGCAATTCAAATTGGATTTACAGGCTTTGGAAAAACGCATTCGGGGTTGCAAGAAGTGTCAGGGCACGACTTCAGAAGCTGCGGAAAAGGCCTGTTTCCGAATTCAAAGTCCGAAAAGCATACCTCAGTGGCTAAAGCCACCGCTGATTCCACTGGCTAATGCCGGGGATAAATCCCCGGCCTACCACCAGAACGAGTTTTTTCGCAGCCTGTTCAGTCGTGCCGTAAATGCAACAAAAAAACGTTGCTATAGCCTCTGCGGGTTTCTTTTCGTAGGATTCGCCTGAAAACAGACCCAATTCCGCATCCTGTTCAGCCGCTCACGTCGTTCTTCAGGCATTTGCCGGCTTTGCCGCCTGCACGATTTGGTAGCCGGCGGCCTTCGCATACTTCGGGTATTTTCTGATCGTATTGCGGTCAAGCCCCCGGTTATTAGGAGGAAGCCTGTCGAAGGGAACCAGGCAATTGTGGCGCAGTGCGGCATCATTGCGGTGCGCGGAGTAGGTCCAGCCGTAGATCCGCTTCTGCTCCTCCCAGCCGCCGTGCTCGGCCACGGCCATCATCTCAATATTCTTCTCGATCGTCTCGCATACCTCGTGTGAGGTGTCTGTTCCTTCCGCCAGGGCGAGGCCGGCCAATTCAAGAATCTCCGGAATTCTTAACGCAGCCGCGTAATTCGATTCCTTGACATCCATCGGGAGTTTATCCCACGGCATATTATTCGGTTTCTTCGCCCTTTCCTCCTCTGAAAACTCTTTCAGCGATTCCAGGTAATCCTGGTGGAGGATGGGACCGAGCACATCGGCCTGCGCGAAAAACTCCGCGTATTTTTGCGTGATCTCATGAAACTCCTTCACATTTTCCACGTGCAGCGCAAGAATCTCGTCGGGCGGAAGGAAGGCGCGGCGCAAGGGCATTCCGCCGCGTTCCTTGATATAGGTGACCAGTTTGTTCAGCGAGCGCGCGCCGTTGCGATAGCGGCCGACAGATAGCAGCGCGCTGAGCAGGCCCCGTTCGATTTGCAGCGGCTTATCGCCCAGCTCCAGCGAGGAGCGGATCAGCATCGCGCGGCGCACGGGATACTCCCGGTCGGGCAGCATTCCCGGTTGAACCTCACGCGGATTTGGGCCGACGATGTCGAGATACCCGGAGAGGCGGCTGATAAAGTCAGGGCCTTTCTTGAGCCTGAAATCTTCCTGGATCTTAAGATCTTTATCATCGATGTTGGCCCTGAAGTGGTCGAAAGTATAACTTGTGCCCCCGGCAAAGATGAAGACGGACTTGCCGAGGAAGTGCGTGGCCTGGCCCTGCTGAAAGGCTCCGTCCTGCATCGGCGCGAGAAAGTGCTTCAGCCATTCAAACTTGTCGGAATCAAACTCGTCCCAGAAGATGACGGGCGTGTCGCCGGAGAGAACTTTGTCCCTGACCTGATGAAAGGCTCCAATCAAGTCCTCGACGCCATTGAATTGCGAGAGGTTGAACTCCAGGATCGGAGTCTTCGGTCCAAAGACGCCGGTGGCGATTTGTTTCAGGCCGAAGGATTTTCCTGCGCCCGGCGCGCCGAAGACGCCCAGGCAAAGAGGCTGCTTGCGAACCGGCACTTCGCTGTACATGAGCATAAGTTGACGGACGGTGCGCAGCGAATCGATCTCCCGCCGGTCAAAGGTTTGCAGATACCCAAAGGTGGCGCAGGGAACTCCGGGGAGTTTGTCGGGGCCAAGCCGCGCCACCCGGCGCGCGGGCTCCAGAGACACCTTGGTGGAGTTTTTGATATGCCAGGGCGAGACCAGCCCAAGAATCGTCCAATCGCCTTTATTCAGCGTAAGGCCGCCCTTGTAGCATCTTCCTTTTCTGCAGCGCACTTCGGCGCTGGTAAAGGCAAATTCCGCGTCCGTGCTGAGATTCTCGATTTTCTTCTTCAGAAAATCGGCGGCCTGCGCGAAAGGAAAAGCGGGAGGCTCTTTGGCCGGCCCATGCCCATATTCCAATAGAAAACGCTTGGTGGAAGTGCCTGCCGCAAGTCCCGCGGTCAAGTCGGCCTGGTCGATGGCAGGCTTGTCCTTGCCCTCGGGAGCTTCTTTCGCCCGGATGGCTTGCAGTAACTCCCAGGCCACCGATGCGGTAATGGTGGATTGAAACCCATACGCCTTACATGCCTTGTTTTTCTCTTGCCACTCCCCTTCACAGAACTTTCTATCGAAGACCAGCTTGCAGTGCGCCTCTTCTTCACCGGCTGTCTGATCGAGCCAGAGTGCGGCGTCGCTGCGCAGGGTGACAATCAGATGGCGGCATAGCTCCAGATCGCGCAACCCTCGGTTCGATTCCAACTCTTCGACGATGTCGTCCACGGAGCTTTCCCAGGAGAGCCCTCCGGCCACGCGCAAGCCTTCGCTGCGCAACTGATCGGCGCTGACGATCACGATCAATCTCTTGCGCCACGATTCGCCCATCAGGCTCTTCCACAGTTTGCCCTGGGCCAGCGGACGCGACATCTTCAGAATCACCCACTCCAGCCCCTCCGGACGCTCGCCCTTCAGTACGGCCGGCCAGCAACTCTCGGTATCCCGAAATCCCAGGCCGCCATCGTCGAGAACGAGAATCCGCGGCGTGGTTTCGTTGAGGTCAGGCGCGGGCTTGCCGGGATAGTTTCCGCCCTGGTTCCCGCCGTAGCCGAGATACCGCTCCAGCGCCCAATGCCGGCCGGTCTCCTTTTTCAGGTTGTCCACCGCGTGCCACAGCGCCTGGGCATGGAACTGGCTGGGCCAGGGCTGCAACTGCTCCACCGTTGTTTGCCCAATCCCGAAACGCACGCAGCGGGGGTCGAGAGCACTCAACAGCCCGTGGATCAGCATGGCGCCGCCGGGTATCGGCCGGTAGTAGGAGCCATTGCCGCTGGGATCGTCAGGCTCCAGCCTGCCGCCTTCGTACACATTGTGATCGAGAACCACATCACCCGTGACCAGAATCATGCTCTTCTCCGCTCTCCTCTGGTTTTGCAACCAAAACCAGTGGCCTGGAATTTGAAGAATCAGTCTACTACGCAAAACCCGCAGAGCAACAGTACAATCTTCGCGGCTGGGATCGTAATCAGAGCGGCGATTGTCCTTGTCCTCTCGCATAGGCGGGCGATAGACTGGTTGGGATTCTCCACTCCAGGGTTGCGCACTCGATTCAGCTGGGGGCGGGCCGCGCCGCCGTCGGCCACAGGGATCGCGGACAGATTAAGGAGAAAGCCGGCATGAAATACGACCTGTTCCTCAGCTACTCCCGCCACGACAATCAGCAGGGGCGCATCACGCAACTGGTGGATCGCATCAAGCAGGACTTCTTTCCCTTCGCCAAGCGCGATCTTGTGCCTTTCTTCGACCGGGACGAGATTCACGGGATGCAGGACTGGCGGCAGCGCATCCTGCAAGGGTTGCGCGAGTCGCGCCTGCTGCTGGCCTGCCTCTCGCCCACATACCTTGAGAGCGAGTATTGCCAGTGGGAGATGGTGGAGTACTTGAAATATGAGATCGGCCACCTGCACGGCTTCAACGGCGTTGCGCCCATCTATTATGTCCAGGTTCCGGGCTGGGAGGATCGCGACTTCGACCGGCGCTGCGCGGCGTGGGTAGCCGAACTGCGGCGGCGGCAGAACTTCGATCTGCGTCCCTGGGATCAGGAAGGCGAGGAGGCGCTGCGCGAGGCCGCCGTCCGCGAGCGCATGGCCAAGCTCAACCAGCAGATCGCCGACACCATCCTGCGCGGAGAACGCGCCGAGCGCAGCCTGGGCAACGTGGACGCGCACAACCCGCACTTCATCGGCCGCCAGGCAATCTTGCGGAAGATGCGCGAGAACTTCGTCAAGCCGGGCAACATCGGTGTGGTCACGGCTGTCAATGGTGTCGGCGGCCTCGGTAAAACCGCGCTGGCCATCGAGTACGCCCACGCCTTTGCCGACGAGTACGGCGGCGGGCGCTGGCAGGTACGCTGCGCGGGCAAGGACGACCTGCGGCTGGCGCTCAGTGAGCTGGCCACGCCCATGGGCTTCGTGTTTACCGAGGATGAGAAGAAGAACCCAGACCTCGCGTTGGAGCGCACGCGGCGCGAGCTGAAGAAGCTGGCCGAGGCGCATGAGCCGCATCGCTGCCTGCTGCTGCTGGATAACGTGGACCGGCCCGCGCTGCTCGATCCGGCGATGGTGGCGCGACTGGACGCAGGCGACTGGCTGCACATCCTGGCCACCACGCGGCTGGGCGAGAACGAACTCTACGGCGCGCATAAAGACCGCTCGTTTTTGGCTGTGGACGAGCTGCCCCCGGAGGATGCTCTGGCGCTGATCGAGAGCTACCAGCGCGATGGAGCCTTCCAGAGCGACGCGGAGCGGGAGGCGGCGCGGGAGATTGTGAGGCTGCTGGGTTGCTTCACGCTGGCGGTAGAATCCGCCGCCGTCTATCTCGGCCAGTACGCCAACGACGTAACTTGTGCGGGCTTTCTGGCGCGGTTGCGAAAGGAAGGACTGGAAGGTCTCGACAAGGCTGCCGGCCAAAGCAACGAGACGGTCTTGCACGGCGAAAAGAGCCTCAGCGCGACTCTCCGGCCAACGCTGGAACGGCTGGGCGCGGCGGAGAAGCTGGCGCTGGAGTTTGCCGCGCTGCTGCCGCCTGACCAGGTGGCGCTGCCGTGGCTGCGCGCGCTGGTGGCCCAGAGTTTCCCGGAGATGGAGCACGACGCCGAGCCGGGCTACCCCGACCCGTGGAAGAGCCTGCTGCGCGGCTTGCTCAGCCAACGCCTCATGCAGGCCACTGATGTTATGGATGAAGACGGCCAGCCGCGCGTAGTGCGCGTTCACCGGCTGGTGCAGCAACTGGTGATACGCGATTGCCCGGAGCCGGAGCGCGCCGCGCATCAGCAGGCGGTGGATGTGTTGATCCGGGATCGCGATGCCGTTTTAGAAAAGACCACGGAATGGACACCAGCCCGCTGGGAACTCGAACCACTGACCGCACTGGCCAACCTGTGGAATGAGAGGAACCATCCGTGGGCCGGGTGGCTGATGAATCAGGCAGGCCAGCGCTGGGACGCACTGGCCGAGTGGAGCCAGTGTGAGCCGTTGATGCGCCGCGCATTGGAGATCAACGAGCGGAGTTACGGCCCGGACCACCCCAATGTCGCCATCTGCCTCAACAACCTCGCGGCGTTGCTCCAGGCTACCAACCGGCTGGCCGAGGCCGAGCCACTGATGCGCCGCGCGCTGGCCATTGACGAGCAAAGTTTCGGCCCGGACCACCCCGATGTCGCCTCCTGCCTCAACAACCTGGCGCAATTGCTCCGGGCCACCAACCGTCTGGGCGAGGCCGAGCCGTTGATGCGCCGCGCATTGGCCATCGACGAACGGAGTTTCGGCCCGGACCATCCCAATGTCGCCAGAGTTCTCAACAACCTCGCGATCTTGCTCCAAGCCACCAACCGGCTGGCTGAGGCCGAGCCGCTGATGCGCCGCGCACTGGCTATCGACGAGCAAAGTTACGGACCGGACCACCCTGAAGTTGCCAGAGATCTTAACAACCTGGCGCTATTGCTCAAAGCCACGAACCGACTGCCCGAGGCCGAGTCGTTGATGCGGCGCGTGGTATCAATTCTCGAGAAGAGTTTGGGGGAGAATCATCCAAACGTTGCTACAGCACACAACAACCTCGCGACCTTGCTCCAGGCCACCAACCGGCTGACCGAGGCCGAGCCACTCTATCGCCGCGCGCTGGAGATCGGCGAGCGGAGTTATGGCCCCGACCATCCCGATGTCGCCAGAGACCTCAACAACCTCGCGCAATTGCTCAAAACTACCAACCGTCTGGCTGAGGCCGAGCCGCTGATGCGGCGGGTTGTGCAGATATTTCTCAACTTCACCCGCGCCACCGGCCACCAGCATCCGTATCTGCAACCAGTAATTAACAATTACGCTAGTCTGCTCGAAGAGATGGGACGCAGCCGGGATCAAATCCGGGCCACGCTGCGCGAGCTGGCCCCGGAGCTCTTCCAGTGATTGAACAGGCGCGTAGCTCCGCTCACGTGACCGGCGGTGTTCGCAATGGACGATGATCTGGTCTATCTCACTCATTCTAGGAGTCTTATCTGGCAGGGATGATCCTATCCGCGATGTGATTGCTCATGGCGTCCGCAACTCTGAAACGATGTAGGCCATAGTGAGGTCTTCCTATGGCAGAGCTGATGTTTGGAGTGGAAACCGAGTATGCCGTTGCCGGCGTCTCGCCCGGCGGCAGCGTGAGCCGCGAAGGGATTCTGCGCAGTCTGATCGAGCTGGCCCGCGAGCGGCTGGTGAACTTGCCCGACCTGCACTCCTCCGGCGGCGTTTTTCTGGAAAACGGCGCGCGCTTTTATGTAGATTGCGGCCTTCATCCGGAGATCTGCACGCCGGAGTGCGCGAACCCGTGGGATGCGGTGCGCTACATTCTGGCCGGTCATCGAACGCTTGCCGGCCTGGCCGCGGCTGTGGAATTCTCAAGCGCGCCGGGAACGGAGATTCTCTGCTTCCGCAACAATGTGGATTACAGCGGCACGCAGGCGACCTGGGGCTGCCACGAGAGCTATCTGCATCGCATCGCTCTGGACGCGCTGCAGCCGCAGATCGTTCCTCATCTGGTTACGCGACTGATTTATACCGGGGCGGGCGGCTTCAATCCTCTCTCCAGGGGGCTGGAGTTCACGCTCTCGCCGCGCGTGGCGCATCTGGAGCTGGTGGTCTCCAGAAGCTCGACCAGCGAGCGCGGCATCTGGCACACCAAGTCGGAGCCGCTGTGCTCGGGATACAGCCGCCTGCATGTGCTCTGCGGAGAGAGCCTCTGCTCGGAGACCGCGACCTTCCTGAAGATCGGCGCAACCGCATTGATTGTCGCGATGGCTGACGCGGGACTCGCTCCCGGCAGCGCGGTGCAGTTGGCCGATCCGCTGGAGTCGATGCGGAAGATTGCCGCTGACACGACCTGCAAGCGTCCGCTGAGAATGACGGACGGAAGGCTCATGACGGCCATTGACATCCAGCGCAGCTATCTGGAGATGGCCGAGGCTTACGTAAGCGCGAGCTTCATGCCGGCGTGGGCCGCGGAGGTTTGCCGCCGCTGGCGCGCGGTGCTCGATCAGCTGGAAGACGCGCCAGCGGCCGTGGACAAAACACTGGACTGGGGGATCAAGCGCGCGCTCTATGCCGATCACGCGCGCAGCCTGGGCATTCGCTGGGAGAATCTGCCCTACTGGAACGATCTGATTTACCAGATGGTTGCTGCGCTGGCCACGCGCACCGGCCGCGCACGAGAGATTCCGCTGGAGCTTGCGATCCGGCCGCATCGGCGGATTCCCAAGGATCTTGCCTTTGTCGAGCCAATCCTTCAGTCCCGCGGTTACAAGCCGGAAGACCTGCGGAAGGTGCTCAGCAGCCGGCAGAAGTTCTTCGAAATCGACACGCGCTTCGGGCAGCTTGGTCCCAAGGGGATCTTCGAGACGCTCGACCTGGCGGGCGTTCTGCGTCACCGGGTCAGCGGAGTGGACAACATCGAACACGCGATGAAGGAACCGCCCGCCGTGGGCCGTGCGCGCATTCGCGGGCAAGTGATCAAGCGCCTGGCCGGCGGCAATGCGCAATGCGACTGGCAGAGCATTGTCGATTACGGTGGAGGGCAGGTGCTGGACCTCTCCGATCCCTTCACCCGCGAGGAATCCTGGAGCTCGATGAATCGCCGGGAAAACATCGATGAACAAGTGGAGTTAGGGCTCATCAACAGCAACGATCCGTATTCGCGCAGGCAGGACGCGGCGGATCGCATCCTGAGCGGCGATTATGCGGGCGCGGAAGAGCTGCTGATCGGGCTGCTCGAAGAGGGATTCATGCTGCCCAGCACGCGCTGTCACATGGCTCGCGTGCTGCTGATGACGAATCGGGAGGCGGAGGCGCGCGAACAAATCCGCCAGGCATGGGCCATTCGCGCAGAGGCGGCGAACTATGTGGTTCCGCGCATTCTCTTCTTCCAATGCATCTTCGCAATCTTCGACAGGGCCGATATCACGCCGATCGTCCGGCAGATCAGAGAGGCGCTCAGTGCATCTTCGGCTCACCTGGACTGGACGATCCGTCCGATGATCGATCCACTTCGCCCGCGACTTGGCGAGGCGAATTACCTCTTCCTGAAGGCGCTCTGCGAGGCGCTCAGCGACGAGAGCGCGTTGCCGAACCTCGAGGAATTTGTCGAGTGGCGCAGCGCCGCGACGGAGCTGATCGAGTTCGCGGCAACATGATGATTCTTGCGCACGGAGGTTACGTTGCTACGGCTGTTGCGTCTGTCGAAGGAAAGATCGCGAGTAATACATTGCCTCTGGAACTCTGCAACATCCAGTGGTTGGACGTCACGACCGGGCCATTCAAGGAGCAGATCGGAGAACTCATTCGCAATTTCAAGACGCGAGAGAAGGACTATCCTTTTGCATTTTAGCAGGGCGTTCAGGTCACGCGGACGAGACCTGGGAGTGCATTAGACTCGCGTCCTCAGGCAGATGCCAACCGGCTGAAGATGCCGGGCAACTCGACGTAGAGCGGCGTTCCTTTGACTTCGAGCTTCTCGGCTTCAATCCATTCCGCGCCAAGGCACATACGGCCGGTACGGGTCTTGGGATCGACGATCCAAACTGTTTCCACTCCCATGGCGCGGTAATCCTGTGCCCGCTCCTGGGTATCGGAGTAGCTGTCGTCCGGCGAAAGGATTTCGATGATGAGCAAGGGCGGTTCGGTGAGTATGTCGGGTTGCGAACCCGCGGTGAGTACGACAAGATCGGGCACGCGAACCCGGCTGGCGGAGACTTGCACTCGTTGTTCCGTGCTGCCGGTGATTCCCCATTCCCTCTCATGATTACTGAACCAGGCGGCCAGCAACCACTGCACTCTTGCGTGCTCCCATTTGCCCACGTTACGCTCCCGTATCTCACCGTCCAAGTACTCACGGTCAGGCCTGTAGCTGGAATCCAGATATTCGCTCAGCGGGATGGATAGCGTCGCGGCCATACATGATGATAGCACGATCCTTGCTTCGATAGAGGACGTTTATAATCAATCGTTTGATTGCATGATCGCCGGAAGAATTTGCGGCAGATACTCCAAATTCTTCTCTATCGCTTAGCATGGGCTGATAAGCTAATGGCAATTCCAATTCAGCGAGGTTGCCCCGCCATGCCGATTCAAGGCGCATTGTTTTACCGTGAGAGGTTGCCAGTCCGGATTGAGATTGATTCGCCGGCGGCGCTGCAAGAGGCTGTGGGAACGGGCCGTCTGCCTAGCGCGGTCGTGGTGCGGGTTGCGGAGCTGAAGTTATTTGCCGAGTGCGAGGCGGTCTACAAGGACCGCCGCAAGAAAGATGAGCACAAGGGCCTGTCGGAGTATTTGCTGGGGCAGGGCGGGCGGATTCCTTTTATCGATGCGAATGTCACAACAGCGGGGCGGCTGAGACAGGCCGTTGAAAGTCTTCTCAAGAATGCCGAGGAGACCGGCGAGCCGGGTATTTATCTTCTGGGTGTGAGCGGAGAGATCTTTCATGAGCTTTGGCGCGGCGCGCTCACGGAGGATGCTGCCATGCAGCTTGCTCCCCGCGCGAACGGCCTTGCGGCATTGATCACGCCATTGCCGGGCGAGGCGCAGCTCAGCCGATTTTTCTGGGGAGAATCCGAGGCTTACCACGAGGTGCGGCAACTGATTCTGCGCGCGGCGAAGTGCGGCGATCCTGTGCTGATCCTGGGGGAGGCCGGCACGGGAAAAAGCGTGGTGGCGCGGGCGATTCATGAGCTGGGAGAGAAGGACAAGCCGTTTATCGAGGTCAACTGCGCGGCAATTCCGAGCGAACTGCTTGAGCAGGAGCTCTTCGGTTACGCCGCGGGCGCAGTTGCCGGCGGGCTCCTGAAAGGGAAGGCCGGCCTATGGGAATCGACGGGCGCGGGCACGCTCTTTCTGGATGAGATTGGCGAACTGCGATTGGATCACCAGGCAAAGATTTTGCACACACTGAAGGAAGGGTTCATCCGGCGCGTGGGCGCGTCGTCGAATATCCCGGTTTCCGCGCGGGTGATTGCCGCCACCAATCGCGGTCTTTTTGGCATGGTGCAAAACGGCAGGTTCAGCGCGGAGCTATATTACCTGCTGCGGCAGTTCTTGATCTATACTCCGGACCTTCGCGACGACCCCCGGAATGTGGAAGTGATTGCCCAGAAGCTTTGGGCGGAGATTACCGATTCGTACGCCAGGCTGCCCCAGGAGATTCTGGACGATCTGTGCCGCCATCGCTGGCCGGGAAACGTGCGCGAACTGCGGTCGGTGCTCAGTTCGCTATACAACCTGTTTGGCGCGAGCGCGCCTACGCGCGAACAACTGAACGCTGTCTTCCAGCACTTCGGCCTGGCGGCGGGGTATAGCCAGCGCGAGCCCGACGCCAGCGAGCCGGGACTGTTGCAGGTGGAGTGCCTGCGCAAGATTCGCCGCGCCGATGATGCGATTCATGCCTGCGAACAGGAGTTGAAGCCGCTCGCCGGCGGGCTTCCATTGAACGCTGCGGCGCGGGAGTCGCTGATGCGGTTGCGCTCGGAGATGCGGGCATTGATGCGCGACCGTCTGTACTTCGGCAGCCAGGAAACCTGTCAGGATGTGGCGCGCGTGGAGGAGAGCCTTGGACAATTGCTGGCTCTACCCAAAAACAATACAAGCGTGCTTTCTCGCTTCTGGGAACAATCTCTGCGGCTGGAGATTCAACAGGCAGTCGCCCAACTCTTTGCGGAGCTGCAGAAGCTGCGCGAAATCATGGGCACTCGCGCATGATTGGGCTCCTCTTGGAGCCAGGCGGCAGGCCTGCGAGCGCCGGCTGCGCGTTTTTCGCTCAATAACTCAACCTATTCCTTTTAATTGTTCTGATAATTCAACTCTATAACTCGCCATTTTTGTCGATGGAGCGATGCAACTTATTTATATACAAACACTTAACGTATAAACAATCTCTAATCTTCTAAATAGCTTCTCCCTATTAGGACAACCTCCGGTTCTGCATCGTGCCGCTTGCGTTGTTCGATAGGAGTGTGCATCCATGGGAAGTGAATTGCTAATGCCGTTGCCGAGAATCAATATTGGCGCTTCAATACGGGAGTTAAGGCGCAAGTTGCGGCTGGTGCTAGGCATCCTTGACGCGCTCACCGACAAAGTGGCGGAGATCGAGCGGGAACTGGCAGTGATGGAGGGGGCTCGCAATGTAGGTTCCGGCGGGCCGCCCCCATCAGGCGATGATCAGATTGCGTACAACCTGGATATTCGGACGCGCGCCAACGGCTCCGTCGAGGTCGCCATCGACGGCGGAGAGAAGTTCTCTTTGGGGCCGCGGCTGGCAGAGGTATTCCGTTTTTTGGCCTCGGCCGACAAGGAGCGCGGCGGCAACGATGAGCTGGTCGGCTGGAGGTCAAGAGCGGAGATCAACAAGTTCCTCAACGACGCGACGGGCAAGCAGCTTCGCGCCTGCTATGTGAACAATCTGGTTCATCTGCTGCGAATGGCGCTGAGCAAGGCGCACTATGATAGCAACTTGATCCAGTCGCACAGGCAAAAAGGTTACAGACTTGCGCTCAAGCACAGCTCCAGCGTTCGTTTGAAAGACTTCTCCACAACCTGGCAGTAAGTTAATGGAGTTTTGCATGGGCCTGATTCAATCTCATGCTAAGATTTCTCTTCCGGCATTCTGGATGCGGCGATGTAGATGTCCATCAAGGAGACCACGCTGCATCCAGAGAGGCTGGCGCGAGCGGCAGCCGCATCGAGCAGCTTGACGGCCTTGCCGGGCAGCGCGCCTTCCATCGGGCGCGCGCGCTCCACGGCCTCATGCTCAACGTCCGCGGCGATCTCCACGCGATGATGTCCGGCGATGGAGGGCCGCAGTAGCTCCAGGATGCGGCGCGTGTCGCTCGGGCAGAGTTCCTTGAGGCGTACGGCTTCGATCCGTGATGCGAGAGGATGCGCATTGAATCGGCTGGCGTGCTCGGGCGCGGTGGTCGCAATCATTCGGACTCCATGATCCAGCGCTTCGCGCAGCAGCACCAGGCTGCGCGGCACGCCCATCACCGCCCACTCGGCCTGCTCCATCGCCAGCACGGAATCGAGTTCATGCGCCTCGCGCAGCAGATCCCTGAGCAAGGCTTCGCGCTCGCTTTCGAAGAGAGTACCGGCCATCACCGCGCCCATATTCACCGCAAGAATTTCACGCCCGCGTTGCGCCAGCAAGCGCGCCACGCCTTGCAGCAGATTGCTCTTGCCGGTGCCCGCATCGCCGAGAACAAGCGGCATGCGCCCTTGCCAACTGAGCGTGCATGCCGCAACCTGTTCCATCTCTTCGTCGCGAAAGAAAGTTGCGGCGGCTGGATTGCCGGCGATCATGCGCGTGAGATTGTCCGACCATGCCTCAAGCATTCTGGTCTTGCCTGAAGCAGCGGGCACGGCGGCTTGCTTGCCGGGCTGCTCCTCGGAATCCAGAATGTCGAGCGCGTATTCCAGCGCCGCGGCCAGATCGCCGTGCAGCGTTCCGCTGAAGGCCAGGATGCGCCAGCCCTGCTGCGTGGGAGCGGAGGCAAAGGCCTGGGTCAGCGTCTGGTCCGTTCCCCGGTACTCGAGATCTTCATCGACGCAAACCACGCAAGGCATTCCCTCGGTGGAGCGCTTGATCAGCAGATTGGTGCGAGCCTTGTTAAAGCGGCTTTGGTTCGCGGGAACCCGCTTAAGGGCAAGCGTATCCTGATCGGGCAGCTCCAGCCGCAGATGCATTCGCTTCAGCTTTGCGGCCAGAGCGGGATCGAGATTGGATTCCAGCGTCATCGGTGTTCCTCGTCCCTGATCCTATTCGCCGCCTTGCTGCCTGCTGGTGCGCAGGAACGCCTCGGAGTTGCTGCCGGCCAGCGCGCGGCGAATCGCTTCGTCGCCCGCGGCCAGCAGGCTATCGCCCTCGGAGCGCAGTTGCAGCAACAGGCCGTCCGATCCCGGATCGCCGTCGCTACTGCCTTGTGGTTGTTGATTGTCGTTGAATCTCTGAAGAAATCTCATTTTGTTTTCTCCTCGTTGTTTAGACTGCGGCAAAAAGCATCCGCGGTGAGTGTTCGTTCCGTTGAATCCGATTCCAACGCATCCAGCAGTTGTGCAAAATCGTCGGTGCTTTCGAAGATGTGCTGGGCCTCGGCCTGCGTGTACCCAAGCGGATTCGACAAATCAAAAGTGCGATAGGACGGCCAGTTGTGTTTGCCGCGCAGCCTGAAGGTGAATGTGTCCCAATCGACGCTGAAGACACTGTCGGGCGCGGCGCGGCGCAGCAGCATCGCGCGGGTCCAGGCACGCGTATCCTGCGGGGGGTTGACCGCGAAATGCGCAATGCGCTGCGGCGTAACCAGCGGCTCGGTGAAGCCGCCGGACTCGTAAGCCCAATACAAGCCGTCGTTGTCCAGGCTTGAGTACAGATGATCGATGACCTTGATCTCAGGCGAGCTCCAGTCCAGGCCGGCCTGCTGATCCATGGACCTCTCAATGGCCATCAACTTCAGTACCCAGTCGATGCCGCGGCGCGCCGCCGCCATAAAATCCTGTTTAGCAAAACTGTTGACGGCGTCTTCCCACAACGCAAGGATCTGTTCGTAGTGTGGCACTACACCTTCGAAGACACCTTGAGCCGCGTAGCGCTTTGCCTCTTCAAGATAGGCGCTTTGCAGCTCAATAAGAGTGAGTTGCTCTCCATTGATCAGTTCGGCGCTCGCTTGCAATGCCGGATCGCGGCTGTAGTTGTAGAGCGCGGCAAGCGGATCGTCGAGAATCAGTCGCGAGTTGACCAGCCCAAGTTCCAGCAGAGTCAGGATAAGTTGCATGGGACCGACCCGGAAGAGCGCCGATCCGTGCGCCAGCGCGCTATCGAAAAAAATGACGTGAAGGCGCGTGGGCGCTGATGGATCGTTCATGGTGCTTCGTCCGCAAAGCGATTCGTCGCGCGCATTGACGATGGGCCGGTTGAATGTGGTCTGCGGCCCTTGCATAGTTTCGAAGAAATCGGCGCGCTGGCTGATCTGGTAAGGCGTCGCGGGCCGGCCATTCTCCGCTCCCACCTTGCCTTGCCCGGTGAGAAGAATGCTGGAGATTTGAAATGAAGCGAGAAACTGAAGATAATGCGCCTTGCGCCAAAAAATATTGTCGAAGGCGCGCCGGGAAATCATAAAATTCAGATGGCTTCCGTAGGAGTTGCCCTGGCCATCGCTGTTGTTGACCAGCACCTGAATCTTACGGTTGGACGGCCGTTTTTGGTTGGCGCTGTCAAGAGCAGTCTTCATCATGCGGAGCATGCCGTGCCAGGCGGCGACATGATCGAAGGCATCGATGACTTCCGGCAGGCAAAGCTCTACATGATCGAGGTCGATGTACGCGCATCCTCCGTTGCTCAACAGAAAGCGGCGGCTTACGTCCTGCGGATTGTAAGCCCAGGCGCCGGCCGTTGCGCCACTGCCAGACGGAAGGCTGTATGCGGCGCGAGGAGCCGGACTGGGCGCAGTCCACCAGTTGTTGACGTATCCAGCATGACGAAGAGGCAAGCCATCGATCTCCGCCAGCAAGGCGCGCGAAGCCTCATAGCCAGTGCCTCCGGCGCGCTCGTCGCCAACGATGAAATTACCCAGCTCAATGTCTGCGCCGCATAGCCGGGGCAGCAATTCAAGAGCAGCGTTCGTGGTTGAATGTGTGTTCATCTCAGGCCGCCTCCACGCGATAGAGGTGAGGATGCTTGACCTTGCGCTCAACAATATCGACGCGCACAACGTCCACGTCCTGAGGCAGATCGTGCAGGTAGTTGCGGGCGTTGCGCGGCGTAAGCGCGCGCGGCGCGGAGAGGAAGAAGCCGGAGATGGCCGCGTGCATATCCGCCGCGCTGACGCCTATAGGCCCGCCCTCCGCATCGCGAACGCAAGCGCGCTCAATGGCGGATTGCGCAATGGATTCAAGCTGCGCGCCGCTAACCAGATCCGCAGCGCGCACGACGCGCTCTTTTCCATCGCGCAGTTTCAACTTTGCCAGCTCCGTGTCGCTGCTCTGAGAGAAGAGTTGCGCAACCGCTAGATCGAGCAGCGCCTCACGCGCCTCGATCTCGCCTTCGCCGTTTGCGGCATAGGGAATACCGACAGGCAGATGGCGGCTGAGGATGGAGCGCGCGGCCTTGCTGTTGGGCTGCGGGAAGTGGAGCACCAGATCGCCCAGGCGGCCCGACCGCATCAGCGCCGGATCAAGCGCATCGCTGCGGTTGGTGGCGGAAAGAATCACAATGTTGCCGCGCTCCTCAAGCCCATCCAATTCCGCCATGAAGGCATTCAGCATTCTGTCGTCGATGCGATTGGCGGATTCGCCGCGGCTGCCGCCGATGGCGTCCACTTCATCCCAAAACATCACCACGGGAACATGCTCGTCGGCCTCGGCGGCCTGGCGCGCGATGCGAAAGATATCGCGATAGCGCTGCTCGGTGGCGCCGAACCACATGCTGTTGAGCGCGCCCGGCTTTACGTTGATGAAGTGCGCGCGCCCGCTGCGCGAGAGGCTCGCCAGCCAGTGGCAGGTGGCGCGCGCGACTTTGGTTTTTCCGTTTCCGGGAGGCCCTTCCATCAAAACAGATTTCTTGCTCTGCAGCTTGTACATATTTGCCATGCCCGGATAAAACAGATGCAGCGACAGCAGACGCTTCAGTTGCTCGATCTCGCGATCGAGCCCGCCAATCTCGTCGAAGGAATCGCTGGGAGTTGCTTCAAGAAAGTACTCTTCGCCCTTTGAGGAATCGATCTTCTCGAAGGCGAGGCCGGCGGCGCGGCTGAAGCGCACGCTGTCTCCAGCTTTGAGTCCCGCGTCGCGCAGTTCCGCCTTGGCCAGCGTCACAATTTCTTCATCGTGCGCGCGCAACACCAGCCGGCCATCGGCTGTACTGCGGCTGTAGGCGGCAACTTCGCCGGTAAGAAAACTAGGGCTGTCGGATTTCGCGATCAGGCAGTTGCGCTCGTGGCTAAGAAATACCTCGTCGCCCGGCCTCAGTTGCTCAAGCGCCACTTCATTCGCGAGCTGCACAACACGCTTGTCGCTGTCGGTCTGCACCATCGCGCCTTGCACCTCGAGCGCATTTGCAGGAGCCAGAAACACCGCGGGGAAAAATGGCGGAGCAGTCAGCTCCTTGATCAAACCGCGCAGCTTTCCCTGCTGTTCCTGCACTGTCGAAAGCGCTTCGTGCAGGCTCACAATCCGATCAAGAAGAAAGCGGTCGATTCCCGCGGGGTTCTCCATGCCGCTATCGCGCAGCCGCGCCAGCAGCGATAATCGCTCTTCGAGCGGCAAGGCTCCCTCTTCCGCGCTGCCGATCTCTTCCAACATTCTGGCTGCCATGCTCAGTTGTTCTTCTCTATTTCTTGGCACGGGTATCCTCCTCTAAAACATAAAATCCTCGCGGTTGCGTAACGCCTTCACGATTGCCGAACATGCTGAAGGTCAGATCAGTAAAGGCAGTATCGTTGGCGACGATGGCGATGCTGTAGGCGCGCGGAAATGCGGCGCGCATAACGGCTTCGTCGTCGGCTGAAAAGAAGTCCTTGCCCAGGCGGCAGGTCTGTTGCGCCTCAGGCGTGCAAGCCTTGTCCTTGCACCACACGCGCACCGGATGCGAATGCCAATAGCCCAAATATATTTCTCCGCGCCTGCGCAGCCGCAAAACAGCATCGGCCGCGGCCCAGGTTTCAGGCGTAAAGGTCAGCTTCACGTTGCTGCCGCTGGTGTGCTCGGCGGGAATCTGCGCGGTCACTTCCGCGAAGATCTCTTCGGCAGACGCATCGCGCCAGAGCCTACCGATCAGTATGCCGCCTGTCTCCGAGCCTTCTTCGGCATGAGTACGCTCGGCGGCTTCATCGAGCACACGGCGGGAAACAAAGACCGGCATATCGCCGCTGTGCAGAACGCCGCTGGGGTTTGCCCTGACGAGGAAAGTCTCAAGCGCGGCATCCTGAACCGGCAAACTCGGAGATGTATTGGCGACGGTGAGCCCGCCAGATGGGAGCGGCTCCTGGGGCGCCGGATGCGCAACCACCAGGTACGAGAAATACTCTCCTTCGCGCAGCAATTTCTGCGCGACAAAGCGGGAAGCGATCGCGCTCGCGCAATCGCGAAAATGGGTCATGGGAAAATCAAACGCAACCGGCTGGCAGCCCAGCTGCTCAAGTTGCACGCGGAAGCCGCGGCAGTATGGCTCTCCCTGCGTCTGCTCCCAAAGCGGAAGAACGGACGCGCTTGCATTTCCATCAAGGGCCAGTTCTCCCTTGCGTTGAAAATAGAAACGCGTCCACTCATGAACCGGTTCCCAGTCGCGTTGTATGGGCACGGTTCCGAGGCTTGATCCGTCCTCGCGAAAGATCACCACGGCAAAGCGAAATGGAAACGATAAGGTCATACTGTCTCCTGATTGCGCGGTTAAAAACTTGCTCCCGCATCGATGTTGGGCTGGAGCGTCAACTTGTCGCCGCGTTCGAGCGCATCGCCGATGCGTTCGGAGGCATTGAGGTGACGCCCTTCTCTCTCCAGCCGCGCCTGATAGGTCAAGGGCGCGCCGCTCGAGTCGTTGCGTGGAAGGTTCATCTTTCCCAGCATCTCGTGCACAAGTTCGCCTACCGTGTTGTTGGTTGGCGCATTCGACACGGAAAAGACTTTTTGTCCGGAGACATCGCTGATCTCCAGTGGAATCTCGAGTAAGCTTTCTGCATTTCCCATTGTCAGTTCTCCTTTTCTGTTTGGTGGTTGTCTGTGGTTGAACGATCGCGCGCAGCCAGGTAATGATGAGCTGACGCGGCCTGGAGCAGCACTGCCGCTTCTCGCGCACACATCCGGTAAGCGATGGAGAGAGCCGCCAGGGCATGGTCGATCTCCGCGCATGCCGCGGAGGATGGAAGACTGACCTGAAGCCCGTAGGATTCCTGATTCTCTGCTCGCGCCGCGTAGGCGCGCACCATTCGCAAGGCGCTTGTGGCCGTCAGCAGAAAGAGAGCCAACGCACGGCGTGAAGCATCCGCCGGCGCGCCGCAGCGAAGCAGTTCCACGCTCAACTCGAGATTGCTTCCACTGATCAGTATGCCGGCAGGAGGAGCGGCTTGCGCGTTGAGTTCCACTGAATAATTGTTTGGCCCGCGCTTTGTGCAGGACCATGGACTCTCGCGGAGCAGTTCGTCAAGATCGGTGTCCGGCGCGGTTTGCGGCTTAGCACTTTCGTTGGGAATATCAGTTGAGAGCAACAAGCGATTCCCTTCGTGAAAGCCTTCCAACGCCCACTCCAGCCGGTCGAGCAGTTGCCTCTCATCGACAATTACGATGTCGGTGCGCAGATGAAAGCCGCTGGTCGAAGAGTTCATTGCCAGCTTCACTCCGCCTGCCAGCGTCTTGTTGCACAGCATGGCATCTTCAATGGCCAGTGCGGTTTTGTGAATCTCCTCAGGCCTGGAGATGAGTTGCAAAAAGCCATCCTCCATAGCAGCGGCAATGTTCATGCGCGTGCCGTTCTGCATCACGCATTGCCAGCGCCACGGGCCGGCAGTCACCATCTCTTGCGCGCATTTGTTGAGCACGCGATATGCGGTTGCTGCGCTCTCGTTGGCAAACTTCATCTCGGCTGCACCTCCAGGTTCAATGAGCGGCGCTTCAGAGGCCGGGGGTCGATGGGAAAACGATGCTGGTTGGCGCGCGCCCATGCACAGGCGGGCTTGTTCAGTGCATCGTCTTCCCGCGGGTTGTATTTCTGGTACGTCAGGATGTCGTAAATCTGATAGAGAATGTCCACCAGCGTGGTGCCGGGCGCAAGCCGCCCGATGCAGATCAGCGGAAGATCGTTGCTTACATTGGGGTGCCACACGCCGGGAGTAAACAGGCGCACCATTTCGAAGGGATCGGCACGGCGCAGGTAATCCTCAGGAAACCACACGCCCACGAGAAACTTATTGCCCTCCCTGATTTCACCAGCGGCATCGCGGACGAGTCCCTTGCAGAGATACTCGGCGACAACGTGAGGCGGCGCCATCGGCGGAACGTGCAAGCTCAGAATGTCGCTCGAATCAGCCAGCGACCTGCCTTCTGCAAGCTGGCGCTCCATGAAGCGCTGATAGATAGGATCGCCCGCACTGTGTGGATGTGCGCTCATGCAGCCTCCAGTTCCCGGTGTTGCCACTTACCGCAGCTCACTATGTCGCCGGCGCGCAGCCCGATCTGCGCCAGTGTGAGGTTGACAGACTCTCCCGCCAAATCTTTGTCCAGACGCTCCAGCGAGCCAAAGCCCGCGGAGACCATGCGGCGGTTGCAGACTGAGCAACGCGCCAGCGGCCGGTTCAAACGCAGCGCATTTTCCATGTGTCCGCAGCCAGGGCACAGCATCTCTTGTACAAAGCGATGTCCTTCCACGCGCAAGCTGCCCAGCGTCTTCAACGCGGCTCCAAGCGTTGTGGACTCAGTCTGGCAGCGCCATGGTTTAATGACCCAATGGCGATGATCGAAGCGGCACCAGGGATTGCGCCGGCTGGTGCTGATGCGCAGATGATGATGCTGTGCATCGATGAGTACTTGCCGTGCGGGGATCGGCTCAGAGAATTCACTGGAGATCAGCTTGGCGATTTCCAGAGCCATCAGTGAAGCCGCCAGCGCTCCCAGCGCCGAAGACGCCATGGACGGATACGCGGAGCCGCTGCCCGCGCCGCACAGATACTCCTGCTCAATCAGCGCATACTCATCGGGCCCCCAGGCGCACTCCAGACACGGAGCGTCTTGCTCTGAAGTGTAGTAGTTCACACGCGCAAGATTCTGGCTGCCCAGAATTCCGCAATCTATCCACGGCGTCTTCAGCCGCCATGCAATCTCGTTGACGTGCTGCCGCGCAGCGCGGCTGTCAAGACAACTCACAATCAGTCCGCCGCGCAACAGCCCTCGCGGCACATCCTCAATCCGCTCTTGAAGGGCATTGATTTCGAGATGCGAATTGATGAGCTGCAACTTTTTTGCCTGCGCTGCAACTTTGGGTTGGCCGATGTCGCGGCTGTCGATGTTCTGCACCGCGAGATTGGCGGGCTCATAAACATCCGAATCGACCAGAGTGAGTCGCGCAATCCCGCTCATGCGCGCCAGATGCGGCAGCAGATGCGAGCCGGTGTTGCCGCCGGCGCCGGCCACGACAATGTGAACTGGCTTCATTGCATCAATCCTCCGGAGTCCATGAGAAGCCTGTATCGAGCGCGGTGGGATGGCCGCAGAATGCGCATTTGTCTGAGTATGTCCAGCAAGGAAATTCGTCGGACTGGTTGTACCAGATGCCGCAACCAGGGCAGCACACGGCGGGCGCGCCCGCTTCAATCGGCTCCCGGCATCGGCCGCAGTAGACGGGCCGCTCCGCTCCGGGAAACGCGACGACGGTGGCCAGCGACTCCGTGGAAAAGAAATACTGAACGCCGTCGCCCGTGCGAATCTCGTCGCGGTCTGCGAGAACACACAAGCCGGCGGGCAGTGCGCGGCTGTTCACGCGAACTGCGGAGTCCGGCGAAGCGATCAGCGCCCAGGCAGGCAGCCCGCCCGCATCCGCGCGAATGAGACAAGCCGACTTCCGGCTTGCCGAGCTTATCGGCGCCTCTTCCGCATGTGGGATCGCAGAGGCGGCAAGATCGTAGAGTGCGGCGTCCAGCTTCCGCGCGCCCCAACCATTCTCGTCTTGCATCCAGAGATGAGCCATCAGAATATCCACCTCGTCTTGATATAAAGAGTGCCTCATTAAACGAGTGTGGGGATGAATCACTAAATTCCGCTGAATCCGCGGGCTTTTTCTGTCTATCTAAAAAGCTGAAACCAGAAAAGTTAAGAACAGATCGATGAAACTGAATCGTCTATCGCAAACACTTCCGGTCACAGGATCGGGATGCGGTGCGGAGCAGCCCATCGCCTCAATCGGCAGCCGCCATTGACTTTGCGGCTGCGGCCATCACCATCTCGCGGATGGAATCGATCACCAGGCCGGGCTGGTCGAGGTGAATCCAATGCGCGCTGGCCGGCGCAATCACTTGCTGTACTTGATTGCCGATGCGGCCTATTTGTTCATCAGTGAGCGGCGTCGAATTTCCCGGGGTCAGCACCCGCACAGGAATCTGCTGGATCGGTTCCGCGTTGCGCATCTCGCGGACGGTGTCGGGCACGGCCTCGACGTGGCGGCGCATTCCGTCATAGATGCTGGGCCGCGACCAATGGGCGGCAACGATGGGCCAAACCTCACGCGGCATCTTGCCCACCTCGTCCTTGATGCGGTCGAGGACGTGCCGGCCGCCATTGCCGGCGGCGCCGGCCAACTGCTGCGCCGCGCGGCCGGAGCGCAGGAAGAGCGAAGTGACAGCCAGGCGGGCAAGTCCGACGCGCGCCGCCGGAATGGCGATACGGAATAGCTTCCTGCCGCGGTCGATCTCGGATTGCTTGCCGGGGTCAAGCGGCGGCCACTCTTCGATTCTCATTGGGTCCACCAGCACGATGCCGCTGACTTCCTCCGGATAGTCGAGCGCAAAGCGGCGCATCACCAGCCCGCCGAAGGAATGTCCCACCAGGAAGTAGGGCGGCTTGATGCCGGCTGCCTCCAGCAGTTGATGCAGTTCGGCGGCGATGTTGGCGGGCGTGCGCGCTGTGCGGCAAGGGCTGCTCCAGCCCAGTCCGCCGCGATCGTAGGAGGCTGTCGATGCAAAGCGCGAGACCGCCTCCTGAATGTGAAACCAGTTCAGATTGGTGGCGGCAATTCCCGCTTCAAAGATCACGGTGGGGCCGCTCGATCCCTTTTCCACGAGGTAGAGCCTGCGCTTGCCGCCAATGTCGATCCAGCGGCCATCGCCGGTGTAGCGCCGGCGGTCGCTGCGCTCACCGAGGCGCTGATATACAACGCCCGCCGTGAGCAGAGCCGCAATCAACGCGAGGATGGAAAGAAGCAGGGGCATCAATAAACCTAGAAGTGCGTGAGCTGCGCGGGGCTGAAGTCCTTCAGGCTAAGGTTTGCGTGGGGCGCGCCGCGGTCGATAATCAGCAACGTGGAACCGGCGCGGCCACGCAGTTTGACTTCTATCTGATGCGCCGACCAAACGCCGCTCTCCTGGCGCAGGCCGAAGGAGGTAAACTCTTTCACCGTCCCGTCTTTCAGCGTCTTCTCCATGTACACCGGAAAGCCGATGGCGCGATCGAGCCAACTGGTGACTTCGGCGTAGTGGCTCATGTCGGTTGCTCCCGGCGTGCTCTTCAACTGATCGCAATCGTGCGCGCCAAACTTTGCTTCACCGAGCGCCGTCTGGCCCGCCCAGAAGTACTGCTCTTCGAGAAAGTCCTCGTAGCTGAATTCGTTGCCGAACGGACCCTCGCTCCACTTGTCGAAGGGCAAATCCACGGGCGCCTTATCGCCGGGATGCGCTACCAGAATCGTATTCTTCCCGCCGGGCCGCATCTCCATGAGGATGTGGACAGGAATATGGAGGAAGCTGGCGAGAGAATTCGCATCCGCATTTGACAGAGTACCCACTTCCACCAGCACGCGCAGCACGCCGGGAAACCAGTGCGCCTTGATGGTGATGGGATAACTGAAGCGAATGCCGTTCGCGTGCACACGGACCAGATGTCCGCTGGCGCGATAATCCGCCGACTCGATGCGCGCGCGCGGGATGGCGAGCGCCTTGGGCGTGGCTGTATCGGCGGCCTGTGCGGCCATCGGCAGCAGTATCGTCGCGGCCAGAGCGGCCCATGCAATTCTCATAACTCGATCCTTCCGTCGCGAATGCGAATCTGGCGCGCGGCCGAGTGCGCAATAGCGTTCTCGTGCGTCACCACAATCAGCGTCATCCCGCGCGCCTTCTGAATCCCGGTCAGGATTTCCATGATGCGCGCCGAGTTGACGCTGTCCAGATTGCCGGTCGGCTCGTCGGCCAACAACAACTCCGGCTCGTTGGCCAGCGCGCGGGCAATCGCCACCCGCTGCCGCTCTCCCGCGGATAATTCATTGGGGTACTGCCGCAAGCGATGCTCAAGGCCCATCTCGCCGAGCAGAGCCTCGGCGCGTTCGGCGCGATTGTGCGGCGTGGGGCTCAGGGCCAGCATCGGAACCTGAACATTTTCGAGGACGCGCAAAGTGGGCAGCAGATGAAATGCCTGAAAGATGAAGCCGACGCTACGCGACCGATAGGTATCCAGATCGATCGCCGAGCCGAGTTTTTCGTTTTTGAAAAGTACATCGCCGGTGGTGGGTGTGTCGAGTCCGCCCAGCAGGTGCAGCAATGTGGATTTGCCGCTGCCGCTGGCTCCGCTGATGGAGACGAAATCCCCGGCATCAATGGTGAGATCGACGCCGCGCAGGGCTTCGATGCGTCCCTCGTCGTAGCTCTTGCGCAGCTCGCGCGCTTGCAGAATCGGCGCAGTCGGCATCGGCTCAGTCATGGAGGAGGGCCTCCACTGGGGAAAGATGGGCGGCGCGCCAGGCGGGGTATGCTCCGGCGGCAAGCCCGGAGAGCACGGCGACGCCGAGCGCCTGGGCCAGATAGAGCGGAGTGAGCGATGCGCTGACGATGCTGGCGGTTTGCGGCAAGGCAGCCAGCAGGCGCAGCACTCCCCAGCCAAAGCCGATGCCGATGAATCCGCCGCCGATGCCGAGCGCCATCGCTTCGGTTTGGATGAGCAGCAGGATGCGCCAGCTCTTCCAGCCCAGCGCACGCAGGATGCCGATCTCGCGCGTGCGCTCGAATACCGACATGGCCATGGTGTTGGCGATGCCGAGAATGCCCATCAGCAATGCAATGGACGAGGTGCCCCAGGCGATGGCCTTCGCCAGCGTCACGAATTGGTTGTTGGCGGCGTACTCGGCGGCCGGCGCGGCGTTCAGGCCGGGCAGGGCGGCTTCAATCAGTGCCTGGGCGCGCTTCAAATAATGGTCGCGAGATTCGCCGGCCGGAGTAGGACGCAGGCGCACATGAAAGCCGGAGACCTTCCCTTGCAGGCTGGAGATCTGCTGCAACTGATCGAGCGGCATGATCACCGCGGCGGCCTCCAGGCCGGAGCCGCCATGATAGATTCCCGTGACGAGAAAGCCGGCGCCTTGTATCTGGACGGTTTCGCCCGCCTTCTTGTTCAGGTTGCGGGCGAGAAGTTCGCCGAGAATGATCTCCGGCTTGCCATCATGAAATCGCCCTCCCGAAGTGAAGGTGAGCGAATCGATTTCGTAGGAATCCGCCTGCCAGCCGAAGACGATAGCGTTGATCTCCGGCGTGAGGTCCATGATGTTGTACATCATCGGCTCCGCCCGGTCGACGACGGGCACGGCGCGCAGCCGGGGAGCGAGGGCCTCATCGACCGAGGTGTTGAGGAAGGTCTTCTCGACGACGTCGATGTCGGTGCCGCTGCTGGTGTAGAGGCGCAGCCACTCCTGCTCAAAGGCGCGCGAGAAGCCGACCAGCGCTACAAATGCGCCGATAGCCATGCCAATTCCGCACAGCGTGAGCGAGGTTCTCAGACTCCTGCGCCAGAGATTCTTCCAGGCAAATCCGACGAACGAGAGTTGAGCGGCCATGAAGTTGGGTGAATCCTCTCATCTTCGAATTTGCGGCAGGCTGAATGCTAGTTTAATTTGCCGCAATCGCCGTGTCCATCGAAGGAACAGGGACTAGGGAAGAAAGGCGCGGCGGGGCTTGGGCGGGAAGTCTGGAATGTGGGCCGCTTGGCTGGTTGGACGGGGGTTCAAGCCCTTGATCAAGAGCTGCATTTTATTTTTGGAAATAGATCGGTGCGGCGCAACCGCACTGCTCGCCTCGCCCGGTTGACTCTGGAGATCTGTCAAGAAATTCCGATGGATCGCTCGCTGAGCGCGTCGGCGCAACTGACATTTCCTGCAATCTTGACCGACAAGAGTCAATAGACTCACCTATCTATAGCTTTTTAGCGCCATGCCCCATCCTTTCCGTGCTCTCTGCGTGAAGCGTGGGAACCCTCGTTAACTCTGCCAACTTCGCTCGAAATCGTTTGCAGATTATTTACGGAGCTGGAATATCATAAGATCCATGGCCGGATTATTCGAAAAACTCAACCTCAAGGATCAGCAGGAGATCCTCGTTCTGCGCGCGCCCGAGAGTTTCCTGCCGGAGCTGGCGCGGCTTCCCGTGCTCACCATTCACTCCCACATCGAGTCAGTTCCGCGCATCGGCTATTTCCTCGCGTTTGTCACAAAGAAGAGTGAAGTAGACGCTCTGGCCGGGCCGGTGGCCGCGCGCGCCACGGGCGATGCAACCGTCTGGTTCGCCTATCCCAAAGGCGCATCGAAGAAGTACAAGTGCGACTTCAACCGCGACACCGGATGGGACGCATTAAAGGTTGTGGGATTCGACACCGTGCGCGCCGTCGCCATCGACGGGGATTGGACCGCGCTGCGCTTCCGCCGCAAAGAGTTCATCAAGTCGCGTTCTTGATTCAGCCCCTTTTCGATCACTGTGAAAAACGTGACCATGTTGGTCATGTTGCGCTACAATGAGTTATGCGGACTGCCAAAATCAGCGAATTGAAAGCCAAGCTCAGCGCCCACATCCAGTTCGTCAAGAACGGCGAGGAGGTGCTGATCTTTGACCGGAACACGCCCGTTGCGCGGCTCGTTTCTGTAGGGCCGGTCGACGAAGAAGACGCGCGCATGCGCCGTCTGATTGCCAAGGGCATCGTCACGCCGCCGAAAGAGCCGCGCGTGATTGGGAAACCGTGGCCCGAGCCGCCCGGCCCGCACTGCATCTCCCGTGAAGTGATGGACCAGGTATGGCGTGAGGAGCGGGACGGCCGATGAGTCTGCCGCTTGCATTTTGGGACGCGAGCGCGCTGATCCCACTGTGCGTGCGCCAGATTCAAACGCCACAAGCAAGAGTCCTCTATCTGAACCATGCGGTAGGTGTCTGGTGGGCCACTCCCGTTGAAATTGTCAGTGGGCTTACTCGCTTGAAGCGCATGAGTGAGATCGATCAAGACGAATTTCTGATTGGGAAGCAACGAGCACTGGAACTCGCGCGGGTATGGGTGCCTATCGGTCCGACCGCAAGTATCGCTGCGCGCGCCTGTTCATTGCTTGAGCTTTATCCGCTGCGCGCCGCAGATGCGTTGCAATTGGCAGCCGCGTTGGATGCCTGTGAAGACAAACCCCAAAGCAACGTCTTCATCACGGCCGATCAGCGTCTCGCGGAGGCCGCTCGCCAAAGCGGCTTTTCGGTTGAGTTCATTTAAAAACTGTGCAGAGGCTTACCCCTGGGCGTCCTCGTACTCCTCGTGCCAGGCCATCTGAATGGCCTCCAGACGCGGCTCATTCGATTTCGCCGGGTCGTCGGCAAAGCCCGCCAACTCGGTGACGTACCGGTGCAGGTCGGTGAAGCGCACGGTCAGCGGGTCCAGGCCGGGAAACTTCTCCGCCAATTGAATGCCGATCTCCTCGGCGTCGGTCCATAGAATCTCGTGGGGCATGGCAGCTCCTTACTTCTCTTCCGCCAGCGTCAGCGGCTTGCCTTCGGAGACGTAGTTGCGATTCCACTTGGGAATCTCGACCACGTAGTCGCCGGGGCGTGTGATGACGGCCTGGCAGCCTAGCCGCGAATTCAACTGCTGATCGGCGGCCATGTCCATCCGGTCCAGCTCGTCGTCGTCGGCCTCGCTGATGCCGTTCTGATCTTTGATCCACAAGTGGCAGGTGGTGCAGGCGCAGACGCCGCCGCAGGCGTGGTCGAGAAAAACGTCGTGGTTCTCCGCCACATCAAGAAACGACATAGGCTTGCCGTGATGCTGATAGGGCATCGCGCCGAATTCGAACTCCACCGTTCTGCCTTCGGGAAGAAAGGTGACGCGCACCCGCTTCTCGGCGGGAATGTTTTTCTCGTTAGGTTCACTCATAGAATCCTCCGTAGCGGGGCTAGCGGTGTTAGCGGTGTTGATTTTTTGCTAACTCCGCATACTCCGCTAACCACGCTAACTCCGCTCTACTTGAACTCCGCCGCCGCCATGGCGTGTGGCGCAGTGACAGCTTCGGCCAGCTCCTCGCCGGCTGCGTTCATTGTTTTTCCAGTCAAGGCTGTCGAGACAGCCGCCTCCATCATCAACTCGGCAAAGCGGCGCGTGGCCTGATCGAGAGCCAGCGTCGCCTCGCGGATCGCGGCGGCGTTCTCGCCCAGCTTGATTTGAACCAGCCGGTCGCGCGCAGCCGTGATGGCCGCCTGCTCCTCACCGCGCAGCAGCGCCCACGCCGGACTCTGCGGCGCGCGCTCGACCGCGGCAAGAATCGTCTCCGCTTCGTTGCGCGCCTCGATCAGCAGCCGCTTGGCAAAGTCTTCTTCGGCGTGGTCGAAGGAATCCAGAATCATGCTCTCGACCTGCTCGTCGGTGAGGCCATAGGTCGGCTTCACTTCGATCTGCGCGGCCTGCCCGCTGCGCTGCTCGCGCGCGGTCACGTGCAAAATGCCGTCGGCGTCGATGAGAAACTTCACTTCAATGCGCGGTAATCCGGCGCTCATCGGCGGAATGTTTTTCAGGTCGAAGCGCGCCAGCGACCGGCAATCGGCAGCAAGTTCCCGCTCGCCTTGCACCACGTGAATGGCGACGTTGGTCTGCCCGTCCACGCCGGTTGTGAAGTGCTCGGTGGCCGAGGCTGGAATCGTCGAGTTGCGTTGGATGATCCGCGCCACCGTCCCGCCCAGCGCTTCAATGCCCAGCGAGAGCGGCGTCACATCCAGCAGCAGCATCTCTTCGGTGCTCTTCGATGCGCCGGCCAGAATGTCGGCCTGCACCGCCGCGCCCAGTGCCACCACCTCGTCGGGATTCAACTCAATGTGCGGGCGTTTGCCGCGCGCCGCCAGATGAAAAAGATCGTCCACCAGTTGCCGTACCGCAGGGATGCGCGTGGAGCCGCCAACGAGCACCACTTCGTCGATCAGCTCGGGCGTGAGACCGGCGTCGGCCAGCGCCTGCTTACACGGGTCTACCGTTCGCTTCAGCACCGGCTCAATCAGCAGCTCGAAGACCGCGCGGGGAATCTCTCTCTGATAGCGGTCGCCATTGGGCAGCTCGATGTCGAAGTGCGCCGCCGCTTCAGTCGAGAGCAGAATCTTGGCTTCGATAGCGGCCTTGCGCACCGCCTGCACCGCGCCTGGATGCAGCCGCAGATCGACGCCGTGCTCGGCGTGAATTTCGTTCAGCGCGATGGCCAACAAAAGATTGTCAATGTCGTCGCCGCCCAGGTGCGTGTCGCCGTTGGTGGACTGCACCTCGAAGATGCCGTCGCGCAGTTTGAGAATCGAAATATCAAATGTCCCGCCGCCCAGGTCGTAGACCGCAATCGTTCCCACCTTGGCGCGGTCGAGGCCATAAGCCAGCGCGGCCGCGGTCGGTTCGTTGACCAGCCGCAGCACTTCCAGGCCGGCCATGCGCCCCGCGTCTTTCGTGGCCTGGCGCTGCGCGTCGTTGAAGTATGCGGGCACGGTGATGACCGCTTGCGTGACCGGCGCGCCAAAGAAGCGCTCGGCATTGCGCTTGAGCTGGCGCAGAATATAGGCGGAGATCTCCGGCGGCGTGAAGCGCAGCTCGCCCAACTGAATGCGCGGCACTTCACCTTCTTCCACGTCTCCCGCCAGGTGAAAGGGAAAGAGCTTCAACTCATCCTGAATCTCTGTGAGGCCGCGGCCCATCAGCCGCTTGACGGAATAGATTACTCGCTCCGGCGTCTGGATGAGCGCCTTGCGCGCGCTGTTGCCCACGGTGACCGTAGGCCGTCCGCCGCCAACCGGGATGGGATCGAGCGCCACCACCGACGGCACCAGATTCAAGCCGTCCACGCCGGGAATCACCACCGGCGCGCCACCCTCCATATAAGCGACCAGGGAGTTGGTGGTTCCCAGATCGATTCCGACTACGTGTCCTTCCGCCATGATTTCTTTCAAGCTCCCAGGGTTTCGGTCACGTCGCGGACCAGATTGCTGAGGTAGCGCCGGCGGTCGAGCAGGGCCACCATTCTCCTCTGCGCAGAGGCGCGCGCCGCCGCGTCACCCTCGTCCCACTTCTGCCACTGCTTGCGAAGATCCTGATCCACCTCAACCAGCAGCCCGTCGAACCTTCTCTTTGCCTGCTCCAGGCCTGCCTGCAATTCGGGATCTTCCTCGCCCGCCTGGCTCGCCGCGCGCATCTCTTCGAGCTGCATATTCAACTCGAAGACCTCTTCCAGCAGATCGGCCGGCACGCGCGCAGCTTTTTCTTCTTTGCTTTCCTGGCCGGCGTCAATCTCCGCACCCAGCAGCTTGAGCAGGTATTCGGTGCGGCGCAGCGGATCTTTCAGCGTGCGATAGGCGTCGTTGAGCAGCGCGGTATCGGCCAGGCTCCACTGCTTTTCATTCTCCTCGGCGCGGGCAAAACGGTCGGGATGCAGTTTGCGGCTGAGGCGATGAAACTCGTGCTCCAGCGCCGTCAAGTCCAGATTGAGCCGTGGCTCCAAACTAAAAACAGAAAAATAATCGCCGCCCGGAGGGGGCTGAATCTTGCTGCAATGCGGGCAAAACAGCGTGGAATCGTTGTGGCCAATGGAGCACGACCAACAGGCTATGGGTACCGCGGAATCGATCACCTTGAACATGATTGCACTCTTGCGTCTTTCCAAAAACTTCCACAGTGAAGTGAAAGGTTCGGGCTTCACAGGCTGCGGAAAAGGCAAGTATTCAGAATATATGCCCAAAAAGTAGACCGCAGGGGCTAAAGCCCAACATTTGTTTTGTTGCAATTGCGGCCCGACTAAAGTCGTGCCCTTTTACAAAACAGGCCTGCAATCGAGTTTTTCCGCAGCCTGTTTCGCGCGTACCTTTCAGGAAAACGACGAACCGCAGCCGCAGGAGCGCGTTGCGTTCGGGTTGATGAAGTTGAATCCCTGGCGCATCAGCGTCTCTTCATAGTCCAGCGTCATGCCGTGCAGATACAAATAAGATTTTGGGTCGACGAAAACTCTCACGCCGTCGAACTCATAAATTCTGTCGCGCTCGCGTGGCTTGGTGTCGAACTTGATCGAGTAGGAAAGCCCCGAGCATCCGCCGCCCATCACGCCAATGCGCAACCCACCCTCTTCCGGCGAGATGCCTTCCTTGGCCATGGCGATGCGAATGCGCTTGATGGCCTTCTCCGTCACCTGCAAGCCCTGCGGCGAGGCCAACTCCGGCGCCTGCGGTGCGGCAAACGCGCCATCAGCAGGCTTCGACTCGATACTTACCATGTTCGACATACGTGCCTCTTCTTACCCGGCCACGGCAACAGCCTCGGCCTCAACCGCAGCCGCTGGCGCGCCGTTCTTCTTCTTCCAGTCGCCGATAGCCGCGCGAATCGCATCCTCGGCCAGCACCGAGCAGTGAATCTTCACCGGCGGCAGTGAAAGTTCCTTCACGATGTCGGTGTTCTTGATGCCCAGCGCATCGTCCACGGTGCGGCCCTTGATCCACTCGGTGGCCAGCGATGAACTGGCAATCGCCGAGCCGCAGCCGAAGGTCTTGAACTTCGCCTCTTCGATCACCTGCGTCGCGGGGTTCACGCGAATCTGCAAGCGCATCACGTCGCCGCACTCCGGCGCGCCCACCAGACCCGTGCCGACCTCCGTCGAACTCTTGTCCAGTTGGCCCACATTGCGCGGGTTGTTGTAGTGGTCGATCACTCTCTCGCTGTACGCCATGTCTTTGCTCCTTCTGCGGGGGAAGCCGCGGTTTCTTTTAGCTTTCAGTTATCAGCTCTCAGCTTTTTTGCGCCCGCTTCGGCTTTTGCCTGATAGCTGAGAGCTGAAGGCTGAAAGCTGCTTCTCAATGCGCCGCCCACTGAATCTTGCTCAGATCGATGCCGTCCAGCACCATCTCGTAGAGCGGCGACAGCTTGCGCAAATGCTTCACTACGTCGATGACCTTCTCGGCCACGTAATCCACTTCGGCCTGGGTATTGAAGCGGCCCAGCCCAAATCGAATCGAACTGTGCGCCACATCGTCGCCGAGGCCGAGAGCTTTTAGTACATACGATGGTTCAAGCGTCGCCGAGGTGCAGGCCGAGCCGCTGGAAACCGCAACGTCGTTGATGCCCATCAGCAGCGACTCGCCTTCAACGTAAACAAAGCTCACGTTCAGGTTTCCGGGCAGCCGGTGATCCATCGAACCGTTCACATGAATGTAGTCGAGGTTCGCTTCGAGCTTCTCCTTGAGCCGGTCGCGCAAGCCGGTCAGGAACGCGGCCTCGCTGGTCATTTCTTCGCGGGCAATCTCACAGGCCTTGCCCAGGCCGACGATGCCGGGCACATTCAGCGTGCCCGACCTCATGCCGCGCTCGTGGCCGCCGCCGTCGATCTGCGCCGCAATCTGCACGCGCGGGTTGCGGCGGCGAACGTAGAGCGCGCCCACGCCCTTGGGACCGTAAATCTTGTGCCCGCTCAGCGAGAGCACGTCGATGTTGTCGGCGATCACGTCGATGGGAACCTTGCCCACCGCCTGCACCGCATCCGTATGGAAGAGCACGCCGCGCTCATGACAAAGCTTGCCGATCTCGGCGATGGGCTGCAGGACACCGATCTCATTATTCGCCGCCATGATCGAAACCAGAATGGTCTTCTCGTCGATGGCCCGCGCCAGGTCGTCCAAATCGATCAGCCCGTCAGCCTTGACTGGGAGATACGTGACGCGATAGCCGTGCTTCTCCAGCCGCTTGCAGGTGTCCAGAATCGCCTTGTGCTCGGTCACCTGGGTGATGATGTGGTTGCCGCGCTCGCGATACATCTCGGCGATGCCCTTGATGGCCAGGTTGTTCGACTCCGTGGCGCCGCTGGTGAAGATGATCTCCTTGGCGGTCGCGCCGATCAGCGCGGCAATCTGCTCTCGCGCCGCTTCCACCGCGGCTTCCGCCTCCCAGCCGAAGGAGTGGTTGCGGCTGGCCGCGTTGCCGAACTTCTCGGTGAAGTAGGGCATCATCGCGGCCAAAACTCGCGGATCCAGCGGCGTGGTGGCGTGGTTGTCCATATAAATCGGAAGGCGTACGCCCGCGGGTACTTCAACTTGGCTGTCCACTGTGCTCATCTTGATCTCCATCCTTCGTTAGCGTTGTTAGCGGGGTTAGCGGAGTTGGCGGAGTTGGCAGAGCAGCTAACACCGCTAACTCCGCGAACAACGCTAGCTCCGCTCTTTACAGCGTCAATGCCACCAGCTCTCTTGCATTACGTTCTCGCGCCGCCGGTTGTTCGTGCTCCGCCAGATCCTGAATGCTGATGCTCTTCAGCACGCCGGCGATGGTCTCGTTCACCCGCGCCAACGGCTCCTTGATAGTGCAGTTCGTGGTCAGCTCGCAGCCCGTCTTGCCCTTGGTGCAGGAGGTGATGAAAAACGGCCCGTCGATGGACAGAATCACCTCGTAGGCGGAGATCGAGCGCGCCTCCCGCGCCAGCGCGTAGCCGCCGTTCATGCCGGCGGTCGAGCGCAGCAGGCCGGACCTGGTCAACTGTTGCAGGATTTTGGCCAGCAGTTGCGCCGGAATCCCGTAGGCGTCGGCCACATCTTTGGCGCTGAGCGCGGGCCTCTCCGGGTGCTCGGCCAGAAACTTGAGCGCCATCAGGCCGTAATCCGCTTTTTTGGTCAGCTTGAGCATCTAGGGCCTGTTAACACTACTGGGGTGGATTGCGTTGCGAGCGGAAATTCGGCCAGACGAGGCGGAGTCCGCAGGGTTTGGATGTTCCAACCACAAGGGCGACAACGAGGTATGGCCAGATTTCCGCCGCAACCCTTCGGGACGGGGTCGGTTTTCCCCATTTCGTTGTCTCTCGTCGCTCCAGTAATTGACCACAGTTCGCCCCTCGCTTCTAGAACTGGGAAAAACCGGCTCCCGTCGCCGCCATCCCAGTAGTGTTAACAGACCCTGATATCCGACTTCTTCGGTCCGTATTCAGTATACGACCGTTTCTGTCGGGATTACAAGTCCCCGCAGAAAATCTTTTGGCCCGCGCCAAAAAACCAAGGGTATGAAAATATTCACCAAATTCCGGTATGAATTTGTAGGAAATGCCGATACAATTTGCGGGAAGGGCACTTTATTTCACCGATCCTGCGAGCGATGGCAACCATCTGTAGACACCCTAAAGTACGTATTGTTTCCCGGCACGAAGACTGTGAGTTTGTCGAATGCCTGGAATGTGGCGATGTCTTTGACTCCGAAGAGTTTCGCGACATGGAGATTGAAGAGAGCGCCGAATCGGAACCCAGCCTGGAAGACGCCTGAAGCGCGCGCCGGCCTTTGGCTCACCTACAGGGCGGGGATTGCCCGCACCTTGCCGCGTGTGTGAAGTGGCGTGGGATTTGGCCTGTTTATTTACCGCCGTGCGCGTTGGCGGTCTGAGCGCCCACGCGCCGGGCCGCGATCCATGCATATTGCAGCCCCGAGGCGACGGTCAGCGCCATCGTTGCATAGAGTGCCCAGGCCTCGAAGACCTCGACCCAGCGGACTGAGGCGTGTTGATCCCGCAACATGGCTTGTAACAGCACGGCAGCCACCGCGGCCACCTGGACTAGCGTGTTGGCCTTGCCCAGGAGGCTGGGACTGAACTCCCGCCTGCCCGTAGCCGCATACAGAATGGCCGCCACCACCAGGATGCCCACGTCCCTGCCGAAGACCAGCACCGTCACTGTGACGGGAATCAGCGACATGTGCATGAGCACCAGAAACAGCGTGCTCAGCAGCAGTTTGTCGGCCACCGGGTCAAGGTACTCGCCCAGCATGCTGCGCTGCTTCAGGTAGCGCGCCAGCAGGCCATCCAGCGCGTCGGTCAGCCCCGCGGCCACGAAGAGTCCGAAGCTCACCGCAAAATGGCGTTCCAGAATGGCGGCCACCAGAAACGGCGCCAGACAGATGCGCAACAGCGTGAGCAGGTTGGGAGCGGTGCGGTATCGGTGGAATCGGACGTTGGCAATGTCATTCATGGCAATTTAGATACAAATCAAGATAGTACAGGATGGCGGGTATGGCCGCCCATGTTTTCCTGCCGCCCCTACCCTGATAGACTAACTGAAGTTGCGTTGCAGGCGCGTAGCTCAGTTGGTTAGAGCGCTTCCTTGACACGGAAGAGGTCG
>CAZQRX010000013.1:0-47305 GCA_964595845.1 uncultured Occallatibacter sp. | reverse complement strand
CGGGGTCGGTGGGCTGCACATCGTAGTGGCCGTAAAAGAGCGCGGTGGGCTTGCCGTCGGCGTGCAGCCAGTCGGCGTAGACCAGCGGATGGCCTTCGGTTTCCAGCAGCCGCGCGTGCTCGAAGCCGATTCGGGTCAGCTCGGCCAGAAGAAACTCGGCTGCGCGACGGCAGTTGGCCTTGTTCTCCGGCAGCGTGGAGATGGAAGGAATACGCAGCAAATCCTTCAGCTCACTCAGAAAGCGGGGATGGTTCTCACGGGCGTAGGCTACGGCGGGCGATGACATGGGTGTGCTCCCTTAAAATGGATTTCACAGTCAAAACAGGATTATAGGCTCTACCAGGCCATCCAGTCCGGCGTATGAAAGGTCTTTTTCTTGTCAAATTGCAAAAATGCAAGCCCGCGAACATTGATCCGCGTCCTTTTCATCCTCCCCTACCTGGCCCTGATGACGGGTGCCGCAACGGCATGGTCCCAGGCTCCAGCCGAAAGCCCCTACTACGCCAGAACCAACACTTTCAGCCTCTTCAGCGCCTACTCGGGCGACTCCAGCCATATTATTTTGGGCACCGCCGAGAACCGCATGTTGCTGGACTTTGGCGCCGGTTATAGCCGCAAGCTCTTTCTCAACCGCATCGTCAACTGGCAGTACAACGGGGAGCTGCTGCCGGTGGCGCTGGAGAGCGATCCGGTGGTTCTGAATACCGTCAATTGGACGTCGCCAACTGTGCATACAGGATCTGGAATCATAGTCCAGTCTGGGCCCTGCGTTCCCTCATCGGGCAGCTTCAGCAGCACGCAAAATGGCATTACCTACAGCTATACCTACACCAACACTTGCGGCCGTCAATGGACCGTTGGCGAAGCGATCTCGCCAGCCGGCTTTCAATGGAACTTCCTGCCGCGCCGCAAGCAGCAACCCTTCGTCATCGCTCACGGCGGCTATATGTACTCGACACAGCCGATCCCTATCCCCGCCGCCGGCTCCTTTAACTTCACCTTCGACTTTGGAGCGGGGCTTGAACTCTTCCATTCCAAAACCCGCTCCATGCGCGCCGAGTACCGCATTCATCACATCTCGAACCACGGCACGGCCCAATTCAATCCGGGCATCGACAACGGCCTTTTCCAGCTCACATACTCCTTTGGGCGGTAGCGAACACCGCGTCCTGGCGGCGGCCTTGCTCGCTACACGGTACTCTAAGGTGAGATGCCTCCTATCCTCAACGCGCGGTCGATCACCAAGCAGTTCGGCGCCAAGCCGCTCTTCCAGAACATTTCTCTCACTGTCGAAGAGGGCGACCGGATCGGGCTGATCGGTCCCAATGGAGCGGGCAAATCCACGCTGCTGGCGATTCTGGCCGGGCAGATGGAGCCGGACTCGGGCGAGCTGGCGGTGCGCAAGCGCGCTCGCGCCGCCTACGTGCCGCAGGACTCGCGCTTTGCAGCCGGCCTCAGTGTTCGCCAGGTTTTGGAAGCCGTGCTGGCCGCCGCGCACGTAAACGAATCCGAGCGCGAGGGGCGGCTGCATGAACTTTCCGGGCGCGCCGGTTTTGTTGACCTCAATACGGAGGCGGCCGCGCTGAGCGGCGGCTGGCGCAAGCGACTGGCCATCACCGAGGCGCTGGTTTGCGAACCTGAAGTGATGCTGCTGGACGAGCCGACCAACCACCTCGACCTGGCCGGGATCGAATGGCTGGAGGAGCTATTGACCTCGTCCTCGTTTGCCGCCGTCACCGTCAGCCACGACCGCTATTTCCTCGAATCTACTTCAAGTCAGATTGTCGAACTCAATCGTATCTTTGCAGATGGACTCTTTCGCGTTAAGGGAACTTTCAGCCGATTTCTGGAAGAAAAGCAAGCCTATCTGGAGTCGCAAAACCGCCAGCAGGAGAGCCTGCGCAACCGTGTGAGGACTGAGATAGAATGGCTGCGGCGCGGACCCAAGGCGCGGACGACTAAATCCAAGGCGCGCATCGACACCGCCAACGCGATGATTGGCCAACTGGCGGAAATGAATGCGCGGACGGCGGTCTCGACGGTGGGGATCGACTTCGACGCCAGCCTGCGCAAAACCAAGCGGCTGGTCGAGTTCAAGGATGTGGCCTGCGATGTGCCGAGTTCTGAGGATGAGCCGGAAGGAGAAAAGCCTCCGCGGCGTCTCTTCAGCGGGCTGAATTTCATCCTCACCGCGGGCATGAAGGTGGGTCTGGTTGGGCCGAACGGCAGCGGCAAGACGACGCTGCTGCGCCTGTTGCTGGGCGAGATTGAGCCGGCTCAGGGTTCGATTCGCCGGGCCGAGGCACTGCGGCTGGTCTACTTCAGCCAGATGCGCGAGCTGGATGAGAGCCTCACGCTGCGTCGGGCGCTGGCTCCGGAGAGCGACGGGATTACCTATCAGGGACGCCCGGTCCACGTGGCCAGTTGGGCGGCGCGATTCCTGTTTACCAGCGAGCAGTTGAACCAGCCGGTGCGCAACCTGAGCGGTGGCGAGCGGGCGCGGGTGCTGATTGCCAAGCTGATGCTGGAACCGGCGGATGTGCTGCTGCTGGACGAACCGACGAACGACCTGGACATTCCGACGCTGGAAATTCTGGAAGAAAACCTCCTCGACTTTCCCGGCGCGCTGGTGCTGGTGACGCACGACCGCTATCTGCTGAATTGTGTCTCCTCGACGGTGCTGGGCCTGGACGGCCGCGGCCACACCGGGCGCTTTGCCGACTATGAGCAGTGGGAAGACTGGATTGTGGAACAAGAGGCAGAACAGAAAAACTCCAGCAGCACGTTGAGCGCATCATCCGCCTCGACCGTCTCAGCCAATTCCCTGCCCCCACAGGCCAGTGGCAAGAAGAAGCTCTCTTACCTGGAAGCGCGTGAGTTCGCGGCGATTGAGCAGCGGGTCGAGGTCTCCGATGCGCGGCTGGCCGCCGCTCACGAACGCGTCGAGAACCCGGAGATAGCGACGAATGCCGCCGCGCTTCAGGAGGCGCTCACCGAGCTGGACGCGGCGCAACAGGAGAACGATGCGCTCTACGTGCGTTGGGCCGAACTGACGGAAAAGGCGGTATAACGGCTTCGCCAACTCTTTTAAGAAGTGGGTTTCTGTCTCTGTTATCATTCTGGCCATGTCACAGCGCATACTTTTCTCGTCGATTTTGCTCTTGAGCAGCGCTGTTTTCGCGCAGAACGTCCCCCTTCGCGAGGTCGCGCGGCAGTCCGCCGAGCCGGCAACGCTCAACCAGCGCCAACCAGACCCTGAAGAGGGGCTCATACAACTGGATGTCACGGTGACGGACGCGTCGGGCAAGCCGGTCGTCGGCCTGAATCGCTCCGACTTTACTTTGCTGGACAACGACAAGCCGGCGAAGATTCTGACCTTTCACGAAAGCGATCAAGCCGCGCAGAAACCCGATGTGCCCACCGAGTTGATTCTGGTTCTCGACCAGCTGAATCTGAATCCCCGGGATGCGGCCGAAGCGCAAAAGCTGCTGGAGGTGTTCCTGCGTCAAAACGGAGGGCATCTCGCTCTCCCGACCATGATCTACCGAGGGCTGAGCGCCACATCGCTGCCCTCCACCGACGGGAACGCGCTGGCCGATGCATTAACCAAAAAAAATGGGATGAACGTCGTAGTGAAGCCCGCCACTGGGCTACCTTCCACGGACAGGAAAACTCTTGACGATGAGATCGCCAAAACGAATGGGATGCGCTCCACTCTCCCCAAGTCTCCTGCAATCGTCTTGGAGGATGGGAACATTCCTGGCCAGCTTTCCCAACTCGCGCTCGGCACCATTGTCCTGGAAGCGATGAAAAGGCCGGGCAGGAAGCTGGTGGTTTGGATCGGCTATGGCTGGCCTGTGCCGTTATTCAGTCAAACCCACAACTTCGATGAGATCACCGAGTTTTCCACACGTCTCCGCGAGGCGCGCATCACCCTCTACCGAGTGAATGCGTGGAGCGATCCCAAGATCAACAACAACAACCACCCCTACGATTACCGGAATTATCTAGAGGGCGTGCAAGCCGAGAAGGACGCGGCTCCCGCCAAGGCCAGCCTGGAAGTCCTGGCAACCCAGAGCGGCGGCGCAGTTTACGGAGTCATGAAGGTCAACGGTTTTGTGAATAGCCGCCCTTCCCCGGAACAGTCTGCCTTCATCGTGTTGGATTCCCTTGCCCGCATCATCGCGGAGAACAGCGCCTCTTACAGCTTGTCCATCGATCCGCCGCACATAGAGACTTTCGATAATAACCATGGCCCGATGAAGCTTGTCGATCACTATCACGAGCTGAAGGTGGAGATCCACAAGCCAGGCCTCATGGCCCATACCCGCGCCGGCTACTACGATGAGCCTGTCTACTACGATCGGCCCCACCAGATTCCCATCCAGCATCTTTCCGTGGCGCAGTTGGAGCAAATGCTTGAGCAGGACCGCCGCGAATCGGAGTCGCAACTTGTCCTCGAGCTTTCGAACCTCGAGCTGACCGAGCGCATGAGCAGCGCAAAGCTGAGCGCATGGAAGAGCCGTTTACCGGGCAAGAAAGCGTGGCAGGCGCTGGTGGCGCTGGCCGACGCCTCGATCTTTCTGGCCCCCCCAGCAGCTGAGATCCCCGCCCTTCCCGAACCCACGCTGGCCGAACAGCGCGAACAGCTTATGCGCATTGTCCGCTATCTGGGCGAGATGGCGCCCAAGCTGCCCAACCTCATGGCCACGCGGACCACGGATCGCTATGAAGAGCCGAAACTTGCCGAAAGCGAATCCTGGAAGACAGCGCGCGCCGACCGTTCCCTTCATCTGGAAGCCAGCAGCAGCGTCACCATCCGCAACCAGAACGGCGGAGATTTTATCGAGTCCGACTCCGGAAAAGAAAAAAATGCGAAGAAAGGCGCACGCTACCTGGAGACGAATGGAACCTTCGGAGCGATTCTCGGCACAGTTGTCTCCGATGCAATTCATGGCAAAGTGACTTGGGGAGGCTGGGAGACGGGCGATTCCGGCCCCATGGAGGTCTTCCGTTATTCGGTTCCGGAAAACCAGTCCCACTTCAATGTCTCCGAATGCTGCTATCCCGACTATTTGGGCGGAGGAGTCTTCCAGCGCATGCCCGCATACCACGGCAATATTGCTTTTGATCCTGCCTCCGGGGCCATCCTGCGCCTGACAGTGCAGACGGATCTGAGCGAGAAGATGCCTCTCATGCGATCGGACGTTGCGGTCGAATACGGCAAGGTCGAGACCGGCGGCCGCAGCTATTTCTGCCCGATGAGAAGCGTCTCCATCTCCCGGGGGCGAACGCTTCGGATGATTCCCGCATGGGGTGAATACCTGCAAATCTTTGGCCCCTTCGAGACCCTGCTCATCGATGTCTCCTTCCGCGACTATCACAGGTTCGGTTCTACCTCGCGCATCCTGCCGGATTCCCAGGAAGCGCCGTAAAAGGTGGATTTTACGGGCTGCGGACACAATCTTTCCTAACCCAGTCCTCAACAATCCCGTCTAATGGCTTGCAGGGGTTAGAACGATCACGCCTCGGTCCGGGCCATCCCCTATCCTTCCAGATTGCGTATGCACAGAAAATCGTCTCCTGTTTGCTGTTTTCCGATTAACGGCTTAATCTTTGCTAGGACTCAGTTTCCGGATTCTATGGCGGTATCATTTTACTGCGCGTTCAAGGAGAGACCCATGTTGCGTGTTCCTTCCGTTCTGCTCACACTCGCGTTTTCTTCATTGTTCGCCGGCACTGCCTTCGCGCAGACGCCCCCGCCACCGGAAAGCGAAGCCCCGGCCACTACCTTGAAGGCCACCACGCGCAATGTTTTGCTGGATGTGGTGGTGACGGATAAGCGAGACAAGCCGGTTTCAGGCCTGCGCAAGGAGGACTTCCAGGTCCTTGAAGATGGAAAGCCGCAGACGATTTCTTTCTTTGAAACTGCCTTTGCGGGGACGCCCGGCGCGGCCTCGGCGGTGCCCGCTCCGCCTCTGCCGCCCAACACTTTCACCAACGTTCCCGCTGTCGCGCCAAACAACGCCGTCAATGTGCTGCTCATGGATGCGCTGAACACCAACATGGGAGATCAGTCGCTGGTTCACAAGGAGATGGTGCGCTATCTCGCATCCATTCCTCCAGGCACGCGTATCGGCATCATGCTGCTCAGCGAGAGACTGCGCATTGTCCAGGGAATTACCCAGGATTCGACCCTTTTGCGCGCTTCGCTTGCCCGTCTGGCCGCCAATCCTTCGCAGTCGGCCCTTCTGTTAACAATCGGCGAAACCGAAGCGCAGCTTGGCGCGGTCAATATGATCATGCAGCAGGGCGTGGAAAACAACAGCACCCAAATCCAGGCCTCGGCCACCGCGCTGCAGGATTTTCTAGCCCAGCAAAATACCTTCGAGGCCAATATGCGGTCGGCAATGACCATGGAAGCATTGCAGCAGATTGCGCGCTATCTCTCCGGCATTCCTGGGCGGAAAAACCTCATTTGGGTCGTCGGTTCTTTCCCTGCCTGCATCGGCACCGAATGCCCTATCGCATACATGGATGTGTATAAAAAGACGATGGATGCTCTGGCCAACGCGCGCGTCTCGGTTTATCCCATTGATGCCAGGGGCATTACGCTCAACATGATGCACGATGTGGAGAACTCCAAACCACCGGGCTTGGCGGGCAACTCGCAACAGGCGATCGCGGCCCAGGCTGCTTCGTTGAACTCCGATGCGGCTGTCGATGCGTCCAACCAGGGAAATATGGACCGGCTGGCCAAGGAAACGGGCGGAAAAGCGACCTTTAATAGCAACGATTTCAAGGAAGCGCTTGCGGTAGACATTGACAACGGATCGCGCTATTACACGCTGGCCTATACGCCCATCAACAATCGGGAATTGGGTAAAGAACGAAAGATCGAGATCAAAACCGCCTCTGGCAGCTACAAACTCGCTTACCGCCGCAGTTACTTCGAGGACAGCCCTAAGGACTTGAAGGCGGCGCAGACGGCGTCCCCCAAGGATCAGCTGCGACCCTTGATGGATCGCGGCATGCCCAACTTTACCGAACTGAGCTACCGCGAGAAACTTGCTCCGGCCAGCGTGCAGCCCGCCGCGGATGCGCCCATCGCCGGAGATAACGCCGCGCTGAAAGCCCCGTTTACCCGCTATTCCGTGAACCTCGCGCTGTCACCCGACGGTCTGGGCCTGGTTCCAGGCCCCGATGGAGTGCGCCGCGGCTCCATCGAAGTCGCCATGGTTGCCTATGACCAGCAAGGCAAAGCGTTGAACTGGCAGGTGCGCTTCCTCGGCCTCGCCATCCGGCCCGAGCAGAATGCCATCGCCCAGGCCTCCGGCATTCCCTTCCATTTCGATTTTGATCTGCCGCCCGGCGACGTTTACCTGCGCACCGGCATTTACGATGCCTCAACCAGCAAGGTGGGAACCCTGGAGCTTCAGCTCAATTCCGTCACACCTGCCCCTCAGTGACGCTGTCTCGGACGGGGGCAAGTCTGACCCTCCCCCAAAAAGTTGCGTGCCACTCCATTATCGAGCCCGGAGATCGCGACGAATGCCGCCGCGCTGCAGGTGGCTCTCAAGGAGCTGGATTCGGCGCAGCATGAGACTGATGCGCTCTATGCACGTGGGCGGAACTGACCGAGAAGGCTGGATCGGGCGATTCGCCTGAGCGCCTTCGGGGAGATGGTCGATCTCTGGGCTTCCGGCCAGGGCAAGATAGCTTTATTGCAGTTTGGTTGCGCGCAGACGCCAGCGCAGCACAAAATACCATATCCAGCACTGCACTGCGAGCAGTAAGCAGGGCCAGAATACCTGCGGATAGTCGCGCATGATCCAATGAAAAACCGCATGCCCTGAATCGATATAACCGACTCCGCCAAAAGAGGCGATGGTCAACGCCAAGGCCCAGCTGTAGGCCACGCGCTGCCAGCGGAGCATGCTCCGGGTACGGCGGAGCGAGCGCAATTCAAGCTCCACCGGCAAGGCGGCTGCGGAGGCAGTAGCCGTCATAAGATTCTTCATGCCGTCGCGGTCAACCTGGCCCTGCAGCACCGCGTCATGCTTCAGATACTCTTCCACCAGCGCAGCGGTTTCCGGACTTGCTTCACCCGCGAGATAGAGCGGCAGCAGATCGAGAATGACTTCGCGAGAGACTTTCATGGATATTTCGTTGTCACTGCGATTCGGCATCTTACGCCCTCCTGAGTTTCATGAGAAATGCTCTGGCTCTGTGGACCTTGACCTTTGCGGAGTTCTCGGTAATCTCCAGCACGCGCGCGATCTCACTATAAGGGAGTTCGTCCATCGTTCTCATAATCAGCGCCGCGCGATCGGTTGCCGGTAACTGATGCATCGCTTCGAGCACCGCATTGAACTCCGCCTTCTGCTCGGCCAGATCGAGCGCGCTAGGCAGAGAATCTGGAATATTCTCGTGCAGCTCGGTTTGACGTGAACTCCTCCGGATGCTATGCAGAAAAAGGTTTTTCGCTATGGTAAAAAGGTAACCTTTGACAGTTTCAGTCACGATTGAATCCTGCGAGGCCCAGGCGCGAACGAAAGTTTCCGATGTGATGTCCTCCGCATCGGCTCGATTTCCGGAGAGATACAGGGCGAAGCGGAATACATCCGCCGCGTATCCTTCGTAGAGTGAGCTGAAATCCGTCATGGGTCTCTCGCCTGAATGCAACGGCTGCCTATTTGATAACAGCGCTTGCCAGCAGCAATCCACCGACTCCGTCCTGCAGGCAATGGGCGATCATACCCGGCCGCAGACTGCCCCGCCAATGCGCCAGGATGCCAAAGAAACAACCGTAGATGGAGATCGTCAACACCATACTAAAGCCCTGGTAGGCATGACAAATGCCGAAAACAGCACTCTGAAGGATGATCCCCGCCGCGACGCTGCTCGTCCAGGCCGTGAACTGCCGCTGCAGGTAGCCGCGATAGATGAGTTCCTCGCAGATGCCGGCAGTGAGGGCCATGAGAAGATACACCGCGACCTCCATTCCTCCGTGAGGCAGGAGTTTTTGCACGGAGCCGTCCGGCGCTGCGTGCATACAACTCCCGACGATGGCCAGCACGGTATTGGCGGCAAACAGGAAGACAATCGCCAGTCCCAGGTCGCGCAGAACCGCGCGCCAGCTTGTAGCCATATCTCCAACCAGGCTTCGCATGGAGACGCCTTGCATCCTGCAGCCGAACCAGATGAAGGCAGTGATCAGCCACTCGGCAGAGAGCGCAACAAGATAACCGGCGATGCGATGGTCAGCATGATCGGCGCCGTGAAGACGCATGCTGGATGCGATCAGCGCAGCGAGAAGCAGAAGCACGCCGCCTGTGTGCCACGCCGGAGCAATGGATTCCAATCTGTGGCGGGGATGGAATTCCTGAACGATAGCAGCTTGATGGATGGTCATCCCGGTTCCTTTCCGACTACACACTATCTATCCGGAAGCTCCCCAATAGTTACAATGCAAGGCAATAATATTTTGAAATGGAATCGAGGCCGGTTGATTGCGCGAACGGAAGGAGCCGGCCGTGCCATGTCCGATCGCGATTATCCAGAAGATAACGTCATCCGCTATAATTCGCACGCGAGGGGAGATTCACGATGCGGTTGAAACTGTTCTGGATTATGACTACTGCTATTGTTCTCAGTTGCGCGGGGTGGGCACAGACAGCTCCGGAGCCGGTCAACCCCCATGCTACGCCGGAGGCGCGGGCGCTGCTGGCTTATCTCGATTCGATCTCCGGCAACGCGACAATTGCCGGGCAGCACAACTATCCCAACGTGGGCGCGCGTTGGACGGATATGGCCTATGATCTGACGGCCAAATATCCGGGGCTCTTCGGCGGCGATTTTGGCTTTTCCGGCGGCGAGGACAAGGATTCCGTGCTGTCGCGGCCGGCGATGATCGCAGAGGCCGAGCGGCAGTACCGCAACGGCGCGGTGGTCACGCTGACCTGGCATGAGGTGAGGCCCACCGACGACGAGCCGGTCACCTTCCACAACAGCGTGCAGGGCCATCTGACGGACGCCGAGTGGAAGGAACTGCTCACCCCCGGCAGCCCGCTCAATCTGCGCTGGCAGGCGCAGGTGGACGTGATCGCCGGCTACCTCACGCAACTGCGTGACGCAAATGTGCCGGTGCTCTTCCGCCCCTATCATGAGATCAGCGGCACCTGGTTCTGGTGGGGCGGGCGGCCGGGACAGGATGGTTCTGCCGCGCTTTACCGGCAGCTATATGACCGCTTCGTCAACGTGCACCATCTGGACAACCTGCTCTGGGTGTGGAACGTGAACGCGCCGAACGGCAGCAATGCAGGGCCGATTGAGGACTACTATCCGGGCGCGCAGTATGCCGATCTGCTCACCATGGACATTTACGGCGAGTTCAAGGATAAGTACTACACGAACATTCTCGCGCTGGCCGGCGACAAGCCCATTGCGCTGGGCGAGGTCGGCGGTCTGCCCAGCCCGGAGGTGCTCGCTAAACAGCCGCGCTGGACCTACTTCATGTGCTGGAGCGAGTTTATTCAGGAGCACAACCCGCTTGATCTGGTGATTGCCGTCTATCACGCGCCGATGGTTCTGACCAGAGAGGATGCGCGGCTGGCCGGGCCGCTGGCGGCGATCCGCAAGGCAACAGCTGAGCGGATTGCTTCCGCACCCACACCCGCTCCGGCGGCGATCCCTGCTCCGGCGCAATGAGATGCAAAGCCTGTCCTAGAGATTTTGTGGTGTCTTGCATGGTAGAAAGGTAGATTGAGGTATCGCTGCATCGAAGACGCCATGCAAAACTCCGTGAAGGTTCTGATTGTCGAAGACGAGCCCCATGCGCTGATGGGGCTGGCGGAGTTGATCTCCGGGTGGGGCTACCGTACCGAGACCGCGTGCGACGGCCTGGAAGGCTGGGAGAAGGCGCTGGCCTGGGATCCGGCCATCGTCGTGACCGACCTGAAGATGCCGCGGCTGGACGGCATCGGCCTGCTGGAAAAACTCACCGCCGAAGGCTCCGGCCTGAACGCCAACCTGGCCGTCGTGGTGCTCACCGCGATGGGCTCGATTCAACTGGCCGTGGACGCGATGAAGCTGGGCGCATACGACTTTCTGCAGAAGCCGGTGGACGCAACCCGGCTGCGGACGATTCTGGCCAACGCGACCAGGCAGCGCGAGACTGCGATTGAACTGGAGGTGGCGCGCCGGCGGCTGCGCGAGAGCGGCGTGCTGGGCTCGCTGGTGGGTAGCTCGCGGGCGATGCGCGAGATCTTCGGCCTGATCGAGCAGATTGCGCCGTCGAACGTTTCCGTGCTGATCACCGGCGAGAGCGGCACCGGCAAGGAGCTGGTGGCGCGCACGCTGCATGATCTGAGTCCGCGCAAATCGCGGCCCTTTGTCGCGGTCAACTGCGCGGCCATTCCGGAGACGCTGATTGAGAGCGAAATCTTCGGCCACGAGAAGGGCGCATTCACCGGCGCGGCGGAGCGGCGGGCCGGCTGCTTCGAACTGGCCAACGGCGGCACGCTGCTGCTGGACGAGATCGGCGAGATGCCGTCTGCTACCCAAGCAAAATTGCTTCGAGTCCTGGAAGAACGGAAGTTTCGCCGGCTGGGTGCGCGCACCGAGCAGGATGTGGACGTGCGGGTGCTGGCCGCGACCAACCGCGATCCCGGCCAGGCTGTCGCCAGCGGGAGCCTGCGGCCCGACCTATATTACCGGCTGAACGTATTCAACATCGCGATACCACCCCTGCGCGAGCACATGGAAGACCTGCCCTTGATGGCCGAGGCGATGCTGGAGCAGATGAATCAGAAGCATGGCCGCAACGTTTCCGGTGTGGCCGCGTCGATGCTGGACCGGCTGATGGCCTACGACTGGCCGGGAAACGGCCGCGAACTGCGCAACACCATCGAGCGGGCGGTGATTCTTTGCGCGGATGGAGCGCCGCTGGATGCGGGCCACCTGCCCGCCGGCTTCGGCAAGGCGCAGAGCCAGGCCGCGCCGGCCTTCGACGCGGGCGTGGTGGAGGTTCACGTTGGCTCGACGGTGGATGAGGCAGAGCGGATGCTGATTCTGCGCACGCTGGAAGCCACCGGGCAGAATAAGACGCGCGCCGCGGAGATTCTGGGCTTGAGCCTGAAGACGATGCACAACAAGGTCAAGGAGTACAGCCAAGGCCGTGAAGATTCTGAGGCCTGAGCCATGCGCCTGAAGACCAAACTCGTTCTGGCCATCACTTTGCTGGTCTTTCTGATTGCTGAACTGCTTTCGCTGGTCTACGTGAGCCAGTTGCTGCATACGGCCGTGCAGCAGTCCTACGACACCAATCGAATGGTGGCCAACCAGGTGCGCTTCGCCTTGCAGAATGCGCTGGAGACCGGGCTCAAGGACCAAAAGGTCGATCCCAACAATCCGGCCCAGTTGCGCAATCTGGCGGCCGAGGCGGTGCGCGACAACGCGGCGTTGCAGGCGGTGATTGACTCGGTGAACCGCTACTCGCTCACGGTCTATGACATCAACATTGGCGATAACCAGCGGAGCACGCTGCTCAGCACGAACCCCGAAAACGAAGACAAGCCGCTGCCGGCGCGGCCCAATTACCTGGATCTGCTAGACGCCAATCCCATTGAGTTGATGCAGGAGGTCTTCGGTCCGCCCAAGGTTTATGACGTGGTGGCGCCGCTGGAGCGCAATGGCCAGCCCTTTGCCACGGTGCACGTGGGAGTGCGTACGACGTTTCTGCGCGCCGTCTATGAGCCGTGGCTCTCGGCGACGATCACGCTGATGGTGCTGGTGCTGGGTGCGGCTCTGATCGCGGCCTTCCTGCTGAGCAACTTGGCGCTGCGGCCGCTGGAAGAGATCAGCCTGCAACTCGACTACTGGACCGCGGCCAGCGAAGATGAGAAGAAAGTGGCGGCCAAGGAGGATACGGCGGCGCGCGTCTCCAACAAGATCGATTTCATCGGCCAGCGTATGCGCAATGTGGAAGAGGTTTTTTCCGCTTTGAAGGAGAATCTGGATCAGATTCTCGGCAACCTGCAGGACGGAATTCTGCTCTTCACCGGGGATGGGCGTGCGGTGCTGGTCTCCGAGTCGGCGCGGCGCTTTCTGGCCATTGATCGAGGCGCGATCCTGGGCCGGCACGCGCGCGAGATATTCGACAGCTCAACGGTTCTGGGCCAGATGCTGCGCGAGGCCTTTGACGCAGGCACCGCCCTGGCGCAGGTGGAGATTCGCACCGAGACGGGAAGGCGCATTCAGGTCTCGGTGGATTTGATTCATGACGACAGGACGAGTCCGGGATTGGGCGCGCTGGTGACGCTGCACGACCTGGAGTCGGTCGAGGAGATCGGCTCGGAGCTGGAGATCTCGCGGCGCATGGCGGCGATCGGCCGGCTGACCTCCGGCGTAGGCCACGAAGTCAAGAACCCCATCAACGCCATCGTGGTGCATCTGGAGCTGCTGAAGACCAAGCTGGGTGACGCCAGCGCCCCGGCGGTCCGTCATTTGGAGGTGATCGACGCGGAGATTCATCGCCTGGACCGCGTGGTTCAAACGCTGGTGGACTTCTCCCGCCCGGTGGAGTTGCGACTCAGCGAACAGGATCTGCGCCCGGTGATCTCCGACGTGCTGGCGCTGGCCGCCGAAGAGCTTTCCACCCATCATGTGACACTGGTCAGCCGGTTGCCGTCCAAACCTCTGGTAGCCAATATCGATGCTGACCTGCTGAAGCAGGCGGTCCTGAATGTGATTCAGAACGGCGCGCAGGCCATGCAGCAAGGCGGCCGACTGGAGGTGATTCTCGAAGAAGAGGGGAAGACGGCTGTTCTGCGCGTCTCCGATGAGGGTCCGGGCATTCCCGAGGATATTCGGGAAAAAATCTTCGACCTCTATTTCACTACCAAGAGCGGAGGCAGCGGAATCGGGTTGGCGATGACCTACCGGATCCTACAGTTCCACCACGGGAGCGTCGAAGTAGAATCAGAAGTAGACCGTGGCGCGGAATTCCTGTTGCGAATTCCTCTTGCCGCCACGGAATGGGGACGCCGGCATCTTCCCCCGGCGAGTACTGCAAACGAGAAAGGGCTTGCGGGATGAAGTTGCCTGCCAGGAGTATTGCGTGGTTGCTGCCGTTGTTGCTGACGGGGTGCTTTCACAAGACCGATAAAGCACAAGTTAAGCCGCTCGCGCCGCCCATTGAGGATGCGACTCTGTCCAAGCCTGTACCGTCGCCCACTGAACTGCCCCCTCCGGTCATCACCGTTCCCAACCAGGCCCCCGTGCCCGGCGCCAACCCGCAACCGGCGCAGGAGCCTCCCAAGCCGCCAGTCAAACACCGGAAGCCCCCGGCGAACAGCACGCAGCAGGCGTCCATCGAAAGCCCGGGAGTGAGCGCTATCGGCCAGCTTTCCTCGGGAGATCCCTCCGACCTGCGGCAGCAAACAGTCAGCTCCATCGCAGCCACGGAGCGCGGACTGAGCAGCATTACCCGCCCGCTCAACGACCAGGAGCGGAAGACGGCCGCGCAGATCAGGGAGTTCCTGAAACAGGCCCGCGCTGCGCTTGCCTCCGGCGATGTGGATGGAGCGCACACGCTGGCCGCCAAGGCCAGGGTGCTTCTGGGCGAACTCAGCCGGTAACGCTTTAGGGAAGTAGGGACGTAGGGACTAGGGGTGTAGGGACTTCATCAGCGCACCCAGGATACGACCCACTTCACTGCACAATTCTTCCGTTGTTTGCAGCATAGGGTCGGAGCCGAAGCCCAGTGCCTTCGAAATCACAATTTGCGTTTCTACCTCCGAATTGGATCCGCGAGCGTGGCCTAGGAATTGAAGATACTCTCCCTTGGTTGAGCGGCCATACCCTTCCGCGATATTGCTGGCGACAGAGACTGCTGCTCTACGCATTTGACTGGTAAGGCCAAATCGCTCAGAATCCGGAAAAGAAGAAGTGAGCTGATAGATAGCAATCGTCAATTCAATGGAACGTTGCCAAGCGGCTAGATTCCGGAACGATTCGCCCTAGTTCCCTCCTTGTACACCATTTCCCTGCCGCAGTAATCCCTAGTCCCTAGTCCCTTAGTCCCTTCGTTTACCGCTCGCCCCAGCTGAGCTTACTGCGCAATGCCTCGAAGAATCCACCTTCGCTCATGCGGATCAGGTTGACTGTGTGCGAGGATCGCCGGCAGCGGAGTTCATCGCCCATCCGCAGCTCAATGGCCTTCTGGCCGTCCACGGTGAGCAGCGCCGGATTGGCGACGCCCTCGACGCGGACAGCAAGCAAGGCGTCGCCGCGGACCACGATAGGCCGCAGCGTAAGCAGATGCGGGCAGATGGGCGTGACCACCATCGCGTCCACGCTGGGCGTCAGGATGGGACCGTTGGCGGCCAGCGTATAGGCCGTGGAGCCGGTGGGGGTGGAGACGATGACGCCGTCGGCGCGGAAGCGGGCCACGCTCTTGCCGTCCAGTTCGACGGCGAACTCGCCCATGCGGGCAATGTCGCCCTTGGAGACGACAGCCTCGTTTAGCGCTTCGTATGCGGAGTGCAGCACGCCTTCGCGCCACAGTTCGGCGCGCAGCATGGCGCGTACATCGATGTCGTGGCAGCCGCCGTGCCAACACTCCAGCGCCGGATAGAGTTCGGCCAGGCGAACCTCGGTCAGGAATCCGAGGAAGCCAAGATTGACGCCAAGAATCGGTGTGCCGGCCGCGGCAAAGATGGACGCAACGGAAAGCAGGGTTCCGTCGCCGCCCAGCACGATCACCAGCGCCGGCGCCTGCGCGGGCATGGCCGCGCGATCCACGGCCGGCGCTTCCGCGGTGTACTGCCCACCCTCCAGGTCGAGCAATGGCTCATATTCGTGCTGGCGCAGCCAGGCGATCAGCTCCGGCAGCAGCCGGACCATCTCATGCTTCTCCGATTTGCAGACAATCGCTACGCGTACCATGCGGCTTTAGTGTAACGGAACCTGCGCGCTGGGGCCAACCTCCACCCAAGCTTCTGAGGATGAAGACCTCCGCGCATAGAGCAGAAACTCCCGGTTACCCTCCATGCCGGTGATCGGCGACGGAATGGTCTCGACGACCTCCCAGCCCAGCGAACGAACGCAATCGGCGACCTTATCGACGGCCAACCGATGCGCCTCGGGATCGCGGACGATGCCTCCCTTGCCGACGTGTTCGCGGCCGGCCTCAAACTGCGGCTTGACCAGGATGACCGCTTCAGTGAGCGTAGGCGCGGCGGCAAAGACCGGCCCCAGAAGCAGCGTGGCGGAGATGAAGGAAACGTCCATCACCAGCAGCGTAAGCTCAGGACTTCCCTGCCCCGCTGCCAGCGCATTTGGCTCAAGCAAACGCGCATTGGTACGCTCCAGCAGGCGGACACGCGGGTCGATGCGCAGCTTCATGGCGATCTGGCCGAAGCCGGTATCGACGGCGGTGACGTGAGCGGCGCCATGCTGCAAGAGGCAATCCGTAAAGCCGCCGGTCGAAGCGCCCACATCCAGGCAGGTACATTCTTGAACTACAATAGGCCAGTGCGCAAGCGCCGCGGCCAGTTTGACGCCGCCGCGGCTGACATAGGGCTGATCCTCGCCCAGCAGGCGAATGGGAGCGTCCACGGGAACGTCCGCTCCCGGCTTTTCCACCTTTTGCTCGCGGACCAGAACCCGGCCAGCCAGAATCATCGCCCGCGCCCGCTCGCGGCTGGGAACGAGTCCCCGCTCGACTAGCAGTAGGTCCACGCGCATTTTTGTGCCGGCAGCCATGCTTTCCATCGTTTCACACGCCAGCCGAAACCGCCGTGCAGTCGCTGAATCAGGCAAAAAAAACAGCCAAAGCAGTCATTCCTTGCGGAATAACCCTCTTTGGCTGTCTTGCTTTTCATCAATTCCCACAAAAGTGTTATGGCAAGGCCTGACAAGCAGCAAGCGAGGCAGTGGATGCGGCGCCCGGCAGGTTGCAGGGCTGGCCATAGCCTGGAATCCGGCTCACGTTGTTGTTGTTGTTTCCGCTCGTGCCGTTCTGTGTACTCACGCGCACATCCACGACGTTGCCCTGCAACAGCAAGGTGGTGTCCACAATGTCCTGGTCGGTGCGGATCAGGGTGAGGACATCGCTGTCCGGCGAGGCCACGTAGACCTTGCCCTGGGTTGAATTCTGGGTTGAAACCACAGTGCGCGGATGGCCCGAGACAGGGAGCGTCTTTTCCACGATGTGGGAGCTGAGGTTCACGATGGTCACCGTTTGGTCGGTCTGGTTGGCCGTATAGGCGCGGCTGCCATCATAGAGCACGGTCACGCTGGCGGGATTGCCGCCCACCGGAACCGTGTAGGTAGTTCCGAAGGTCGGACTGTCGTTGCCGTACTCGTCCAGGCTTACATCGATAATACTTATGGAGTTGCCGCCGTAGTTGGCCACGACGAGCTGGTTGGTGGCGGAGTTGTACTCAGCGTAGACCGAGCCAGCGGTCTGGGTCATGCCGGCGATTCCGTTGGGGGGAGTGCCGGAACCGGGGTTAATGGCGTTCAGAGCATTTACGGCTGTGAGCGATAGCGGCAGGGTGGGATGGCAGGTAACCGGCTGACCAGCCTGGTTGACAAGCCCGGAGCAGGTGTCCAGCGTGTCGTTCTGAGCGTTGATCACGGAGATGGTGTCGTCACCCCGATTCAGCACGAATAGTCTCTTGCCGTCGCTGCTCTCGACCGCGTAGACCGGGCACTTGCCCACCTGAATCGGCGGGTCGCTCGAATAGCTTAATAGCTCGATTCCGGTCACTTCGCCAGCGGGTTGCGCCGTGGGCGCTGTATTGCACTCCACGCCAGTAGGCGCGGCAATGTTCTGGCTCAGAATGAAGTAACGCTGGCCGCCCGAGCCGGTACCCACAACCATCACCGGGGTAGGCGCAATCGGAATTGAACTCAGGTAGGCGAGGGGACTTCCAACGAAAATATCCAAGAGGTTCCCATGGAGATCGGCAGCCCACAATCCGGCAGTAGGCGAGAACAGGTTCAGCGGCTGCGCAAGGGGTGGCAGCGTGGTGCTGAGGACCAGTTTCTCCTGCAGGTTGGTGGAAACTGGGAATTCGGTAAGAGTATGATCGCTGTTAATCGTGTAGCCGGAGGAGCCGCTTGAGTCCACGGTAAATGAGGTTGGGTCGATACCTATGGCAGCAGAAGCCATAATCGAATCGCCGGAGTAGTCGATGATTGTGGCGATGCCTGGCGCGGTGGCTGAAGGGGCTGAAACAACTACCGCATACGACGTAGGCTGCGGGGCAGGCCCAGTGCCGCTTATAGGTATAATCGCCGGCCGGTAGTTGTTGCCGCAACCGGCAACCAGAGCAGCTGCCGCCAGCACCGTGCCCGCCTGAACCAACCGTCCACGCGCCTGGGAAAAATTCATGCGAAAAAGCCTCATTCCGATCTTCACCTGCTTACCTTGCGATTGTAAATCAGCAGACCGGTGGTTAGACGCTGCAGGCGCGATTGGGTATCGAGGCGGGCAAGGCTGGCGATCGTTCGGCGCGCGCACAACGCCTTCCGCGGGTTACGATGAAGCGTGGCGCGTATGAAGCTGATTTGGCAATCGAAACTGGTGCTGCTGCTGGTGCTGCCCTTTGCGGGCGCCAGCCTGGTGCTCCAGGCGCACTGGTGGGCGGTGAATTGCTGGCCGGTGGCCGTGTGGACACTGGGCCTCAGCCTGTTGTTCGGGCTGGCCGTCCTGCGGCTCGGCGCGGCCACGCCGGCAGCGGCCTTTGCCGGGATGGCGATTGCCGCCTCCCTGATGTTTTCCACAGTGACTTTCACTCCCGCCGAGGCCATTCCGTATGCCCCGTGGCACACCGCCCTGATTCCTGTGCTGGCGGTCTTTTTGCTTACCTACTTTGCAACGCGGCTGGGCCGTGCAGGCAAAGAACGGCTGGGTTTGGGGGAGCAGCGGCACGGGCGTACGGCAGCGCAAGTGGCGGCCAATCTAGGCGTTGCCGCGATTGTCTCGAGCGAGCTTGTTCAGTCCTGGCTGGCCGGTTTAGGTTGGTTTTCGCGTGCGACCGTCGCGCCCATGCCCCTATTTGCCGTGGGGCTGGCTGCGCTGGCGGAAGCCGCGGCGGATACAGTCTCCTCGGAGGTAGGGCAGGTGCTGGGTGGACGGCCACGCATGCTGGCAACGCTGCGGCTGGTCGAGCCGGGGACCGACGGCGGAGTCAGCATCATCGGCACGCTGGCGGGGGTGGCCGCTGCCGTTCTTATCGCCCTTGCCGGAAGCCTGGCGCTGGGCGGCGGCCGCACCATCTTCTGGATCAGTTGCGCGGGCGCGGTCTTCGGGTTGTTCTTCGACAGCCTGCTGGGGGCTACCCTCGAACGGCGCGGCTGGCTGAACAACGATGCGGTGAACTTCTTATCGACCGCCAGCGCGGCGGGGTTTGCGCTGGGAGTGCTGGCGATTTGTTAGGGCCTGTTCACACTACCCCAGTGGGTGGCGACGGGCGCCAATTTTTCCCAGATCGAGGAGTGAGGAGTGACGGATACCGGGTGTATCCGAGCGACGATGGACGAAGAGCTGGGAAAATTGGCCCCGTCCCTTCGGGCTGCTGCGAAAATCCGGCCATACTTCATTCTCGCCCTCGTGGGTGGACCCGCCACAGCCTTCGGCTCGGCTTCGTCTGGCCGGATTTTCACTGGCAGCGCCACCCGCCGGGGTAGTGTGAACAGGCCCTAGTAGCTCAGCTCCAGAACATTGATCGAGTAGGGCGCGAACTTTTCCTCGAACCTCGGTCCGGCGACTTCAATTCTGTGCTCGACCGGCACAACCTCATCGGGATGCGTGATGCTGTTGGTTGCATTGGGCGTCTTGCCGCTCAACGTGATCAGAAGCGCATCGCGCTTCACCTGCCCTATGCCCTCCAAAGCGATGCTCAGCGGCGCCTCTTCCGATGTAGCATTCACCACCTTGACAAAGAGTTTGCGCCGCTTCTCGTCGCGCGTGGCCGAGGCATAAACCCGCGAATCGGCGTTGGTGAGCGTTGCAGCCACTGCCTCCGTGCCCAGGTACTTGCCAAATAGCACCTGTGCCCAATAGCTGGGCGATCCGTAGCTGGAGAGTGCGTCATAGCCGATCAGGTCAGTCGCCCATTGCATCCCGCCCGGATTCACATTCACAAACAGCGGCGCGTAGCTGGCCATCACAATCAGGTCGGCGTTGCGCTCCATGCCGGTCATCCAGGCCGCGTCGCCCAGCGCCGCTTCCAGGTTAGGCGTGGGTTCGCCCTCGCGCGTCGCCCACTCGCCCACGAAAATCTTCAGACCCTTGCGGTCGGCCTTGTCGTAGTGGCTGGCCTGGGCAAACGACTCCTGTGCGGACATATAAAAGTGCTCATCCAGCACATCCGGCGTCACGCTCTTCACCGGTGCGGTGGCAATCACCTGCAACTGCGGATAGCGCTGCTTGATCGCCTTGAAATATTGCGCAAAGCGGCCGTCATAGGAGCCGGAACGGTCGAACCAGTCCTCATTGCCGATTTCCACATAGTGCAGCGGGAAGGGCGCGGGGTGGCCGTTTCTGATGCGCTCGGCGCCCCACCTGGTCACCGGGCCGCCGGTTACGTATTCGATCTCATCCAGCGCGTCGTCAATGTACGGCTTCAGCGCCGGACCCGGCTCGATATGCTCCTGCGCCATCGAATAGCCGGCATAGACCGCCAGAACCGGCTCGATCTTCAAGTCCTCGCACCACTCCAGGAACTCCAGCAATCCCATGCCGTCCGAGGAGCGATAGCCCCACGGGCTGGGATGCGTCGGCCGATCAACCCAGGGACCGATGGTCGTCTTCCAGTCGAAGCGCTCGTTAATGTGGTTGCCCTCCAGGTAGTTGCCGCCCGGCAAGCGCAGAAATTTAGGATGCATCGCCGCCAGCTTTTCCATCAGGTCGATACGGTTGCCCAGGGGACGGGCCTGATAGGTGGACGGAAAGAGTGAAACCAGGTTGAGCCAGAGAGTCGCGGGGCGCGGAATGGTCAGAATCAGGTGGTTGTTCGCCGTAACCGGAAGCTCCCCGGTCTTGAGCGTATAAGTATATTGCTTCCACTCGTTCGTTACTCCCGCAATCGTCGCCGTCGCCGCGGCAGCGCCTGTCTCATCGTTAACCAAGCTCACAGTTACCGGAAGCCCCAAGCTATCGGATTTGGCGTAGAAAGAGCCGGTATAGGTTGACTTCGGACGAACGGGAATGCCCCAGAAGCCGCCGTTCTGCACCCCGGCGGGCGCGTCCTCCGTCGCAACCGTCACGCTGACCTTGATGCTGCGCGGCAGAGCCTCGCTGGGGCCTGTCGTTTCGTCTTTGGAGATGGCCACTGCGGAGTTTCCCCGCGCCACCATCGTCCAGTGGGCGAGCGCCTGCCAGTCGTTGCCGACGGTGCGGTCGCGCACCAGCTCCGGGTAAATCCCACCATCGTAAGAGAAGTTGATCTCCTCGGTCATCAGTCCATAGAGCGTGGGGCTGACCTTGGCCGTGGGATGATCCACCTGAATAGCAAGTGAGGGCGTTTGGGCAATCAGGCTCAAAGGCAACAGCGAAGCGGCGAGCAGGGCAAGAGAGAAGAATAGTTTTCGCATACAGAGTAGAGACTATCGAAAACCGATTTCTGTGACAAGTGGGAAAACGCTTTCTCCCCGTCTCCGCCCACAACCCCGAAAAAGCGTTTCCCCACGTTTTACCGCCGCGCAACACTCTTATAACCTGAATTTCGCAATCGATTGCTATTTTCAGAGGAAGAGCGATGCTTCTCCCATCCGGCGCTCATCTGAAAACGAATCACAATTCAACATTAACCAACACCAGGAGGCCCACCTTGTTTCAATCGATCCCGGCTTTGCGCAAGCGTCTCATTACATTGTCTCTGTCTGTTCTCGTGCTGTTCTTCACTATCGCGCTGTACGCACAGACCAACAGTTCAACACTTGAAGGCACAGTCGCGGACGCACAGGGCAAGATGCTCGTGGGCGCTTCGGTCACCCTGCAGGATACGGAAGGCAACGTCGTCAAGCGTGCCCTCACAGACGCCCAGGGTGCCTACTCGTTCATCAATGTTACCAACGGCCACTATAATATTGCCGTCAGCGCCACCGGCTTCAGCACCACCCAGCGCGCTATTACCGTTGCCGGCAACGAGCAGAATATTGAGTTCAAGCTTGCGATCGCCTCGGTTGCCGAGGAAGTTGTGGTCGAGTCCGAGGACAATTCCTCGCTTGCCGTCCAGTCCGCCCCGGTCAAGGCCCTGCTCGATGCCGGTTCTGCCCGCACCGAAATCTCCAGCAACTACATCGCCGAGTACACCAGCCCCGTCACCGACTTTGCCGACATCATCCAGGCCGCGCCCGGCACCGTCAGTTACACCACTAACGGTATCGGTAACGGCCAGGCCAAGATCTTCTTCCGCGGCTTCGTCGACGACGACTACACCATGACCTGGGACGGCGTGCCGTTCAACGACTCGAACGATCCCAGCCACCACTCCTGGGCTTACATCCCTGCCGCTGGTGTCGGTTATGTGGACTTCGATCGCAGCCCCGGTACCGCCTCCGACGTCGGTCCTTCCAACTTCGGTGGCTCCATCCACTTCTTCTCCCCCCGTCTGAGCGATGTGTCCCACATCAGGATCGAGGACACTTACGGCTCCTGGAATACCTCCCAGATTCTGGGCGACATCAACTCCGGCGCCTTCCTGAATGGCAAGGCCCACTTCTGGCTTAATGCCGATTACCAGAGTTCGGACGGCTACCAGACCAATTCGCCCAAGCAGGACGTGGCCGCCACCGCCAAGTTCGACTACAAGTTCAGTGACCGTACCAACCTCAGCGTGGTCGGCTCCAATATCATCCTAGACGCCTTCAACAACAATGATCCGACCCGCCGCCAGCTCCTCCATCACGGCGATAACTACCTCTACGACCCGACCGAGACCAACTCTACTTACGCATCGACCTCCAAGTACTACTACGATCCACAGTATTGGCATTTCTCTGCCTATCACGTGCCGAGCTTCTTCGACATCATCACCTTCGACCACGACTTCGGCAAGGGCTGGAAACTGGATTCGAAGTCTTACACCTACGGCTACTCCAACCACCAGCACTATCAAAACGCCACCGATCAGGATCTTGTGACCGACTCGCTACTGACCACCGTGGTCAATGAGGTTGTCGGCGGTGATGACCAGCCCGCCTCGTCCCCCTTCTATGTGAAGAAGCCGACCGGCGTCGACAAGTCGAACCAGTACGCCCGCGGCGGCGAGATCGCTGCCCTTAACTATGCCACCAAGTGGGGCGTCTTCCGCGTCGGCAACTGGTACGAGTACACTAACACCACCCGTTATCAGATCTACACCGACCCCATCACCTGGGTCGATTCATCCTTCATCTCGAACATCAAGTTCCACGAGCACTTCTACACTTATACTTCGCAGCCTTATGCCGAATTCCAGTTGGTCTCGATTCCCCGCTTGACCATCACCGCCGGCGTCAAGGACGCATACTTTCTCATGAGCCTGACACAGTGGGCGGACGGCAAGACGGTCGGCCCACTTGGCTGCCCCTCTGGCTCTACGCCGGCATCCTGCCCCAACACCGTCCAGCACTCCCAAGGTTACAATTCCATACTCCCCTCGTTTGAAGCCAACTATCGCATAAACAACAACTGGTCGGCTTATGGCCAGTACGGCCGCGGCACCATCGCTCCCTTCAGCAGCGTCTTCGATACGACCGGCGCTCAGGTAGCAGTCACTCCGCCACCCACCATCGCCGACACCTACCAGGGCGGTACAGTGGTCAAGCTGAACCGCGTCGCCTTCGATGCGGACGCTTATCACATCCACTTCACGAATACCTACTCGTCCTACACCCCCTCCAGCGGTCCAGATGAAGGCTTCGCGTACTATTACGCCAACCCCGACTCCAACACGGACGGCTTTGAAGCCGAGGGCAACGTTGCTGTTACACACAGTCTGAGCTTTAACGCCAATAGTACTTTCGGAATTGCCAAGTACGAAGCGGCCGCCGCGAAGGCTGCTGTAACCGACTCAAGCGGCAATATCATCAACCCCGCCGTCCCTGCCACACCTGAGGCCTGGGTAGCCAGCGCCCCGCACGATACCGAGTCGATAGGCATGACCTATCGCGAAAAGGGGCTCGACTTTGGCATCTTCGGCAAGCGTATCGGCAGCCGCTGGGCTGACATCAGTAACTATCACCAGACTGTTCCCGAGGATCCGTTCTGGATGAGTAATGTCTTCCTGAACTACAGTGTTCACGGCGACTCGATCTTCGCAGGCTCGAAGATCAAGCTTAGCGTCAACAACATCTTCGACGACCACAGCATCGTTGCGATCGGCGCGGCCAACGACGGCACCACGTTGTCGACGCCCTACACAGTCACCCCTTCCAATGTGGTCAGTCAGGACCTTCAACTCTACTCCCCGAGCTGGGCTGACACCATCGAGAAGCAGGCTGGCCGCGCAGTCATGATCAGCTTCCAGATCGGCCTAAATCGCCGCGAAAAGTAATTCCCGGCTGCAAACACCAACGCCCCGCAATCCACCCGGATTGCGGGGCGTTGATTTCTATCTCAACACAACCGCCGACAACGTCATCTACTTCAGTTCAATGAACACCGGCCCTCTCTCTCACTTCGCCCCCGGCGTGGACGGCGCGCTCTGTACAGTTGCCGCGTTGGAAGGACTCAGCGGAATCTCCAGCGTTCCCGCCTTGTTCGACCCCCAGTCGTAGACCCCGGTATTCAGATAGATTTCCTCATTGGGCAGGTCGATCTCCATGTGCGCGGGAATGCCGGATTTCTGAATCGCGGTCCAGGTGTCGGGCTTCACATTCATCTCCTGAGTGCCGTCCTCCCAGTTCACGGCCTTTCCATCCCGGTCGTAGGCCAGCAACCCCAGTTGAATCTTGCCGCGGCGTGTGCCGTCCGGCCTCAGATTGAAGTCCACGTCCTTCCAGCGAATCATGAAATCCAACGCGTACCGCGTCACCGGGCCTGTCAGCGCGGGGTTCATTCCGGCTCGTGTGGCATTCGGCGCGGGCTGCTGCGCTGCGGGCGCCACACGCACTCCGTAGATAAGCTGTGTAGCGTCAGGCAATCCGAATTTTAGCAGCGGCCGCAGCGGATCGGATTGGGGCATGGCCTCGGCTGTCTTCATATTGTCGGCGTTATAGCCGTGCCGGTAGGCCACCTTGTATTTGCCGGTGGCGCTCACCTTCACTTCGATCCGCCGATACGAGCCGTCCAGCTTGCCGTTGGTCGGCGTATAGGCCAGCGTGTAATAGTGCGCGCCGTCGTCGATCGCGTGTTTGACCGCCGTATTCAGGCCATTGGTGTTGAAGAAGGCCTTGCCGCCGGTATCGGATGCCAGTTGTTCCATGCCCATGATCAGTAGCGCGCGCCTATCGTTCTCCCCGCCAAACCCCGCAATGCCGTTGAGAGCCGCACCGCCGCCGCTGGCGCGGCCGTTGCCGGCAATGTCGCCCTCCATCCAATGGTCGTTCATCATTCCACCCGCGCCGATGGGATAGACCGCGACCTTTGATACTGTCAGTAAATCGGCGGTCGTCTTAATCTCGCTCGCCGGCACCCGCAATTGGTTGTTCAGTGTCACCATCTGCCCGTAGTTGGGAAAGACGGTCACCGGAAATGAACTGGCAAACCAGATCAGGTTCTTGCGCCCCGGCACACCTCCCAGATAGCGGGCCAGATAATCCAGCGCCTCCAGCGTCATCTCAATCCTCCGGGAGTAATCATATTGGAGGGAATCATGGTTCGCAGCCATGACCGCTCCCAACCCGGCAATCACGTGGCCGTTGGTCGTCATCATGGTCCTCAACTGACTGACATCTTCAGCCGTATCCGAGCGGGTACGCAGCAGAATTTCCTTCTCCGGAGCATTCTTTTTGTCGTTCAGCGCCGCGCTCAGCAGCGAGGCATCCGTTGTGAACCCCTGCACAAAGCGCAGCTTTGATCCGAGCAGGAAGATCGCTGTCCGCGTCCCCGGCTCCATCGTCTTCAGGTAATCCATAATCTGTTTGTGCACATAGCTCTGGTCCTCAACGGGCGTGTTCAGGCTGTCCAAAAGGAGTACGTTTACTGAATCGCTCTCCGGAACAGGCGGGACGTTGGTGTAAACATCGGGCGGCATCTTCGGCATCGGGGGAATTGCGCCCGGCGGCAATGTTCTTGCGATGTGCTCTTCAAAATAATCGATGGATTGCTCTTTCCCATCCTCCATCACTTTGAAGTTTTCCTTGCGCAGCGCCGTCACCGCCTCGCCGTTTTCCCTGGTTACCACCACGTCGACCAAAACGGCGCGGGCTTGGGTCTTGAAGACCGGAACAGAGTCCTGCCCGCCAGGAGCTGGTGCCGTTTGCGCCACCAGCGGCGCGACATAACAGAAGACCAATACCAGCGAAAGAAGACTGCAAGAGCGTAGGTGCAATGAACCCTCCTTGAACGGCGGCCTTAAATCCAAGAAACTACAATCATTTCCATTCATTAGACGCGCCTCTTCTAATACCGGTTAGGCTGATTGTTTGATTCGTCCAGCGCAGCGGCCGGCTGGTCCTCATCTCGTGCTGCGAAACGACCAAACATGGTTCCCTTCCTGGTTATAACCAGTTTCATGCTTAGAAGTTGCGCTAGTAAAAATCAAGCGTCACTTCATCCTCTATCATCGCCCTGATATTGGAATTTGTTGTATCCGGTATCATAGGCATCGCGCCGGGTTGCGAGGCTGCCCAACTGCCCCAGCGGTTGCCGGCTTCGTTCAGCGTAGCCAGGCCGGCCCCGCGTAGCAGGTAATGGGTCATGGCTGCGGTAAACGCATCCCCCGCGCCAATCGTATCTGTCACTTTCACAGGGATTCCGGGGTGCTCGTGCCACGCCTCGCGCGTCACCAGAAGGCTGCCTTTGCCGCCGCGTGTCACGGCCACCATCTTGAGCGAGGGAAACTCCCTGAGTAATCTCGCCGCGCCTTGCCGCTCGTCCGCCAGCCGCGACGGGCCGGGCGCGGACTCGTCCACTACCTTCTGTTCCAACAGACCTAGTACCTGCGGAAGCTCGGCGTCATTCATTTTCAGTACCGTGGCCAGCTCCAGTGACTCCCGGATCACCTCGGCGGAGTAGAACGGCGCTCGCAGGTTCACGTCAAAGACCCGCACGCACCAGGCCGGGGTCCGCGCCGCCAGCGCCTGAATGGTCTGGCGCGACTCTCGGGAGCGCTGCGCCAGCGAGCCGAAGCAGAGGGCGTCGGCCCTCCCGGCCCACTCCAGCCATTCGCCGGTCAACTCAAGGAAATCCCACGCGGCCGGCTTGTGGATCGTGTAGTGCGGCTCACCGCCTACAAAGGCCACCGTCACCCGGCCCGTCTCGTGCGCCGGGTCCACCTGAAGAAAACGGGCGTCGACCGGCAGCGGATCGAGCCGCGCGATCGCATTGCGGCCTAACTCGTCGCGCCCGATGCGGCTCAGCAGGACGGCTCGGTTGCCCAGCCGTCCTGCCATCACCGCAAAGTTGGCCGGCGCGCCGCCAAGAAACGTCCCCTCTGGCAATAGATCCCAGAGCAGTTCGCCTATTCCGAGAATCAGATGCGGTTGCTTCAAAATTCAATCTCCGCTCACAAGGACTGTCACCAAAATGACACCAGCATGATCACTCTCAGCATCATAAAGGAAGCTGTGAACAAGACTGCTTTGCCTGTCACCGCAATCATGCGCGATACTTTTCTCATGGCAATCGCCACAAGTCAGAATGACCGGGAAAGCGGTCTGCCGTCGCGGACCTCCATCCTCGTTGCCGCCGCGCGCGCCTTTGGTTTCCGCGATCCCGACGAGGGCGTGCGTAACCCGGATTGGATCGCGGATCGCCTGATTGGGCCAGATGAATTGGCGCTCATCAGCGATCACCCGTTCGGCAAAGGGCTGCTGCAAGACTACCCGGAAGCAATCCAGAATCCATTCGTTGCGGGCTTTGCGGGACAGATGATCCTGCGAACCCGTTTCATCGATGCGGCACTGTTACGAGCAGTGAAAAACAGCGCGACCCAAATCGTGATTCTCGGGGCTGGATTCGATAGCCGCGCCTATCGCTTTCGCGAGTTGCTCAAAGATTGCCGCGTCTTTGAAGTCGATGCCGAACCGACACAGGAGTAAAAAAGAGGCGTGTCAAAGATGTATTGGGCGATCTGCCGGAGAATGTAACTTACGTCAAAGTCGATTTTGCCAAAGACAATATTAGCGGAGTTCCAAAAGCGGCAGGGTTCCTTGAAGGCGCGAAGTCGTTTTACATTTGGGAGGATGTCTGCATGTACCTGCCGGAGGAAAGTGTCCGCGAGACATTGCGGATGGTCGGCTCACATACAGCGCCGGGTAGTTCGATTGTATTGGATTATGCGAGTAGCCTTGCGATCGAATTCGGAAAGCTGACGCCTCACGGGGCCGGCGGAATCCCCTCAGACTGGCGCGAGCCATGGATCTTTGGAGTGCCCGGCGCCAACGGCAGTGAGTTCTTCCGCGAGCTTGGCTTCGATCCCGGCATTCCGATTTCATTCCACAATCCAGAAGCCATCAAGCGTTATGCGGTCCGCCGCGACGGCGCCAGTTATGCCTCGCACGTGATGGAAAAGTTGCGGGCTGAAGCGCAGGCGCGAATCCAGGCGGGAATAGCACCGCCGCCATTACCCGAGGGTTTTCTGGAGGCTCAGAACGCAATTAGAGCGGTGGGGGGCGCATATTGGATTACCGAATTGACAATGCTTCAACCCACCCAGCGCCACATTGAGCAGTCCTCGTAATTTGCGGACGTATACTCCCCCTCCGGCTGGTTCGCCATGATCCTGTGGTCGGCAATCGTATCCGCCGCGGAACGCCGCACCTTGCCCAGAAACAGCCTCGTAAATCCCGGCTGCCGCTCCAGCACACTCTCTTGCTCATTGTTCACATACAGAATGTCGAGCGGTCTTGCATACCCAGCGAGAGCATTACTCCAGGCCGTCAGCAGCCGCCGCATCACCGGCGCGCCGAATGGATTGAAGAGAAACGCCAGACACGGTTCCAGAGGAAGCCGGATTTCCACCGCATCGCCGCAAACTACGCGCATCGGCGCACGCGCACGCCCCGTGGCTCGCCAAACCGTCAGATTCCTCCGGGCAATCCGCGCCAGTGTGGGATTGAGTTCCACTCCCACCACCTCGTGAAAAGGCAGCTCGGCAGCCAGCAGCAGCGCCCGGCCCATCCCCGCGCCCACATCGAGAAAGCGGAATTCCTCGATCTCCGCAGCCGGCCGGCTCCGCTGCCAGCGCTTCACCAGCGCCCGGAAGACCGACGGCGCAACCCCGTAGTAAGCCGTCGCATGGCGGTCATGGCGGTGCCCGCTCTTCAAGTGCCGCCCGGCTACCAGCCCACTGGTGCGCACCCCGAACTCCTCGTCGAAGGGATGCCGCGTGAACCCATCCCCCACCGTGAGCCCCGGCAGCCGCCGCCCTGCAACCGTCCTGGCTGTCATTCAGGCAATCTCCATACCGCCCCGCACGCATAAGAGCCTCCCGCATGGGGAGGCTCTGGGTTTGAATTTCGTGTCAACACTAGCGCGGACGAAGCGCCTTGATGGCCTCCGGCAGCCGCTCTTCGATCAGCCGGACCCGCTCAGCGGCAATGCCGCCCAGATAAGTTGGTACCGGCGTGGTGGTCAGCACCAGCGCCAGGGCGATCACCGAGAAACAAAGCCCCGCGATCCCGGCCGAGAAAAGCATATGGTAGGTGTCGGCGACATCCAGGCCGAAAACGTTAAAGGCCATATGCTCCAGCGGCTTGATGTGCTTGAGAACCGCCAGCGCGAAGAGGAAGAAAAAGATCGCCGTAGAGGTAAGAACGGTAAGCGTTACATCCAGGCTGCGGTGGAACTTCTGCCGTGCTCTGCAATGGGGGCATTCGGCAAAATGCTGCTCGTAGTCCTTGCGCATCTCCGGAGAGATCCCGGAGATGTCATATCGCCAACTTGCCAGGATGGCGCCTGCGACTCTGTCTGTGCATCTTGTTCTAGCCATAGATTAACGACTCACTTTGCAAAGGATGTGTCCCGCCGCCTTGTTCCCGCGCGGCTCACGTGGCCCGAAAGGCTTTAATCTGTGGCTTTTCCACCGCCCTTGAGTTCGGTGGCGCCCCCATCAACTCCGCCTCGCCTTGACCTCAGCCTCGGCACGTTCCCGGCCAACCTAACCTGGTACAGAGTGATACACGTCTCCTTCCATTGTAACTTATATCTTCAAAAAACAATAGGAAAAAGTGGTTCATTTTGCACAGCCAGCAGCAGGCGGTTGGCCATCAGGCTCGCCCGGCCGATCAGCGCGCGCTCAGCCGTCACCCTGGCTAACTCAGGAAGATTATTGCTTTCAGAGAGATGCGCAAGAATCACATAGGCTGCCTGACCGTCGTAACTCTTCTCCAGGAACTCCGCCGCCGCCTCGTTGGAGAGGTGTCCTACACGTGACATCACCCTTTGCTTGACAGCCCAGGGATAAGGGCCGTCGCGCAGCATCTCCAGATCGTGGTTGGATTCCAGCAGCAGCAGGTCCAGACTCTTGAGCTGCGCCTTGACGTTGGGAGGAATGTAGCCGAGGTCGGTGGCAAAGCCCATCCGTACCCCCTCGGCCTGGAAGACAAATCCAACCGGGTCGGCGGCGTCGTGGGGAATGGTGAAGGGGCTGATACTGATGTCGCCAATCTCGAAGGGCTCTCCGGCCTGGAAGAACTCGACCGCCGGAAGCCATGTGGGGTCTTTTGCCTTAGCCGGCTCGACGGGCTCCTGCGAGTCCTCCGCAACTTCGACAACATCGCCTTCGTCAGGATCTCCTTCTTCGACTTCCACGTCGGCCTCCGCCTGGCGCTCCGCGGCTTGGCGGCGAATCTGCTCCAGCCACTGGGCGTATGTCATCTGCCGGCGCGGCGAAATCCAGCGCATCCAGGCGCGGTGCGTGCCCTCGGTAAAGTACACAGGAATGCCCAGTTTGCGCGCCGTCACGGCGACCCCGCCCACGTGGTCGGCGTGCTCGTGAGTGATGAGGATGGCGTCCAGCGTCTCCGGCTCCTCGCCCACCTGCCGCATCCGCCGGAAAAGCTCCCGGCAGCTCAGCCCGCAGTCCACCAGGATGCGCGTCCGTCCACCGGAGAGAACCGTAGCGTTCCCCTTCGACCCCGACGCCAGCACCGTGAATCGCACCATGCTTCGAGGATAGCGCGAGGGGCTGTGCATCGCGCTGGAAAGGGTTGAATCCATCCGTTGCTGGAACAATCTGGCAATTTCCCAATCCAGATTCCAATTGACAGGCAAATAAGAAGATGGGATCATCAATTCGATTCCCATGATCACAACTTAGAACCGGTGTGAAATACGAAGAAGGAGGAAGTTATGGGTTTGTTGGCCAGCAAGAATGGAGCCGCATTCATCATCAGTAGCTTGATCGGATTCGTGGTGGCTCGATATTTGTTTGAGGGGACATGGGCAACCTACGCATACATTCTTATCTCGTATCACCTTTTTCTTGCGTGGCTTGTAATTACAGCAGAACACGAGACGGGCTTCTCTCTGCCCATATTTTCGACAATGATTACCCATCTGGCCTGTTTGATTGTTGTCATTGGCCTCACTGTCGGACGTCACTATATTCCATTCTTCGGTTTGATTCGTTACTGCATTCCCGCCATGGCGCCCTTTGAACGCGACTGGCTTTTCAGCGGGAACGCACAGAAGAAGGATGTGAAGAAGAAGAAGGTTCCGGCTGCCGCCGCGGTCAATGGCATCCCGGTCCATGTCGCCATTGCCGAAGCCACCGCGGAAGACCACGAGGCATGGATCCGCTATCTTGCCCAGCCCAACAGAGCGACCAAAAAGCCAGGATTAACCGTCAAGGACGAATACGAACAGTGGCTTGTCGCGCGTATCGGACGCCGGCGCGCAGCAGCTTCCAGCAAGAGTCTCGCTTAAAGCGCCGGCAGGTCGGCCGGAATTTCAATCGAAACCAGCGTGCCGCGGCCCGGATTGCTGACCACGCTGAAGCTGGCCTGGTTGCCGTAGAGGACTTCCAGCCGCTCCTGCACGTTCTTCATGCCGATGCCCGCGCCGGTGCGGCGAAGCGCCGAGGCCGGCTGGTTGCCCATGCCCACGCCGTCGTCGGCCACTTCGATGCGCACCCGGCCGCCATTGAGCTGACTTCGGAGCGTGACCGTTCCTCCCATCAGGCGCGGCTCCAGGCCGTGCTTGATGCTGTTTTCGATCAGCGGCTGCAAGAGAATGCTGGGCACCAGAACCCCCAGCGTCCGCGGGTCGATCTCCTTTTCCACGCGCAGCTTGTCGGCGCCGAAGCGCACCACCTCGATGTCGAGATAATCGTCGGTAAACTTGAGCTCCTCGCTCAGCGGCACGTAGCTGTCGTGCTCCTTGAGCAGCGCGCGCAGAATGTTGCCCAGCTTTACGATCATCTCGCGGGCCAGCTCCGGCTTGACACGCACCAGCGAGGCGATGGAGTTGAGAGTGTTGAAGAGAAAATGCGGATTGATCTGGCGCTGCAGGGCGTCGAGCCGGGCTTCGAGCAGCAGACGCTTCTGCTCTTCAAGCTTCATCTCGATGCGCAGCGTATTCCACACCTTGAGCGCGATGCCCACGTTGATGGGCGCGCACAAACACACCAGCGCCTGTACCCAGAACTGGCTGGCAACGAGCGCAAAAAGCCGCTGGGGATAGGCGTGGGCGATCCAGTCCCGGCAGGCCTCTGCCGCCACGATGAGAAAGAGCATGAGGAACTGGCGGTCGATGCGCGGCTGGCGCAGGTTGCGGCGCACCCAGCGGTAGAGGCTCAGGTCGATGAAGGGCGTGAACGACCAGATCTCCTCCTTCTCGACAAAGCGGCCCAGCAGTCCAGCTACAAGGCCCAACGCCGCATTGAAGGGCAGGGCCAGATACTCGTGGTGATAGACCGCCGGCGCCGAGAGAGCCAGCCCGCCCAGCATCGCCCACTCCGGCCCCAACAGCAGGCCCAGCAGGATGATCGTCTCGAAGGAGATGTCGGCGGCCAGGAAGTTGGGCACCGCAATCCGAATCCAAACTCCCAGCGTCAGCGGAACCAGAAAGAACGCCAGCAGCGCCAGGGTTTGCCGGGGCCGGCGCTGCTCGGCAAAGAAGAGCCGCCGGAAGGTGGTGACCCGCGCCAGCACGCTAGCCACCGAGGCCACTACGCCCAGCTTGACCAGCAGCGTAATCAGAATAAGATGGTCGCTCACCGCTGCGTATCCCGGTGCAGCGCCTTCACCTGATAGCCGGCGCGCTTCAGTTCCGCGGTGATCTCCTCGACCATCATCACGCTGCGGTGCTGGCCGCCGGTGCAGCCGAAGGCCACGGTCAGGTAGCTCTTGCCTTCCTCCACATAGTGCGGCAGAAGATAAAGCAATAGGTCCGAGACCCTGGTTAAAAACTCTCTGGTCTGCGGAAACCCGCGTACATAGGCTGCCACTTTGGGGTCGAGGCCGGTCAGCTTGCGAAACTCCGGCACAAAATGCGGGTTGGGCAGAAAGCGCACATCGAAGACCATATCCGCATCCAGCGGAACGCCGTTCTTAAAGCCAAAACTTAGGCACGAAACCAGCAGGCGCTTGGTCTCTTCTTCCTGGCCAAACCGGTCCTGAATGTGGGCGCGCAGCTCGTGTACGTTGAAGTTCGAGGTGTCGATCAGCGTGTCGGCGACGTTGCGGATGGGGTCCAGCAGTTGCCGTTCTTCGACGATGGAGCGCGAGACCGTCTCCTGCCGGCCCAGCGGATGCGGCCGGCGGGTCTCGGAGTAGCGCCGCACCAGCACCGCGTCCTGCGCGTCCAGAAAGACCACGCGCGTGCGCAGTAGTTTTTTCACGCCTTTGAGAATCTCCGGGAGGCGGTCCAGGGTCTGGCCCTCACGGACATCGACCACTATCACCGCTCGCTCCACCTCGGAGGATTTTTCCACCAGAGTGGCAAAATCCGGCAGCAGCTCCAGGGGCAGGTTGTCCACGGCGTGAAAGCCCAGATCTTCAAAGGCCCTTAGCGCCGAAGCCTTGCCGGAGCCGGAGATTCCCGTGACAATGACCAGTTCCTTGACCGGTTTGGCCTCCTTGCGCATCGAGGCAATGTGGTTCGCGGGCTGTGAAGAAGGAGCCATGGCCACATCGTACACTGAAAACCGAAATATGAGGTCAATTTTGTCTGCCTGTGGAAAAGCGGCAATGGCCGATTCATGCCTCGGGCGCAAACTTCCAACTACCCAGCTCGGCGAGCCTTTGCGCTGCCACCGGCTCTAACGCAGGCGAAATAAGCGGCCCCTGAGCCAGTTCGCAACCCATGCGAATGAGCGCCCCCAGTTGCTCCGGCGTCTCAACCCCTTGCGCCACCACCCGCATTCCCAGCTCATTCCCCAGGTGAATCAGCGACTCCAGAACAGCTACTTGGTGGCCGGTCGAAGTTGCGGCCAGAGTCAGCCTGGGGTCCAGCTTCAGCACGTCGATGGGCAGCCGCGCCAGATGGCTCAACGGCGCAAGGCCAGAGCCAAAGTCGTCTATCGCCAGGCGCACATTGCATCCGAGCAGCCGCTTAAGAAGTTCGAGGGCCACCTCCGGATTCTCGCTGAAAGCACTCTCCCCTACCTCAAACAGAAGCCGCGCCGGATCGGCGCCGCTGGCCGCCAGCGTCCTCTTCACCAGAGCAATCAGATCAGGGTGGTAGAACTGCCGTTTCGTCAGATGGATGGCCAGTGTCAACTGCGATTGCGGCAGTGCTTCGGTCCAGTTCCGCAACTGGCTGCAGACCGCCTCCATCGTCTCGCGGCCCAGGCTTATCGATAGCCCGGTCTCCTCGGCAACGGGCAGCAGGTCCCGGAAGCTTGCCAGCGAGCCGTCTGCCCGGCGCCAACAAAGCAGCGAATCGAAGCCTTCCAGCTTTACGGTCTGTGGCTTGCCCGTCCGGAGCCCGCAGATCGGCTGATACCAGACTTCGAACTGGCGCTTGTTCAGCGCCTGGCGCAATTCCAGCTCACGCTCCTGCAAACGGGTAACCGCAACCTTCAGCTTCTTGTCGAAGATCTCGATGCGTCCTCCGCCCGCCTGTTTGGCTCGGTACATGGCAAAGTCGGCATCGCGGATCAGCATCTCGGGGGCCAAGTGGTCCAGACCGGCCATGGCCACGCCAATCGATGCCCCGATATGGAGGGAGTGGCCGCTTACGACAAACTCACGCTCCATCGCCCCCAGAACGCGAACGGCCATATGCTCAATGTCAGAGATTGACAAAATGCCCTCCACCAGGATGGCAAACTCATCGCCGCCCAGGCGGGTCGCCGTGTCCTGCATGCGCAAGGAGGCGCGCAGCCGCTCGGCAACCGCGATCAGCAACTCGTCGCCCGCCGCGTGCCCCAGCGAGTCGTTGATCTCCTTGAAGCGGTCCAGGTCAAGAAAAAGCACGCCGCAATTCTGGCCTCGGCTCCGCAAACGGCGAGAAAACGCCAGACTCAGACGGTCCAGAAAAAGCGCGCGATTGGGCAACCCGGTCAGCGTGTCGTGCAGTGCATCGTATTGCAGCTTGCCTTCCATCCGTTTGCGTTCGCCGATGTCGCGGAAAGTAAAAATCAAGCCGTCCTTCTCGCCGTTCAACTGCAGCGGCCGGGCCTCGAAAGCTACATCCACCAGCCCGCCGCCCTTGCTCTTGCGCACGGTTTCCTGCGAAACAAACCCAAATCGAGCCAACTCCGCCGCAACCAGTTCGTACTCCTTCTGCCGCAACTCCGGAACAATGAAATCCCTCAGTCTTGCTCCGATGATCTCCCCGGCTGTGTAGCCGAAGATCCGCGTGAAAGCCGCGTTCACATAGACCACACGATTGCCGCGCTCGACAACCACAGCCTCAGAAAGGTTGGCGAGCACATCATCTGCCAGCCGCTGCCGGGCGTAGTCCGAGTTATCCGCAAGATTCAAATGCGCGTTCCTCCAGGGAAGCTTGACCGGCACGGGTGCCCCACCCTCGCCGCATATTTGTTATTGCGGCTCGGGTGGGTGTTGATTGACGCCTGCATTTCGAGAACAGGCCCAGGTTCTAGGGAAGCTCCACCAGCTCCATCTGGCCGTCGCGGCGGCGATGGAGCACATACTGTTCACCTGTGAGATTGCGGAAGATCAGCAGGTCGCGGTCGCGGAACTCGGCCTCTTTAACCGCCTCCTCGATGGTCATAGGCTTCAAAACAACGGCCTCGCTGGCGGAGACAATGTGCGGTTCGACGACTGTTTTGCCCGCTGGGAATGAGTGCACGGCGATCACTGTGCTGGCCTTCTTGCGGGCACGAGCAGGCTTGGCCTCCGCGGCCTCCTCATCCTGCTGGGCGGCGCGAGCTTTGGGCCGGGAGACCGGAGGCGCGGTAAGCACCTTCTCTTCCGTCGGCAGCCGTTTGCTCGTCATCCGCCGGTCGCGATGACGGCGCGCCTGGCTTTCGGCATGCGCCAGGGCCAGACGCAGCGCCGACTCCAGTGTGTCGGCCTTGCCGGTGGCTGCGATGGTCTGCAATCGGGCCTGGATCGTCACCTCGGCGATCTGCTGGCGCTTCTGCGCGCTAAACGTAACGCTGGCGCGCGCGCTTTTGCCCAGAATGCGGGCAATCCGTTCCATCCCCTCTTCGGCCTGCGCGCGCAGAGCCTTGGAGATCCTCACTTGCCTGGCGGTGTACTCCACTTCCATGGTCAGCCTCCGCTTCTTGCTCTTCTCGCAGCCAAAGAAAAGGTTGGAGAACTTCGGATTCTACACGATCAGTGGTCTGTTGTCAGTTCTCATTTCTCAGCAATTAAACTGAATTGCCTTCCAACATCAGATTGATATCAATGCGATAGTGCTTGACAATCCGCCAAACCCGCGAAGAATTTAACTGAGAACTGTCGTCACCCCTCCCGGCGGCGGCGCTGGTGGGTGCTGGGGATGTTCATATCCTCGCGGTACTTGGCCACGGTGCGGCGGGTCAGTTGGATGCCCTGAGACTGGAGCAGGGCCGCCAGCTGGTCGTCGGTCAGCGGATGGCGCGCATCTTCCTCTTCGATCAGCTTGCGGACCTTGCGCTTGAGCACCAGCAGCGGCGTGTCAGCGCCCTCCGGCCCGTTCGACCCCTCGGAGAAGAAGAAGCGCAGCTCGATGACCCCTTGCGGCGTGTGCGCATACTTGTTGGCCACCGCGCGGCTCACCGTCGAGGGGTGAACGCCGATCTCCTCGGCTACCTCCTTGATCATCATCGGCCGCAGAGCCTCGATGCCCGACTCGAGAAAATCTAGCTGGCGGCGCACAATCACTTCGCAGGTCCGCAGGATCGTGCTCTTGCGCTGGGCGATATTGCGCATCAGTTGCAGCGCTGAGCGGAAGCGCTCCTTCACGTAGTCTTTCACCTCTTTGTCGGTGCCCTCGGCGGTGAGCATCTGCCGGTAGCGGCGGCTAAGCCGCAGACTGGGCATGTCCTCCTCATTCATGGAGACCACCCACTCGGTGCCGCGCTTGATGAAGACCACGTCCGGCTCGATCAGCCGCGACTGTTCGCGGTTGTATTGGCGGCCGGGCCGGGGATCAAGGGTGCGGATATACTCAATCCCGATGTGCGCTTCGACGGTAGTAATCTGCGCCGCTCGCGCCAGATCCTTCACGTCGCGCTTCTGCAACAGATGCAGGTGCCGGTCCACAATCAGCGCCGCCACTTCCATGCTGCGCCGCCGCTCCTCAAGCTGGGCCTCGGCCTCGGCGCGGAAGCTGCGATGGAGATTCTCCTCCGGCACATCCGGCTCGGCCGAGTGCCGGGCAAACAACAGGGCAAACTCCTGCTGCTGGGCGGCAATCTGAATCAGCAGGCATTCGCGCAGGTCACGGGCGCCCACGCCGGCCGGGTCAAGCTGCTGCACCAGGTCGATGCCGCGCCGCAGCAGCTCAAGCGCCGCTTGCTTTTCCGGTACTCCCTCAGCGTTGCCGAAGGCTGCCGCCAGTTCTTCTTCGCTGCCGGCCAGGTAGCCATCCTCGTCCAGATTGCCAATGATGAACTCCACCGCCTCGTGCAGGCTGGGCTCCAGGGTCATAGCTCCCAACTGCCACGCCAGGTGATCGGCCAGAGTTGTAGGCTGGGAGAGAAAGTTCTCAAACGAGGGCTTATCGCTCTCTTCGTACTCCGGCTGTGTGCGATAACCGGGGTCCAGGTAGTCCTGAAAGTACGATCCGAAGTCGACTTCGTTGAAGGAGTCCTTGGGCGGGGCCGCCGGCTCCACGATCTCGCGCTCCTCAGCCCCGCGTTCCAGGCGCACTTCGCGGCCCGCAACCTCATCCAGCATCGGAACCGTCTCGTCAATCTCCTCCAGGACGGGATTCTCCACCATCTCGGCATCGATCATCTCCTTGAGCTCGAGCTTGTTGAGCGCAAGAACGCTCACCATCTGCATCAGACCCGGAGTCAGGATCTGGCGTTGTGCGACCTTCAGGCTCAATTTGGGTTGCAGTAGCGCCATAAGAAGGACCTATTCCCGATTCGACTCACCGTTAGTCTACTGGGGTGAGAAAAAAGCTAAAGGTTAAAATGCCGCAAGCCGTGCCAACCGTTCCGGATTGGGCGGCACTCAATCCGGAATTCTATGTCTGGAATTGTAGCGAATCTTTGTCCCGCAAGAGCATTGACTAAAACCGAATTGCCGTCAACCGCTCTTCAGCCATTGCCCCGCGGCTGCTCGCTTCAACCCAGCTTGAATCCTTCGCCCAGATAAACCCGCCGAACCTCAACGTCGTTGCCCAGCTCGCGCGGCGTACCGGAGCGGAAAATCCTCCCTTCGGCGATGATATAGGCCCGGTCGGTTACGCTCAAGGTCTCGCGCACATTGTGGTCGGTGATCAGCACGCCGATGCCGCCGGCCTTCAAATCGAAGATGATTTTTTGCAGCTCCAGCACGGCGATGGGGTCGATGCCGCTAAACGGCTCGTCGAGCAGAATGAAGCTGGGCTGGATGCACAGCGAGCGCGCAATCTCCACCCGGCGCCGCTCGCCGCCGGAAAGCGCGTAACCTCGCGTAGTGCGAATGTGGCCCAGATTCAACTGGTGGATCAGCCGCTCGGTCCGCGTCCGCCGCTCCCGGCTGCCTAACGGCTGCGCCTCCAGCACCGCCTGAATGTTCTCCTCGACGGTCAGTTTGCGAAAGACAGAAGGCTCCTGGGGCAGGTAGCTGATGCCGAAGTTGCGCGCGCGCAGGTACATCGGCAACTGCGTGATCTCTTCTTCGTCCACCAGCACGCGCCCGGTCTCCGGCTGCACCAGTCCCACGATGATGTAAAAGATCGTGGTCTTGCCGGCGCCGTTTGGCCCCAGCAACCCCACCACCTCGCCGCGCGAGATCTTCAGGTCTACTCCGCGGACCACCTGCCGTCCCTTGTAGCTCTTGCCGATTCCCTCGGCGATCAGTGTTTCCATCGAGTGGGCATCCCGTCCATACGTCAACAAATAAATCTATCACCCTGGGCACAAAAATGCATGATGGGCGTATCACTTCCTAGGCAGAGCGGAGGCGAGGATACCGCACATTTCATCTCGGCACCGCAGTCTCTAACGAAGATATCTTTGTGGATGGAAGAACTGTCTGCGAGGAAGCCGCTCTCACGGCTTCCTCGCAAGGGAAGGGATTATTGCTTTGGCGCGGCCGCGGCCGGCTTGACCTTCGGGCTTTTATAGGAGGGAACAAACGGCTTGTCCAGGTCGTAATGCACCATAAAGCCCACCTCGACCGGCTGACCGTCCACAAGGTACGGCTTGTATTTCCAGTGGTTGATCGCGTCCTCCGCGGCATCTTTCACTCGATCGTCCGCCATCATCTCCTTTGTAATCACCTTCACGCTGCCGTCCTTTTTAATCAGGATGGGAACCGTGATCATGCCGCTATAGTATAAGCTGCCTCCGCCAAATTGACCCCCGTTTTTGGTCGGCGGCGGGAATCCTACTTCGTAGACAGATTCCGGTTGAGGCATTCCCGGTTCGATCCTGTACGGCTCTGCAACAGTACCTTTGCCCGGCTTCAATTGCGCAGCATCGGCGCCCGTCCACTCCTCCAGTAAGGTCACCTTTATCTCCGCAACCTGCGCGCCCCTGACAACGACCTTCACATCCCGGGCAACGGAGCGATTCTGAAAGGACTGAATGTCATCGTACTTCACGGCGGCATCGGAGGATGAAACCACCCGCAGATGCATATCGCTGTCGAAACACACTGTCGGAAACAGAGAAACCGGGTTAGTCTGGTCGACATTGTAATCGGAAGGATTGGCCACCAGGACGCATTTCAGCGCTACCCCATCCTGGGAGGCGCTTTTGATCGTCATCTCATAGTTGGGCTGAATATTGCCCGCCAAATAAAGCGGGTCGATGACCGGACGCGCCGCATGGCGGTTGAGGGTTGATGGATCAAAGCCGCCGTCGTCGGGCTTGGTGCGATATTGTTCAAAGCGCGAGACGCTCCACTCCGAGCCGTAGTAATGCCGATCCTTGCCTGTATAGACGCGCTTCCATTGGTACGGCCCCATCGACCACACCTCGAGCGATGCGCTATCCGGCTTCGACTTACCCGGCTGCGTAAGCTGAAGGTCAGCCTTCATGTGCCAGGGCTTGAGACCCTCGGCTTTCAGGCTGCTCGTAACGATCCCTGTGTTGAGGATACGATGAGCCAATGTGTTGAGATCCTCCGTGGCAGTGGCAGGCGCCTGCGCGGAAACGGCAAGCGTAAAGCCCGCCAACAGTGAAAATACCGCCAGGAAACAGCGCCATTTGATTGAAAAAAATGAATGCATTTCGATCACTCCTCGGTGCAGCTTGTGCACGTGCGTTGAACATCGGAATCTCTCGACCGGCGTATTCATTGCCCCGCCTGTCGATTCAGAGCCCATCTCTTCAAGAAAGATGGCTACTCGCTTCGCTTTGGCGCCGTGGTTTCAGTAACCGTTTTCTTACCGCCACCCTCAACCCTAACACTGTCATCGCCGCTATGGAAGATCAATGCCTCGCCGGTCACCGTACCCCGCGCCGGATCGCTCATCCTGGGCGGCACGGCCGCCGTACCGGTCAGGACATACTCACCCGTAGCGCCGGTGTAGACCAACTGTTCGCCAGTTCCACGCCTGCCTTGAGAGATCAATACGACATGGCCGCGGGCCGTTATATGGTCCACCTGCGCCTGTCCGCCGTCTTTACTCGCAGTTTTGCCCGCCGGTCGCAGCACGACCTCCATTTCATCGGACGACGAGGTTGCCGTTCCGGTTTCGGCCACAACTTTGTCCAAAACGCCTGAGCGCATCACCACCTTGCGCTCGGCGTCGGAGTACTTCAGGTCGCCTCCGCGCACCCGGATCACGGAAGGCGAACTGGTCTTCGCGGCGTCGTTTCCCGGCGTAGCCCCTCCCGCGCTCAGCAGCACAGCCCGTACCGGCTCAGCCGCATCCATCGTACGCGCTACCAGAGTCTGCCGCTCCCGGTCCAGCACAATCACCGGCGCGGCTACCGAGTTGGCCTGCTGCCAGAGCCGCGCCTGCCCACGGAAGGTGGCCTCGCCGGTCGCCTGATGCAACTGCGCCTCGGCGGCGACGACATGCGCCGGGCCCTGCCCGCCCAGAGCCACGCCGCCCATGGGCCTTCCCTGCTCTCCATTGCTTGCCGCGCTAACGTTGCTCCAGCTCGCCTTCACATTGCCGTGCGCAAAAGCATCGCCCGAGGCGCGGGAAACGTCCACCTTGTCGGCGGTAAGCTGCAGAGCGCCGTCTTCAACGCGCGGATTCACGGTCAGATGCAGCCACTCGCCTGCACCCGCATAGTCGGCGCGGCCTGAGGTAGCCCGCAGCATCGCCGGCGGAGGCGTTCCCGGCTTGGCCGCCGGCGTCTGCGTCAGCACCACATGGCCTTCAACCGTAGCCGATTGAATCTGCGCCTCGCCGCCCTGCCCCGGCTTTGCGCCTGGCCCGGCCGAAACCGCGAAATGGGCTTCGAGTCGGTCGCCGGTCGTCGTCTGACGCGTTCCCGTCTCCGTAGTCTCCTCGATGCTCGCGTGGCCGACTCCGTTCATTGCGGTCAGCATGGAAGCCGGACCAAACGCGCCCGTCAGATCGTCCGCCAATATCCGGAAGGGCACAGCCGCTGCATTGCCGCGCTGGCTCTCGCCGGTAATCGCTACGCCGCCTGTTCCGTGGACCGTCGCAGGCTCGATCTGTCCATGACCGGAGTCGCGAAACTCCACGTCCGTAATCGGCGAACGCCAGTGGCGACTCAGCCGCTGCGGCTGGCCGGCTTGCTCAGTGTGTACCTCGCTGTCCATCGTCACGCCCAGCTCCAGATGCGCGTGGCGCAACTTGCCCTGCGCGGTGAATTCGAGTTCCGCCTGTGGCGCCGTCCCATGCAACTGCTGCCTCCGGTCGCCGTTTTCAGAATCACTCGCCGAGTCCATCGTCACTCCGCCCACCAGGCGTGCGTGGCGAGGCTGGTTGTGCTCATCAAAATCCATCTGCCCGGTGGGCGCCGTCAGATGGCCGCCGGTCGCGGTGGTCAGCGTAAATCCGTTCATCGCGTCCAGCCGCACCGCCGATCCATCTTCGCGGAAGAGTATCTTCGCATCGCCAGCCGTCGCTTCCCCGCCCTGATAGTCGGCCGTGGCCGCGTGCAGGCGGCAGAGCAGGCTCCCGCGCTCGAACTCCGTGTGCTGTGCATGAATCTGGACCGTCTCCTCGCCGCGCTTCGCTGTCACTTCCACTGCCCGCTCCAGTACCAGCAGACCCTTCTGCGAGTCGAAAGTCGCGCCCATCGAGCTGCCCGCTCCCTGCACCATGGAAAAATCAACGCGCTGGCTGGTCGTCGCCACTCCGCTCTTCTGGTCGAAGGTGAGGCCGCTGGTCTTCACATGAATCTGGCCCCGCGCCGCGGCTTCGGCCACCAAGGCCACCGGAGCGCTCTTGGGCTTGTCCTTCACCGCCTGCTCAGGCGTGGCCTTGGGCGCAATGGCCGGCGCTACGCCTGGCCGCATCAACGTAATCTCCACCGGACCGGCGGCGATGGCCGTGCCCGCCTTCTGGTCGTACTCAAATTCACCGCCCTCGATGCGGTCAACGCGGCTGCCGTCTGCGCCGTACAGCTCGATCTTCACATCGTGCAGCAGCGCATTGCCCTTCTTCAACTGAACGACCTTCGAGGCGTGAATCTTGAAGAGTGTCTGCCCGCCGTGCGCCTGCGTGTAGGTAACGCCCCCGGAGTCAGATTGAATATCTATCCCCAATCGCTGGGGGAGATCGCGCCGATTGAAGGGATTCTTCCACTTGCCCACCGCAAGAAAGACCACCAGCGCCGCCACCAGCAGAACTCCCGCTCCCAGCACCAGCGTCCGCATTCGCTCAATGGTCACTCGCACGGTCAGTTCGCCCCCCTGAGCCGTGCCGCCAGACGCTGCGCAAGGCTTTCGCCTAGCTCGCTCCACAACAGGCGCGCCGTCGCTCCCGAAGCCTTCTCGACGGCCGCGGTCAACTCCACCAGTTGGCGCACATTCTCTTCCACGTGCCGTGCGGCTACCGAATCGAGTTCCAAATCCTCTTCCAGAAAGGGCGCATCCGTACCGAAGTCCACGCGGATGTGACCGTCGGCCTCGTAAGCGCCCTCGTCAAAGAGCGGCCCAAAGCCCGTCACCCGCACCAGCCGCGGCTCCCGCGCCCAGCGCGCGTCCAACCTTCCCATTGCACTGTCATCCTGAGCAGAGCGCAGCGCAGTCGAAGGACCTGCTTCACCGCCCGTCTCCAGCTCCCACAAACTCCACCCGATCTGGAACTCGTAGGCGAAGTCGTCGTGCAACAGCTCCAGCGCATCTTCCACTGCCAGGCGCGGCTCCACGCCCAACTCGACGGCTCCGTCGCCACCCGCTCCGGCTCTTCGTCCATAAACCTGCTGAAAGACCGGCGACTCATTCCAATTGATCGGCCAGACCGTTGCCGAATAGACACGCGCCTCGCCGCTATGCGCGGCAAAGGCGCCCAGCACCGCCGTCAGCTTGCCTGGAAGCTCGGCAAGGCGCAGATTCGGATACCACAGACTCAGATAAAGCGTGTCGGCCATCTCTGTTGATTGTAGACGGGCGGTAGGCCTTCGATTCCCGGTTCACTGTTCCCTGCTTTTAGATCAGCTCCACGCCCCACAGATCGTGCAGATGCAGCACGCCTTCGACGGTCCCCGCCGCGTCCACCACAACCAGCGAAGTAATCTTGCGCTCTTCCAGGATCGCCAGCGCCGTGGCGGCCAGCTCCTCGGCGGCAATGGTGCGGGGATGAGCGTTCATCGCTTCTCCGGCGGTCTTGCTGAGCGCCGCGCCGCCTTCACGCTCCAGCAATCTCCGCAGATCGCCGTCACTGATAACGCCGCGCAGTTGGCCCTCTTCCTGCACGGTGGTCACGCCCAGTTTCTTTGACGACATTTCGTAGATCACGTCGGTCATGGGCGTTGTGGGGCTGACTACCGGCACGGCGTCGCCGGAGTGCATCAGGTCGCGCACCTTGGCTAGTCGCTTGCCCAGCTTGCCGCCGGGATGCAGCTCGGCAAAATCCTCCGCGCGAAAGCCCTTGCGCAGGCTCACCGCGATGGCTAGCGCATCGCCCAGCGCCAGCATCGAGGTGGTCGAGGCCGTAGGCGCCAGATTCAGCCCGCAGGCCTCGCGCTCCACGCCGCAATCCAGAGCCACATCGCTGGCCCGCGCCAGAGTCGAATCCAGACGGCAGCAGAGGCTGACCAGAGAGTCGCCCTTGCGCTTGAGCATAGCCAGCAGCCGTAGAATCTCCTCGGTCTCGCCGCTGGCCGAGAGCGCCACTACCACATCGCCCGCCATCAGCACGCCCAGGTCGCCATGCACCGCCTCGGCGGGATGCAGAAACAAGGCCGGAGAGCCGGTGGAGCTGAGCGTGGCGGCGATCTTCTGCGCAATAATCCCGCTCTTGCCCATGCCGGTGACCACAACGCGCCCACGCTCCTCGCCGCAGCGCAGAATCAGCTCGACGGCCCGGTCGAAGGCCGCGGCCATCGGTCCTTCCAGGCGCGTGGCCAGGGCTTCCAGCGCCGCTGCCTCGGTGCGCACCAACGCCGCAGGCGCAAGAGTGCGGGCTACTTCACGATCGGTTTGGTTGGGCTGATTTCCTTCTTCGCTCATCGGTTATTGATGGTAACAGTTTCGGTGCCCGCCGTGCGGCGGAGGCGCTTTGCTCGGGCAGCGAAATCGCCGGAAAGTAGTTTGCCGATTATTTCCTATTCCTGGCGCACAATGGAAGAATGAACCCGCAGGACCTCCGACTCGTGACAATCTGTCAGGGATGTGCCCGGTCCGTACCCCCGTCCGACCCCCACCCCCCCTACCCTTCGGAGGCCGTTTTTCGCATCGATATTTGATCTAACGCGCATAGATTCAATAAGTTAACTTATCTTTCTATTGATTAACTGGTAACTGCAAACCCCGGATTTAGCCTGTTTTTTGGGCCTGAAACAGCCAATTCTGGCCTGAAATGGCCGCTTTCTTCGCCTTTTGCACACGTCTTTCGTCGCCCTCTTGACATTTCCCCAGCTCCGGGAATGCCTCAGCACAAAGAAATGGCGCGGAATCCGTACAATGGAATTGAGGCCAATCCCTGTGAAGCGCAACACCATCGTTCTAGGCACCGTTCTCTTCATCCTGGCCGTCTTTGCCTGGGCCGGATGGGCCAACTTCGAATACCGCAAGCAGGCTCATGAGCGGCTGCTGGCCATGACGCCGCAGGGTGAAATGGCGGCCAATCCCGCCGGCGGAGCGCCGCAGTACGTCACCCCGCTCCAGGGCAAGCCCGCGCCTGCGTTCACGCTTGAGGACCTCAGCGGAGAGAAGCGCTCGCTGGCCAGCTACAAGGGCAAGGCGGTGCTGATCAACTTCTGGGCCACCTGGTGCGCACCGTGCAAGATCGAGACTCCCTGGCTGATCGAGCTGCGCAACCAGTACGCTGCGCAGGGCTTTGAGGTTCTGGGCATCTCCATGGACGACATCGACCGCGGCGATCCCCAGAAGTTGAGCGACGAAAAGCGGCAGATTGCGCGCTTCGTCCAGCAGGAACAGATGCCATACCCGGTGCTGATCGACGCCGACTCCCTCAGCACGCCCTACGGCGGCCTCGACTCACTGCCCGCCTCCTTCTTTGTGGACCGCAACGGAATCGTGGTAGCCGCGCAACTGGGACTGACCTCGAAGGCTGAGATCGAAGCCAACATCAGGAAGGCGCTGGGGAATTAGTGAAGCAGAGTTAGCAGAGTTAGTCGCAAGTTGAAGGAATGAAATGATGATTGCAGCTAAATCGGGAATGTGGATTGCCATCGCCTTGGCGGGCTTGCTGGCCCAGGCTCAGTCGCCGAATCTTCTAACTCATTCCACGCTCAAGCCCGCAGCCGTCGAGTTCCTCTATCCCGAGCAGATCAACGTTCCCGCCGGCAAGGCCACTACAATCACGCTGCACTTCCGCATCGCGCCGGGACTGCACATCAACTCCCATACACCCAAAGTTGATGAACTCATCCCCACTTCCCTCTCGATTCCCGAAGATTCCGGCGTGCGCCTCGAAGGCGCCGTCTACCCTCCCGGCGCTGAGTTCACGCTGCCCCTTGACCCCAGGACAAAACTCAGCGTCTACAGCGGAGAATTCACTATCCAGGCGCGCATCGTGGCAGCGGCCGGCGATCACCTGGTCGAGGCCCGGCTTCGCTATCAGGCCTGCGACAACAGTGCCTGCATGCCGCCCCGGACGATGACCGCGGCGATTGATGTCCTTGCGAAGTGAACACAGCTGCTTGCCTCGCCTTTTGAAACTCCCGCCGCCGCCGCCCCGTCATCCTACAATGTTGTGCGGAGGCTTTGAAGATGCGAATTGGAATGAAAACAGTGTGTACGTTGGCGATTGCGGGGATCGTGGCAGGGCTGTCTGCCCGGCTTCAAGCCGATCCACTGACGGTGAAAACCGAACAAGGCAAGGCTCACGGCAAAACCCTCAACGATGGCAAGGTCAAGGCCTTTCTTGGCCTGCCCTACGCGGCCCCGCCGGTGGGCGAACTGCGCTGGAAGGCGCCGCAGCCGCCAGTCAAGTGGAAGGGCGCGCGCGATGCGTCCAAATTCGGAGCCCATTGCGCCCAGCTTCATGTCTATGACGACATGATCTTCCAGGACGGCGCGA
>CAZQRX010000012.1:0-48703 GCA_964595845.1 uncultured Occallatibacter sp. | reverse complement strand
TCGATCTACTTCGCCGAAGCTGGAATTCCCTGTTACGGCTACTCAGCGATTGCGTTAGAGCGTGACGACATTCGCGCTCATGGGCGAGACGAGCGGTTGCCTGTCGATTCCTACTGGAAATCGCTGGACTTCTTCTATTCGTTTGCCAAGGCACTGGGTGGAGAGTAAGAAGTAGGTGACCGCTGACCCAGCGTTTCCCCTCCAGCGATATTCCCCGCTTGCATACTCGCAGCATTGTCATCCTGCGCAAAGGAGCATACGATGACGGGAGCGATTGAAGCCGCGCGGCAATCCTATGCGGAGGAGTTGCGTTCGCTGGCGCACATCTCGTCTCCCGCTTTGCTGGCCGCATTCGCAACGGTACCCCGCGAGCGCTTTGTTGGCCCCGGTCCCTGGCGGATCAATGGGATGGGGAGATACTGGGCGACGGATGACACCGACCCCAGGCGCGTGTATCACAACGTGCTCATTGAGCTGGACGGGGAAAAAGGCATAAACAACGGTCAGCCTAGTTTATGGGCAATCTGTTTCGATCGGCTGGGCGTCGGCTCCGGCGATCATGTGCTGCACCTGGGCTGCGGCACGGGCTATTACACCGCCATCCTGGCCGAGTTAGCTGGTCCGCGGGGAAGCATTACCGCCATCGAGATCGACGAGGCGCTGGCAGAGAGGGCGCGCGTGGCGCTGGAGCCGTGGCCTCAGGTTGCGGTCGTCCACGGAGACGGTTCCAGCGGCCCGTTTGAGCCTGCCGACGTGATTGTGGTGAGCGCCGGAGTTACCCATCCGCTACCCGCGTGGCTCAACGCCGTCAAGCCCGGCGGCAGGCTTCTCTTTCCCATGACTGTAACTAATGGACCGGGAGTTATGACGCTGCTGACGCGCAAGAGCGAAGAGAATTTTGCGGCACGATTTTTATGCGGAGTTGCATTCATTGATTTCAGCGGAGCGCGCAATCCCGAAGTGAGCATTCAGCTCGGCAAAGCACTGCGGCGCGATCAGGGCGCGCCGGTCAAATCGCTGCGCTGCGACAGCCATGAAAAAGAGGAGCGCTGCTGGCTGCATGGCGAGGGGTGGTGCTTCTCGACCCGCGCACCGCTTCAAGCCGAGCCTTCCGCGAAGGCCCAGTAATCTCAAATGACATCGTGAATGAAATAAAGTTGAAGACAAAAGCAGCAAGTTAGCCACCGCTGCGCGGTGTTAGCGAGTTAGCAAGTTAGCCTTCGCTGTGCGGCGCTATCTCCGCAGCGCGTTATAAGTGGAGCGCAATGTAAACTCTAGCGACTCGCGCGGCACGCTCTCTACAAACGGCCCCACCGCCCAGTCTAGCCCGAGTGGAATGGAACGCGTGAGCGTGACCGTCTCGATCTGCATATAAAATCCGCCGTCCCGCTCCTCGTAACTCCAGTAAGTATTCAGCCGCCAGAGTAAACCGTGCTCCTGGCTAGAAGTTAGAGCACGCTCGCCGGGAGTGCCGGGCGAGTCTATTTCAGAGATTTGCGTGCTATGCGAGATGCTGTATCCATGGCGCGCATCGAGACGCGCAAAGGTCACGTCATAACTTGTATCCATCACCACAGTAATGATGTGTTTTTGGCGCACCCGCATCACCACCTGAAAATGGTCGCCCTGCTGCGAGAGTACCTTAGCCGTCAACACCTGCGGCGCATAATGCTGCGGATAAGTATTGAAGTCTTTCATCAGCCGCTCGAAGTCAGCCGCCGTTGCTCCGGGGACAAAGGCCGTACCGCTCCAGTGGCGCAGCATCGCTCCGGGCAGATCCGCGACGCTGGAAGATGTGATCTGCTCGACGATGAACTCTCCCTTGCGCAGCCGCATCTCGCTTTGCGCCGTTGATGAGAGGGGAGCGAGGAAGCCGTCTTGCAAGCGATGCTGCTGAACGAGACGCGATTCCACCGCACTAATATACGAGTTGAAGGCTGCCACAGCCGCCGGTTCGGGCTCAGCCGCCAGGCCGCCGGGAGCATTGAAGCAGATGAGCAGGCCGCTGAGAATGGAGCCAATGGCCAATCTTCCAGAGATTGTAAATCGGCGTTGCATCATAAACAGCACCTTATACTGCTCCGGCAATACAGACAATGCATGGAATCTCATCTGCGGCGCCGGCGCTGTATCTGCTGATCGCGACGGCCGCGCTGAGCTTCACCCCTCCAGCTCAAACAATCCCGGCAGCGCTTCGCCGGCCTTTCCCTCGACCACGTGCGTGAAGGCCGCGGCGTTCAGCGGCGGCTCCGGCCCCACGTAGACGGTGCGCGCGCCGTACTGCCGCGCCCAATGCACAAAGCTGGCCGCCGGATAGACCGAGCCCGATGTGCCCACCACCAGCATCAGCGTCGCCTTGGCGATCTCCTCTTCGATGCGATCCATCTCCAGCGGAATCTCGCCGAAAAAGACGATGTGCGGGCGCAGCCGGCCGCCGCAGGCGCAGCGGCCCACCTCTGTGAGACTCTGATAGATTGCGCGATCCTCGACCGGTGGCCGTCCGCACTCACGCTCGCAGTGAGCTTTATTCAATTCGCCGTGCATGTGCAGAAGACGGCGCGAGCCGGCCCGCTCATGCAGGTCGTCTACATTCTGCGTACAGAGAAAGAAGCGGGAACCGAGCTTTTTTTCTAATTCAGCCAGCGCGACGTGCGCCGGATTCGGCTCAGCAAGAGCGTCCGCCGCGCGCCGCGCCGCGTAGAACTCCCAGACGCGCCAGGGATTGCGCTGCCAGGCTTCGGGCGTGCAGACATCCTCGACGCGATTGCCGGCCCACAGGCCATCCGACGCGCGAAAGGTAGGCAGTCCGCTCTCCGCGCTGATGCCCGCGCCAGTCAGAACGAAGACCTGGTCGTCGGGTTTGATGGAGATTTTGCGCATGATTCTTTCGAGAATTGTATGTTCTGAATTTGTGACTCAATCCACTTTGGCTGTGCCGTTAATAACACCGATGGCTTTACCAAGACTCTCAACCCCTATTACAGCTCCGGGTTTCCACATTTTGACTCCATCCCAAAACTCACTCGTAGTTGTCCCATTGGTTACATTCTTGTAGATAAACCCGCCCTTTCCGTCAGCGGTCACGTCGCCGGTAACGTGCGCCCCTGAAGCGAGGAAATCCAACTTGCCTGTACCGCTCATAACTTCGACGTTTCTGCCTTTTACACCCAATACGGCTCCGGGCCTCCACAATTTGGCTCCATCCCAATACTCACTCGTCGTTGTCCCGTTTGTAACATTGCTATAAGTAAGCCCGCCCTTGCCGTCGGCGGTCACATCGCCTGTGATATGTGCGCCCGACGCGACGTAATCCAATTTGCCCGTACCGCTCAACACGCCGATGGATTTCCCGCTGTCCAGAACTCCCAAGACAGCCCCCGCTTTCCATCTCCTCACTCCATCCCAATAATCAGCTGTGGTTGTTGCGCTCTTCACGTTGCTGTATATAAATCCTCCCTTTCCATCTGCAGTTACGTCGCCCGAAACATGCGCACCCGACCCGAGAAAGTCATCAAATTGCAATTTGCCGGTGCCGATTATTACTCCTATGGCGTGACCGTTATGTGTAATCCCATATATGGCTCCAACATTCCACAACCGGAATGCATCGTTAGTACCGTTTTGGCACGTAGCTGGCCAGTTTTTTGTAGCACTATATATATAACCTCCATGCCCATCTGCTGCCACATTACCTTCAAATTGTGTGCAAGCATCGAAGTAGTCGAATTCACCTGAACCGTTTAGTACTCCTATATTGCGTCCATTATGCGTTATTCCCCACAAAGCACCCGCTTTCCAGGATCGGTCGCCATCAGATGAATCACTCGTTGCTATCCAATTTGGAACGTTGCTGATCATAGGTCGAGCTGACTCATCCGTTGTCATATCACCAGATATCTCTTTTCCCGCTATATATATCTGGAATTTACCTTTCCCATTAACTACTGAAAGCTGACCGTGTACGATTGTAAGATTTCCAGTCGTCCATTTAGTAGAGAGTTTAAGAGAGGAAGTTACTTCATCCTCCGGCTGCGTATCGGCTACATCTGGCGTCGCCGTCTGCACGGCGGCAAAGGCCGATTTAACCAACCCCGTCATCAATCTCTGCCTCAGGATCAGACCAAAAAGCGCAATGGCAGCGACAACCATCAGAACCGCGCTCCACTGAACAAACTTTGACGATTTCAATTGACTCGAAAGCTTCATTACTCCGTTCATAGCCTTTCCTTTTTTGCATGGTTAGATTGCATGAAATTGCTTGTCAAGAACAATCGAAGTTCCCTGTTCCCTAACCCCTGACCCCTACCATTACGGCTCCAGCAATATCTTTCCCGTAGTCTTGCGATCTTCCAGGTCGGTCTGGGCCTGCGCGGCCTCGGAGAGCGGGTAAACGTGCTCGGTGCGCAGCTTGAGTTCGCCCTTGGCGGCCCAGCCCAGCACATCGCCCGAGCGCCACTCCAACTCCGTCCGCGTGGCCACATAATGCCAGAGCGTGGGACGGGTGATGAAGAGCGACCCCTTGCTGCTGAGATGAATCAGATCGAAGGGCGGCACGGGGCCGCTGGATGCGCCAAACAGGGCCAGCAGCCCGCGCGGACGCAGGCAGTTCAGGCTGCCCTCGAAGGTGGTCTTGCCCACCGAGTCGTAGACCACGTCCACGCCCTTGCCGCCGGTAAGCCGCTTCACTTCGGCCGCGAAGTCCTTCTCGGTGTAGAGAATCACATCGGAGGCGCCGGCTGAGCGCGAGAGATCGGCCTTCTCCGCCGTGGAGACCGTGGCGATCACGCGCGCGCCCAGACGGGCCGCCATCTGCGTCAACAGCAGGCCCACGCCGCCGGCCCCGGCGTGAACCAGCGCGGTGTCGCCGGCCTTGAGCGGAAAGACAGAGTGAGAGAGGTAGTGCGCGGTCATACCTTGCAGAAGCGCCGCCGCGGCCTGCTGCATGGTCAGGCCATCCGGCACCTTGACCAGCGCCGCCGCAGGAACCAGCGCGTACTCGGCGTAGCTGCCCAGCACGCTCACCGAGGCCACCGCGTCTCCGGCGGCAAAACCCGTCACGCCCGGGCCCAGCTCCTCGACCGTCCCCGCCGCCTCGCTGCCCAAAGTGAGCGGCAGTGCGGCTTTGTAGACGCCGTTGCGGAAGTAGACCTCAATGAAGTTGACGCCGACAGCTTCCACGCGGATCAACACCTGCCCCGGCCCCGGCTGGGGGATGGGCAAATCGGCCAGCGTAAGAACCTCCGGCCCGCCTGTCTCGTGAATCTGGATGGCTTTCATGACATGTTCAGGATGAACCCTGAGGGCGCGCGGGGGCAAGCTGGGCACTACCCGGTCAGCTTGGCGCTGGCCAAACGATTGAGGCTGATGCCCTGCTCGGCCGCCTCCAGCGCGAGCGCCCGATGCACCTGCGGTGGAATGCGCACGCGAAACTCGCCGCTATATCGTTTCTCGGCCAACGGCGTGGGCGGGACTTCGCCATTGGTGATCATATCGGTCACGGAATCGGCAACTACTTTACGAATCCCGGCAAGCGCAGTCTCCGGAGCCGCCGCTAGCCAGCTCAGCGAAGGGAACTCCGCGCAGAGGGCGAGATATTCGCCATCCTCCGGCGACCAGGTAACGCGATAAGTGTAGTGGTCAAAGCTCTTGTGGCTCATTGCAATTTCTCCATTGTGTTCTTATCGACGATTCTGTCCACGGCCAGCAAAACCTGACGAACCTGATAGGGTTTCACCTTGCCCTTGGCGTTCTGGATGTTCACGCGGGGATCTCCAGGCCAGGGGGTCTTGAAGACCGTATGACTAGATGCGCTCTGGCGCGGCTCACCGAAGAAAGCCACGCAGACCTTGTACAAATCCGCAAAGCGAACCTGCACCGGACTGGCGCGCATTCTTTCGAGAATTGTGGCAATCTCCGCCACGTCATTATGGTATCAATAATGGAACCACTTCGCAAGAGTAGGATTGCGTAGAGTGCAAGGCCAAACCCATTTTCCTGCCAAAACAAAAAGCCCCACCCAGGCCATGCCCAGGCGGGACTTTCTGTTCCCTGATCCCTGATCCCTGTTCCCTGATCCCTGCTTTTTACCCTTCCGGCAGCATGCTCGGCTCTTCCGAGGCTTGTAAGCGCACCATGTGGGCGATGGCGTAGGGGGCGCGATGCTGGCTGGTGTGGTAGTGGCGCACCTGCAACTCGCCCAGCAGGCCGACGGCCAGCAATTGAATGCCGGCGATAATCAGCACCCCGGCAATCACCACCAGCGGCCCGTGCTGCTCCATCAAGCTCCAGTTGTGATGAAGCAGCTTCTGTCCGATCAGCGTAGCCGAAAGGATACTGCCCGTCAGCATGCTCAGCATGCCCAGGGTGCCGAAAAAGTGCAGCGGGCGGGTCATGTACTTGAGCAGGAAGCGGATGGTCAGCAGGTCGAAGACGACGCCGAAGGTGCGCCCGATGCCGTAGTGGCTTCTACCGCGCTCGCGATTCACATTGTGAATGGGAATCTCACAGATGGACGCGCCAAACCAGCTGGCCAGCGCGGGAATGAAGCGGTGCATCTCGCCGTAGAGCGGAATGCTCTGAATCACCTCGCGGCGATAGGCTTTGAAGGTGGTGCCGAAGTCGTGAATATCCACGCCGGAGAGCTTGGCCATCAGCCAGTTAGCGCAGCCCGAGGGAAAGCGGCGCAGCATGAAATTGTCCACGCGCTCCTTGCGCCAGCCACTGACCACGTCGTAGCCCTCGGCAAGCTTTTCCAGGAAGTGGGGAATGTCGCTGGGGTCGTGCTGCAGGTCGCCGTCCATGGCCAGGATGAACTCGCCCGAGGCATGGTCGAAGCCCGCGGCCAGCGCCGAGGTCTGGCCGAAGTTGCGGCGCAGTTTGATGACCAGCACGCGGCTATCCACCGCGGCAATCTCTTCCAGCAGCTTATAGGTATGATCGCACGAGCCGTCGTCCACCAGCACCAGCTCATAACCTTCGCCCACCTGCTCCATCACCTGCTTGAGGCGAGCATAAAGTACGGTGACATTCTCCTCTTCATTATTGAACGGCACTACGATCGAATACTTGGCCATGGTTCCAGTATAGATGCTTCGCATGAAGAATAGATTACCTTCGGGTGGGAAAAGGATTACGCTTTGCTCAAAATGTAGGCTGCTCCATTCGCTGGAATTCGCCCGGCGACCGCGCCCAGCGAAAAACCTACCGGTCCAGTTCGTCGAGCATGGCCTGCATCTCGCTGACGGCATGGCGATTGCCAGAGGCCTCTGCGGAAACGATGCCTTGTTTCAGCCGTTCGATTGCCTCGGAGGCGCGGCCCGCCGTGGCCAGCGTCTGCGCGGCCATGAAGTAGCCGGCCGTGTAGCCGGGATCGCTGGCCGTGAGCGTATCGAACTCGGCAAGCGCCGCGGCCGTCTCACCGCGGCCGGCCAGTTCCATGGCCAGCCCATAGCGGGCAAAGCTGTTGGCCGGGTCGAGTTCCAGAATCTCTTTGAGGCTGGCGATCTTGTCCATGGTGCTCTCTTGCGGCCACCTTGAGCCGCGGGGGATTTGCGTGACGGGCCGTGGATTGCCGAAACTGGAAGTGCGCGCCTTCAGGCCGTTAACCGTCTGCTTCATTCTATCCGGCGGAGTGTACACTTGAGGCGCAGGCCTTAGTACGGAGCAGAACCAAGATGAACCCTCCTGAAGTTACCCCCGCCTCCAGCCTTATCCCCCGCACCGTCGCCAGTTCGCAGTCGGAGATGACCGAGATCGTCCTGCCCAACGACACCAACGTCCTGGGTAATTTGCTGGGCGGACGGCTGATGCACTTCATCGACATGACGGGCGCAATGGCCGCCTACCGGCACGCGCGCACCTACATGGTGACCGCGTCTATGGACCACATCGACTTCATCCGCCCGGTGCATCTGGGCGATCTGGTCATCCTGCGCTCCAGCGTCAACCGCGCCTTCACCACCTCGATGGAGGTGGGCGTAAAGGCATGGACGGAAGACCCGCAGACCGGAGAGCTGCTGCACGTGGCCAGCGCCTTCCTGGTCTTTGTGGCCATCGATAAGGAGGGACGGAGGGTGCGCGTCCCCGAGGTGATCCCGGAGACGGCCGAGGAGCAGCGCCACTACGCCGATGCGCTGCTGCGCCGCGAGCATCGCATCGCCGAGGCCGCCCGCCGCAAGCAGGAGAAGCAGGCCCACGCCGCGTTGGAAGACGCGGCAGCCGCTGAACCGCCAGCACAGTGAAGAGCATCTGAAGAACAACAAGGTTTTCTAAAGGAGCAACCAGAGACAATGGCTCATTCACCCGCCATGCCCGCGCCCGTCGCTTTGCCGGGCATATCCAAGATCGTCGCCATCGGTTCCGGCAAGGGCGGCGTGGGCAAAACCACCGTCGCCGTCAACCTGGCCATTGCGCTCAGCCGGCTGGGCCAGCGCGTGGGCCTGATCGACGCCGACATCTACGGACCCAATGTTCCCCTCATGATGGGCTCGGCCAAGCCGCCGGTTGTGGGCCCGGACAACCGCATCGTTCCCAACGAAACCCATGGCGTGAAGACCATCTCCATCGGCTACATCTCCCCCGGCGACAAGCCGCTGGTTATGCGCGGGCCGATGCTGCACCAGATCATCCGCCAGTTTTTGCAACAGGTGGACTGGGGCGAACTAGACTATCTGATTGTCGATCTGCCTCCGGGCACAGGCGATGTGGTCATTTCACTAGTTCAGACCGTCCCGCTGACCGGCGCGGTGGTTGTCAGCACGCCCAGCGACGTGGCCTTGCAAGATGCGCGCAAGGCGCTGGAGATGTTCGCGCAGGTCAACGTCGAAGTGCTGGGCATCATCGAGAACATGAGCCACTTCACCTGCCCGCATTGCCACCAGGAGATCGACATCTTCTCCCGTGGCGGCGCCGAGCGGACCGCCAGGCAGTTCGGCGTTCCCTTTCTGGGTTCGATTGAGCTGGTTCCCGCCATCCGCGAGGGCGGCGACCGCGGACTGCCCGTCGCGCTGGCCGGCCCCAAGAGCCCGCAGGCGGCCGAGTTCTACGCCGTGGCGGAAAAACTGATGGAGCAAGCCGAGACCGCGGCAGCCGCGGCGACCGATGTGATCGAGATCAGTTAATCACCTGAGGTGGGGCAGCCGCCTTCGGCTGGTCCGCGCCAGAAAAAAGGCGCGGATCAATCTTCATTTTTACGGTAAAGATTGTTCTCCTGGATGATATTCTTCAACTTTTTATAGAAAAATAGACAGAAAAAGCGGGGCAGGCGCCCCGCTTTTTCTGCTGGTTGAAAATGCAATCTACCGCCAGTGACCTTCCTGTAGTTCCCAATGATCGCCGCGGTGGACCCACTTGTGGGCGACCCAGCGCTGCCCTTCATGGGGCGGACGCTCCCAGCGGCCGGGGGTCCAGACGTAACGGGCGCCGTCCCAGCGGTGGTAGCCATCGATCCACACGTAACCGCGATCGGGAGGCCGGCCGTGTTCTTCGTGCATGGGTGGCGGAGGCCCGATGCGGACCACAATCTGCGCAAACGAAGCCGCAGGGGAGAGAGTGAGCGCGAGCAACAGTGCCAGTGCAATTTTTTTCACGATGAATCAAATCTCCTGGGTTTAGGTTGCCGGAATCACGACTGCCTTCCGGCCTGCTGTTGAATCAAACGTTGAGCGGTGAAATTAGTTGCGCTTGCCTCGGGAATCGCAACCATGTTCGTTGTACCACCCATTCTTTCCTCTCGGGTGTATCGAATTGCTCAGATCATTCTGTCGGCGATTACGCCCCTTTGTCAATCTCTTCGGTCAGCGCCTCGGCTGCCGCGACGCAGGCCGCGCGGTCCACGTCGAGGTGCGTGACCAGACGCATCGCATCCGGCCCGACTGGGTTAGCCAGAATGCCGCGCGTCTTGAGCCGCGCCGACAGCTCTTCCGCCCTCAGCCCGCCCGTCAGGCGGAAGATCACAATGTTGGTCTCGACCGCATCGAGGTCGATCTCCACGCTGTCCATGCCGGCCAGCGCCTCGGCCAGCAGGCGCGCGTTGGCGTGGTCCTCGTGCAGCCGCTTCGGCCCCTGCTCCAGCGCGATCAACCCCGCCGCCGCCAAAATGCCCGCCTGCCGCATTCCGCCGCCCAATGCTTTTCGATAGATCCGCGCCTGCGCCATCAGCTCCGCCGAGCCAACCAGCATCGACCCCACCGGCGCGCCCAGCCCCTTCGACAAGCAGAACATCACCGTGTCGAAGCCGCTGGTCAGCGTCTTCACGTCCACGCCCAGCGCCGTAGCCGCATTGAAGATGCGCGCGCCGTCCAGATGGAGGGGTAGCTTGCGCTCCTTCGCCCCGGCCCAAATCTCCTCTAGAGCATCGAGGCGCGTGCAGCGGCCGCCGGCCAGGTTGGCGGTGTTTTCTATCTCGATCAGTCCGGTAGCGGCGCGAAAGGCTCCGCGCGCAAAGATCGCCGGCTCAATCTGCTTCCAGGTCAACGTGCCGCTCTCGGCATGGACGGAGCGAATCAGGCAGCCGGAGAAGACCGCCGCCGTGGCCATCTCGTAGTCCAGAATGTGCGCCCTCGACTCGGCGATCACCTCCTGGCCCGGCTGGGTGTGCAGGCGGATGGCGATCTGGTTGCCCATGGTGCCGGTGGGCACAAAGAGCGCCGCCTCGCGGCCGAAGCGCTCCGCCGCGCGCCGCTCCAGAAGGTTCACGGTAGGGTCTTCGCCGTATACGTCGTCGCCCACCTCAGCCGCGGCCATCGCCGCGCGCATCTCCACGGAGGGCCGTGTCACTGTATCCGAACGCAAATCGATTATGGTTGGCAATATTTTCCTCCTTGCTATCATCTCGTCTGAACGATAGCAGCAATTAAGGTTAGAAGTCGTGTTGGCTACATGAACTTTCTTTTCTTGAATGCGTTAATATCCTCGACAGAAAGATCAAACCATTCACCATGCTGTCGCTTATCTTTGAATCGTTCATGCCAATATCTTTCGATGCCCGGAGCATCATCAATGACCGCTATGGTATGTATTTCTATAATTCCTTCAGATGTTTGCTTATGCAGTTCACTCTTGCGTCGCCAGTGATTCGCTGATTGGCCAATCTTAAACAGCTTCCCCGACTTCACTAAATAGACATACCCTGAGACATGTTGATTCTTGGGTTGAGTAATAGCTCCTTCGTTATCACTCAAAGAATTTGTGCCAACCTTTTCTCTGGCTAAGATTGCAAGCACGTCTGCATATTCATCAATTGATAAGCAATAATCGCGAACCCTTTGAATAGCCTCCGGTTTTCTGCCCAGCCCCGCGAGCAAGACATCTGGAGAAGGTATTCGTTCATTGCCATTCGCTCTCTTTTCGATGAGAATCTCGGCCTCGATGGGATATCTTCCGTATTTGCGGACTAACTTTGCCACCTCATCGAGCATCTCTTCCACGCTAAATGCCTTGTCTCCTTCCAATGGCTCGAATCCGGCCTCTGACACTGCGTCGGGCCAACGAGTCCAGTACCTTCCCAGCCATTCATGTCTACCTATGCCCGTTTCAGTTTTAAAACTTCGTTGCCCCAACGGCTGGCCACCATTAAGTGCTGCCGTTCTCCGGATTTCGCTCAATATGAATTGCTTGTCTCTCATATTCTCATCTCCGATGTTGCACAATTATTGCCCAAATTGTATTACTCAAGCTCATTGCACCAAAGCCGCCGTGCCTCGCTAGTCCCTTAGTCCCTAGTCCCTGTCTCTACGGTATCTGCGCCATCGGCAGCTCGAGCACCGGCGTCCGTTTGCCGTCCTTGATCGCGTAGGCCCAGAGGCCATGAAAGTTCTGCCGCAGCCCCGGCTGCGCCTTGAGCACGGCGGTCAGCACGGCGATTGCCTCGGTGCGCTGGGCGGCGGGGTCGGTCACTCCGGTCGAATCGTAGACCACGCCCAGGTCTGCGTGCGGCAGCGACAGGTCCAGGTGAATGGTGTTGATCTTCCACGCGCGCGGCCCATCCGGGAGCGTCATAGGGAAGGCCGTTTGCGGAGAATTCTTGAGCGCCGTCTGCTCCTGATTGAGCTTGTCCAGATTCGGCGAGGAGAGAATATCCACCGGCAGCAGCAGCGCGCGGGCCGCATCGTAGGCGTACCAGGCGGCCCAGCTCTGGCCGTCTCGCGCCAGTTCGCGAGCGCGCGTCCACCACCAGACGCCGTCGTGACCTTCGATGGCGCCCGGACGGATGGTCAGGCCGCCCAGCTTCCAGCCGCTGGCGGGGCCGTCCCAGGCCAGGATAAGCCCCAACTGGCCGGCGTAGGTCGCTCCAGCGGCATCGGCCAGCACCAGGGCGTAGCGGCCCGGCGGCAGCGCCCGCATGGTCAGCGTAACGGTCAGCGAACCGCTGGTGCTGGTGCAGAAGAACTGCGTGTCGGCGGGCGCGGCCAGGCTGGTTGCGTCCAGCAGATAGAGGCTGCGCAGTTGCACCTGCCCGCCCTTCATCAGCGACGCGCCCGCCTGCGCCTCGGTGCTGATGCCCTCCCAGTCAGCCGCCACGGCGGGCAGCAGAGCGGCCTTCAGCGAGGCCAGATCCTGTTGCGCGACGGCCATGGCCAGCCGTCCGCCGGCCGCGGAGAGCGCATCGCGATCCTGCGGCTGCAACTCAGCCTGCGTGGTGCAACTTGAGGCGCGCATCTGCTCTGGTGCGGCTAGCAACGCAACCAAGAACGCAACCAGAACCGGCGGTGCGGCTAAACCCTTCAAGTGGATGCGCATAGAAAAACCCTCTCTGGCGCGCGAATCTCCGCTGTGAGCGTCCGCGGGCCACTGTTAGTCTAGTACAGTAGAGCGGTAACGGAAGGCCACCGGGAGCAAGGACCGGTTTTCATGCGCACCCTCAGCCCGCACAACTCGCCGCTTTCGCCTGGGGTTCGTGGGCTTCGCCTCTTCGCGCCGCTGGCGCTTCTGGCCGCGGCTCTCTGCGGAGCACAGATACTGCGCGCGCAGACGCCGGCCGCTGCTGTTCAACCCGCCAAGCCGCACAAAGCGGCGCATCCGCACAAACGGCCCGTTGCAGTTCCCGCGCCCGCCCCGGCGCCTCCGGCTGCTCCCACGCCGGCAACGCCGCCCACGCCTGAACTCCCCAAGTGGCCGGCCAATGAGAAGCCTGCAAAGGCCGCGATCACCTGGGACAGCCAGGGCCTGCGCATCGACGCCGACAACTCCAGCCTGGAAGAGATTCTGACGGAAGTCGCCACCCTCACCGGCGCAAAGCTGGAAGGATTCGACGCCGACCAGCGAGTCTTTGGCGCCTTTGGCCCCGGCCCGGCGCGCGATGTGCTCAGCCAGCTTCTGCTCGGCTCCGGCTACAACGTGATGATGATCGGAGACCAGGGCCAGGGAACTCCGCGCAGGATTGTGCTCAGTTCCCGCCACGCCGGAGCCGCGACGACAGCCGCTACTGCCGCGCCGGCCAGCAGCGATGAGGACGCCGACACGGAAGAGCAGCCGCAACAGCCACAGCCGCAGAACCCGCCGCCCATTCGCCCCGGCTTCCCGCCCGGCGGGCGCACACCCCAGCAGATGCGCGAGATGCAGCGGGAACAGCTGATGCAGCAGATGCACCCACAGCCCGGGCAGCCGCAACCGCCCAGCACTCCGCAGAACTAGGGGTCAGGGATCAGGGGTCAGCCGCACATAACTAGTGAAAGCCGCTTATTGAATGGCTGTGCAGATAGCCTAAAATGTCGGTGGAGGCTATGCAATGAGGAGAATAGGCTTGTCGTTATTAATCGCAGTGGCCGCTTTTATTATCAGCTTCATCGCCTTCAATTTCGTGTACATCGAATGGGCCGTCTGGCGTTATCCTCAAACCAATTCGATGGCTGGAATGACGGCTTTTTTCTTGGGAATTCCAGTGGGAACTATTTTTGCGATCATCAGTTATGCCATCGCCTTCTATTGGATAGGCCGCAAAGCATCAAACTGATCCCTGCTTCCTGACCCCTGATTCACACCCCTCGCACTACTTCCGGCTGGGGCTTGACGGCCGCTGGGCGCGGTTGGGGACGCATCAGGGCAAAGCCCGCGCGCAGGATTCCGTACGCCGCCAGGATGCTGAAGGCCATGGAGCCAACCGACGCCGCTATCAACATTGTTAAATTCGATAGATCTGTCATTTTTTGCTTTCGTACTCTTTCCTTATGGTCTGGAACTCGCCCAGGAATCGCTCTATTCGATTGTCGCAGAAAACCCGCCGCGCTTGTCTGCTTGCTATTGACCAATGGAATACCCTCAAGGTTGCATTCAGGTTAACGGCGATTGCGCGGCCCTGAGAAGGTATCCGTACTGGATTCCGTCGGAAACGTGCGGCGCTCTCCGCGATCGGCGATAATATCTCTACTGCATTGGAAGGAGAAACCCCCATGCCCGAAGCAACGATTGCCCAAAAGAGTCCCTATCCCGTCGAAGTCGAAGCCGGCAAGAGCTACTACTGGTGCGCCTGCGGCCAGAGCGCAGGCCAGCCCTTCTGCGATGGCAGTCATAAGGACAGCGGTTTTACGCCGGTAAAGTTCGAGGCCACTGAAACCAAGACCGTCTACTTCTGCGGCTGCAAGCACAGCGCCAATCCCGTTCTCTGCGACGGCAGCCACCACAAGCTGTAGGAAATTGTTTGGAATCCGCCGATTGAAGGGTACGGGCTTCAGCCCGTACGCTGGATGCCGGTTTGATTGACCGGCTTTAGCCGCCGAGGGAATGCAAACAACCATAGCAATTTCTCCCGTAGGGAGAAGATGAAAATAGCCCAGAGTGAAGCGTAGCGTAACCCTGGGTATGGATGGCCAATGAATCGATCCGTCCCGTAGGGCCGGAGCGAAATCTTTTACGAGAGAACATTTCGCGGACATTTGATCGCATCTATGCCTATCACACACATCACGGTACGCGGGGCGCGCCAGCACAATCTGCGCGACATCAATGTGCGCATCCCGCGCAACACGCTCACGGTGGTCACGGGCCTCAGCGGCTCGGGCAAGAGCTCGCTGGCCTTCGACACAATCTATGCCGAGGGTCAGCGGCGCTATGTGGAGACGCTCTCGGCCTATGCGCGGCAGTTCCTGGACCAGATCGAGCGGCCCGACGTGGACTCGATTGAGGGACTCAGCCCAGCCATCTCCATTGAGCAGAAGACGACCAGCCGCAGCCCCCGCTCCACCGTAGGCACGATCACAGAGATATACGATTACCTGCGCCTGCTCTACGCTTCAGTCGGCGCGCCCCACTGCCCCAACTGCGGCCGGCCCATCTCGCGCCAGACTCCCGATCAGATCGTCCAGCGCATTCTCGAACTCGGCTTCGGCGAGCGCGTCACCGTGATGGCGCCCATCGTGCGCGGGCGCAAGGGCGAGTTCAGGGAGATGCTTGACCAACTCGACCGGCAGGGCTTCAGGGCTCGCGTGGACGGCGAGATCATGGACCTTTCCGAGCCCGTGAACCTGGACCGTCGCAAGAACCACACCATCGAAGCGGTGATCGACCGCATCCTGCTCAAGAATCCGCCGGTTCCCACGACGATTCCCGCCGCGACGCCACTCGCTGCTGGCAAAATCGTGGCCCCCACGGACAGGTCTTCGTCCGTGGGTTCGAAGCCCTCCGCCGAAAAACGCCTCGAGGCAGCCGTGGCCAAGGCGCTGCAACTGGCCAACGGCCTGGTGCTGGTGGCCGTCACGGGCAGCGAAGAGCAGTTGTTCTCCGCCTCGATGGCGTGCCCCGACTGCGGCCTCGATGTGCCCAAGCTAGAGCCGCGCAGCTTCAGCTTCAACTCCGCCTACGGCGCTTGCCCGGAGTGCCACGGCCTGGGCTCGCTCTACGATTTGGATCCCGCCAAGATCATCACCGACTGGTCAAAGCCGCTGCTGGACGGTCTCGGCCCCGGTTCCACCTCGCAGTACCTGATCAGGCTCGTTCATCTGGCCGCCGACCGCTACAAGATCGACCTGAAAACCCCCTTCGAGGAGCTGCCGGTCAAACAGCAGCACCTGTTGGTCTACGGCCCGCCCAAAGGCGAGGCTCCGCGCACCGGCTTTCACGGGATTCTGGCTTTTTTGCGCGACAGCATCGAAGAGGCGCGCAGCGATTCTTATCGCGAGTCGATGATGGCCTATATGTCGGCGACGCCCTGCCCGGTCTGCCGCGGCAAGCGGCTGCGCCCGGAGTCGCTGGCGGTCAAGATCGGCGGCCTCTCCATCGCCGACTTCACCGCGCTGCCGCTCAACCGCGCGCTCTCGGCGGCAATCAACCTGAGCTTCACGGCGCGCGAGTCGCTCATTGCCGAGCGCCTGCGCCGCGAGATCGCCGAGCGGCTGGAGTTCCTCTGCGCCGTCGGCCTTACCTACCTTTCGCTGGACCGCAACGCCACTTCGCTCTCGGGCGGCGAGGGCCAGCGCATTCGCCTGGCCACGCAGATCGGCTCGCGTCTGCGCGGCGTGCTTTATGTTCTCGACGAGCCTTCCATCGGCCTGCACCAGCGCGACAATAACCGGCTGATTCAGGCTCTGGAGAGGCTGCGCGACCTGGGCAACACGGTACTGGTCGTCGAGCACGATGAAGAGACGATCCGCCACGCCGACTACGTCCTCGATCTCGGCCCCGGCGCGGGCCGACTCGGTGGACAAGTCGTCGCCCAGGGCACGCCTGCCGAGATCATGGCCTGCCCGGAGTCGCTCACCGGGCGCTATCTCAGCGGCGCGGCTCCCATGCTGCAACGCGCCAAGCCGCGCCCGCTCACCGGCAAGTGGCTCACCGTCTCGGGCGCGCGCGAGCACAATCTTCAGGACGTGAACGTGCGCATTCCGCTGGGCGTGATGACCGTGGTCACGGGCGTCAGCGGCTCCGGCAAGAGCACGCTGGTCAACGACATACTTTACCGCTCGCTGGCGCAGACCATCTACGGCTCGCGCGAGGAGCCGGGCGCGCACGAATCGCTCAGCGGCGCTGAGCAGATCGACAAAGTTGTTCGCATCGATCAATCGCCCATCGGCCGCACGCCGCGCTCCAACCCGGCCACCTACACGCAGGTCTTCGCGCCGATTCGGGATTTGTTTGCGATGCTGCCCGAGGCCCGCGAGCGCGGCTACAAGCCGGGCCGCTTCAGCTTCAACGTCGGCGGCGGCCGCTGCGAGGCCTGCCAGGGCGACGGCCAGCGCCGCATTGAAATGAACTTCATGCCCGACGTTTATGTACAGTGCGAGGTCTGCAACGGACGCCGCTACAACCAGGAGACGCTGGCTGTAAAGTTCAAGGGCCACTCCATTGCCGACGTTCTGGAGCTGACCATCGAAGACGCGCTCACCGTGCTGACCGACGTGACGCAGGTGCGCCAGAAGCTGCAAACGCTGGTCGATGTGGGCTTGGGCTACGTGCATCTCGGCCAGAGCGCGACGACATTGTCGGGAGGCGAGGCGCAGCGCATGAAGCTGGCGCGGGAGTTGAGCAAGCGGCAGACCGGCCGCACACTTTATTTATTGGACGAGCCAACCACCGGGCTGCACTTCGACGACGTGCGCAAGCTGCTCGAAGTTCTTCACCGGCTCGCCGACCTGGGCAACACGGTGATCATCATCGAGCACAACCTGGACGTGATCCGCAACGCCGACTGGATTCTCGATCTCGGCCCGGAAGGAGGCGAAGACGGCGGCCGCGTGGTGGCCGAAGGCCGGCCCGCAAAGATTGCCGCCACTGGCGCTTCTTACACAGGTCAGTTCCTCAAACGCTATTACACCTCGACCAACGGAAAACTTGAAGCGGCCGAACCGGATGAGCCATCCAACTTCCGTGCCCCTGTCATCCTGAGCGAAGCGGAGCGGAGTCGAAGGACCGGCGTTTCGTTTGTAGCGGAAAGGGTGGAAGACCACGAACCTGAACCGGCTTCCGCACGACCAAAGCCGAACAAGCGCACAGCCGCAAAGAAGACAGCGAAAAAGAAATCCTATTCCCGCAGAAAGAAGACAATGCTGCCATGAGCGACCAGGAAGACCCCACCTACGAGCCGGAAGAGACCCCATTGCACGAGCCAGATCCGGGTGCCCCAGCACCCGATTCTGGGACCTGGGATCCGACTGCTCCCAGCGCTCCGCCTGCCGATCAATTTCAGTACTGGGCGCAACCCGTCGCCGTTGCGCCCCAGCGCATTCCGCATCTCGGCCATCTCGTTCTGCTGGCGGCCTTCGGCGCCATTGGGTTCGTCTGCGCGACGGTGCTGATGATGATTGCCCTGCACTTCCATCTCTTTGGAGTCACAACCATGGAAAAGGCTGCCACCGATGTTCATTTCATCCTGGGCAGCGAGGCCGCCATCTATCTCATCACCTTTTTTCTCAGCTTTCTTGTCTTTCCCCTGTTTTGGAAGCAGAGCTTCTTTTCCGGAGTTCACTGGCGCGGCGCGACGGCATTGCGGCTCTCCTGGCGGCTGCCCGCCCTCGCCCTGGGCTGCTTCGCGCTGGCCCTGATCGACGATAAGCTGCTGCCTGGACCGGAGCACGCCCCCATCGAGGATATCTTCCGCACACCCGGCGCAGCCTGGATGATGTTCGCCTTCGGCGTCACGCTCGCGCCCTTCTTTGAGGAGATCGCCTTCCGCGGCTTCCTGCTGCCTGCCCTCGCCACATCCTGCGACTGGGTCGGCGAACGCTTCACGCACACACGTCCTTGCCCGCTCGATCCAGACGGCCATCCCCAATGGTCCGTCCCCGCCATGGTGATCGCCTCCATCTTCACCAGCCTGCCCTTCGCCCTGATGCACGGCGAGCAGACCGGCCATTCGCTCGGACCGCTCCTCCTGCTGATCACGGTCAGCCTGATTCTCTGCGCGGTGCGGCTCAAAACGCGCTCTCTCGCCGCCAGCACGCTGCTCCATGCCTGCTACAACTTCCTGATCTTCTCCTCCATGCTGGTGGGCACCGGAGGATTCCGGCATCTCGACAAGCTATAAGAGACCGAGTCGGTTATTATTTTGAGTCGGCCCAAAGTTGTGAAAATTTCCGCTTGCGCTTTCAAAGTCTACGCACGTAAGATTGTGCCACACGGGAATATGTGTCCCTTTATGAAATCGAACGTTACGTTAAAAATTGAAGAAGATTTACTGCGCGAAGCCCGTGTTCTTGCTGCGGAAGAAGGCTCTTCCATCAGCGCCCTGCTCGCCGGCCGGCTGGAGCAGGCCGTCCTCCAGCGCAAAGGATACGACCAGGCACGCCGCAACGCAGTAGCCCGGTTGCGGTCGGGCTTCGACTTGCGCTGGACGCCAATCCGCTCACGGGGGGAACTGCATGAGCGGTAAGTACTTTGTTGATACCGACATCCTGGTCTATGCGCATGACCGCTCCGCCGGCCTCAAGCATCTGCGCGCGCAGATGCTGCTGGAGCAGCTTTGGACCTCCGGCTGGGGTGTGTTGAGCACGCAGGTTCTTGAAGAGCTGTGCATCCATCTTTGCCGCAACGCCGGCAATCCCCTGCCCATCGAGGAAGTCTGCCTGCTGATTCGCGATTACTCCACCTGGGAGGTGGTTGCCAGCACTCCCGCATCGGTCCATGAAGCGCTGGAGATCGTAATGCACCACAAGGTTCCCTTTTGGGATGCCCTGATCCTTGAGGCCGCCGAGCGCGCCGGCGCATCCATCCTCTACTCCGAGCATCTGGCGACAACACAGCGCTATGGAGCGATTCAGGTGGTGAATCCGCTGGTAGAACCGGCCGCTCCTGCAGTAACGCCCGCCAAGAAATAAGGCCTTACTACCGTAATGTTCCATCCGTCACCCACCACCGCCTTCGCAATCTGACATACTTGAGAGCAAGCTCCGGCGCTGCTTGAGAAGAAACTTTTTGCTCCGTCTTCTTGCATTTTTCTGGGCTAACCGCATCGTCAGGAATTGGGTCTAATAATAATGATTCGCGGTAGCAAGGCGTTCAGAGAGCTGGTTGATCCAGCTCGACGGGGATTACCGCCTCAGTGCAAAGTATGGATTTCACCGATGTTGAGCTGTTGTGGCATACATACCGGGGTTTCTGAGCGCCAGTGTTTGATCGTCAGCCTGCCCGGTCTGGCAACTGGAACAAATCGATTGACAATCACATACAAGTATAGTAGTTCTTCCTATAGACGTAGGAGATCCGAATGTCTGAGCCGCGATTGTCAAGACTTGAGTTTCAGATTATGGAGGCGCTATGGGCAAAAGGCGACTCCTCGATCCGCGAGATTCAGGAGTCGTTCCCGGAGAAGCGCAAGCACGCCTACACGACCATCCAGACTACCGTGTACAGAATGGAAGCAAAGGGGGTTGTGCAGCGCGTGAAGAAAGTCGGCAACTTCCATATTTTCGCGCCCACCATCTCGCGCGATTCGGCCCAGCGAAGGCTTATCGACGATCTGCTGGCCCTCTTCGGTGGACGCTCGCAGCCTGTCATGGCGCACCTGATCGAGTCGGGCAAGCTGTCTCTTGAAGATGTAAAGGATGCGGAGAGAGCGTTGCGAACTCTTTCCCGCAAGGAGAAGCAGCCATGACGATTCCGGCATTCTGGAACGATGCCTGGACCGCGGCCCTGGCCAACCATCTCTGGCAATCGACCGTCGTAACCGGGATTGCATGGCTGCTCTCGCTCAGCCTGCGCAAGAATCATGCTCGAATGCGCTATTGGGTATGGATGATCGCATCGGTCAAATACCTGATCCCATTCTCGCTTCTCATCGCTGCCGGAGCATCGCTTCGCTCGGCCTTCACCTCTCCGATTCAAAGGCCGGTGCTGGCAGCTGCAATGGAACAAATCACTTTGCCCTTTTCGCTGCCCGTATCGCCTGCCGCCGTTTCATATTCCAGCGCAACGCCCGAAGTGGCCGCGGCCGCCTCGCGACTGGGTAACCTGTGGCCCGTGATTCTGCTTGCGGCCTGGCTGTGCGGCTTTCTTCTTGTTGTGTTCTCGTGGATGCGCGGGTGGTTGCAGATCCGTGCCTCTATCCGCTCATCTTCGCGCACAGCGCTGTTGGCCGAAGTGCCGGTTCTCTCTTCGCCACTGCTGCTCGAGCCCGGCGTCTTCGGCATCTTCCGCCCCGTTCTGCTGCTGCCACAGGGCATTGACGACCGCCTCAGCCCGGCGCAGTTGGACGCCATCATCGCCCATGAGATCTGCCACCTCCGCCGGCGCGACAATCTCACCGCCGCTATTCACATGGCGGTGGAAGCGCTCTTCTGGTTCCATCCCGCGGTGTGGTGGATCAAGACTCGCCTCCTGGAGGAACGCGAACTGGCCTGCGACGAGGTCGTTCTGCAGTCAGGAAACGATGCGGACATCTACGCCGAGAGCATCCTGAACGTCTGCAAATTCTGCTTTGAGTCGCCGCTGGCCTGCGTCGCGGGCGTTGCCGGATCGGACCTCAAAGGCCGTATTGTCCGCATCATGACCGGAAAAGCGGCGAGCAATCTCGATCCCGGCCGAAAGCTGCTGTTGGCGCTGGCGGCAGCCGTTGCGATCTCCATACCAGTTGTCTTCGGCCTGGTGCACGTCCAGCAAGCCGATGCTCTTCCATCGGCGCAAGAGATTGCAGGCACCTGGCAGGGCACGCTTCACACCGGTCTGGATCTCCGCGGAGTGATCGAGATTTCCAAGGCGAAGAATGGCGAGTATAGCGGGATCTTCTACAGCATCGACCAGAGCTCATCTTCGGTTCCGGTTACCAGGATCACGCTGGAAGGCGCGACCGTGAAGATGTCTATTGTTGATGTAGCCGTTGGCGGCGCCTTCGAGGGCAAGCTGAGTTCAGATGGAATGTCGATCGTCGGAACCTGGAGCCAATTATCTTTCGTACACCCCTTAACCCTGAGTCGTGCCACGCCTCAGACGGCCTGGGAGATTCCCAAGCCGCGGCAGCCGATGGCCGCCGACGCCGATCCCAGCATTGTGACTGCCACCATCAAGCCGAGCAATCCGAGCGAGCCGAGCAAAGCATTCGCCGTCAAGTTGAGTCGTCTGACAGCCGCGAACTTCACGCTGAGCAACCTCATTTCTTTGGCCTACGAGATCAATTCCAAGCAAATCATCGGCGCACCGGCTTGGGTTGATGCGGAAAAACTCGATATCACAGCACAATACAACGGCGAAGGCGAACCGAGTCCCAGTCAACTTCGAGCCATGGTGCGAAAGCTCCTCGCCCAGCGCTTCAAACTTGGCCTCCATCGCGATAAGAAGGAGCTTCCGGTCTATGCGCTGAGCAAAACCGGGAGCGATCCGAAGCTTACCCGGAGCACGGCGGACCCAAACCAATTGCCAGATCTCTTCTTTCAGGTGCTAGGTAAGTTGAAGGTCAGCAATGGAACGATGCGGGACTTCGTCAGTGTCATGCAATCTGGCGTGCTCGACCGCCCGGTCCTCAATCGGACCGGGATCGCGGGAAAATATGACTTCACCCTCAACTGGACCCCCGACGACTCCCAGTTTCCCGGTTTGGGCGTGACGATTCCGCATCCAACCGGCGCCACTGCTCCGCCGCCGCTGTCTGCCGCAATCCAGGCGCAGTTAGGACTCAAACTCGACTCCACGATGGCTTCTGTTCAGGTTTTCGTCATCGACCATGTTGAGAAGCCGGTAGAGGTCAATTAGTTCGAAGTCAGGAGTCAACAGATGGCCAGCCTTCTCTATTCATGCCGATCAGATTCCAATCATCATCAGGGAGAAGCCGTGTTCAAAATAAACGGGTGCGGTGCGCATAAAAAGGCATCTGAGCGCCAGATCATCATCATAAGGCTGCTGGCTTTGTTTATTTTTACTGCGGCGGTTCCACGGGCTTGCGGCCAGGCGGCGACACAACCCGTGAGTCCAGGGATTGAATCGCCCGGAAATGCAGATCGCGTCGATCTCAGTCTTGTGGTTACGGACAAGAACGACAAGCGTGTTCTCGACCTGAAGCCGGGTGAAATTGCGGTAACCGATGGCGATTCTCCGGTCACGCTCAAGGATCTTACCCTTGTGACCGGCAAACAGAATCGTGAACATCTGATCACGCTGGTCTTTGACCAGCCGAGCCCGGCTGCCGGCACAAGCCAGCAATCGGATCCTTCCATCACGAAGAACGCGCGCGAGACCGCGGCGAAGATTCTCAAGATCATTCCTGCGAGTGGCTTCTCTATTTCCGTGCTGAATGTCGATGGACAGCTCCACGTCCAGCATGGGTTTACCTCGGATCGCAAAGAGCTTGAGAAGGCCGTGCATGCAGCCACCGAGCCGTTGAAATCCGGGAGCGGGGGCACTGTCAGCCCGCAGGAACAGCAACTGATCACCCTGGCGATGACCGGCGTCGATTCATCGGGGAAAGCAATCAATGCGAGCGATCGCGCGTTGGCGCAGGCCCTGCATTCGGCGCTCGTCTCGTCCGGCCGGATTGCGCAGGATCAGCATCTCCGGCCTTCCATGGCGGCCTTGTTGGCCTTGGCCCAGGCAGAGCAACCGCTTACGCAAAAAAAGGCGGTGATCTATTTCACCTCCTTGCAGGACCGTCAGGTCGATTCGCAGGCCAGAAATGCGATTAAATCCATCATCGGATCGGCGGAGCTGTCCAGGGTAAGCCTCTATGTCGTCGACCTGAGTTCCCTTGATCGCACGGCAGCGCGGATGAGCGCGCAGGGCATGTTGCATGCCGGCAATGGCCAGGAATCCTCCGACAAAGAATCGAACAATAACGATATGCAGCAATTGGCGGAGGGAACGGGAGGCAGTTACATCACCGGGAACGGAATGCAGAGGTCGCTGGAAGGAATGATCCAGGACCTGACAACGTATTACGAGGCTTCTTATCCTTCCCCGCCCACGGAATTCGACGGCAAATTTCATCCGATTGCCGTCAAGCCCCTCCGGGCCGGGCTCGCGATACGCACGCAGACTGGCTATTTTGCGTTGCCTCTGCGCGCCGCCGGCGACGCCAGTCCAGAGCCATTCGAGTTGCCGTTGCTGAAGATTCTCAGTGCGGCGCAGTTGCCCGACGATCTGGCCTTCCATGCCGCGATCCTGCGCATGGGCGACAGGCCCGAGGGGAATGTTAATACGCTGGCTATCGAAGTGCCGTACTCCAATCTGGAGGTTCGAGAAGACTCCATCACAAATGTAGATTCAGTGAACCTGTCGATCGTTGCCAATATCAAAAACAAGACAGGCACGGTCGTCGAGCGCTTCAGCTCGGATATTCCACGCCGCGGTATCCTGAAAAACAATGAAAAGATCAAGTACGGAGTTGTCACTTTTCAGCGTCATTTTTCCGCTCCCGCGGGTCAATATGTACTGGAAGCGGCCATTCTGGACCACAACAGCGGCAAAGCCGGCGCGCAGCGCATCCCCTTCGAAATCCTCGGCGTCTCCGGCGTGCCCTCGTTGAGCAGCATGGTTCTCGTGCGTAATACGGATCCGATTCACGCCGGAGACGATCCCCAGGAACCGCTACGCTATGAAAACAATAAACTGACGCCCAATCTCTCCGGGCAGTTGGCGCCCGGCGTCAAAGACGTTTCGGTCTTCTTCACCGCTCACTCCAACCCCAGCGCCCCGGAAGCCCCCATGCTCAGCATTCAGGTGCTCCGCGATGGCAAAGCGCTGAGCGGCGCGCCGATGATTGCTCGGCAAGCCAACGGAGCTGAGTATTCTTCCTACCTGACCAGCTTTTCGATCAACCCGCCCATGGATGGCTTGTACGAGGTGAAGGCTAGCCTGAAACAAGGCGGAAAGACAGCGGAAACCGGCGTCTCTTTCACGCTGACAGGTACCAGTGCGGATGCCGATCCATCTCTCCCGGATCACTCGTCTCACCCCGTCGGCCCGCTGGTCATCACCTTTCCCACAAACCCCACGCAGAAACCGTCGCCGGATGAACTCAAGTCCATCCTCGCAGATGCGACCGCATACGCAATGGAATACCGGGACTCGCTGCCCAACCTGATGTGCGAACAGGTGACCAACCGGTCAGTCAATCAGAAAGGCACAAGTGAATGGAATCACAAGGACAAATTCACGGAACTCCTGTCATATGTGAATCACGATGAAGACCGGATCATGCTGGAACTGGAGCTCAACGGTTCCAAGAGCCACGAGTACACCGGAGACACGCGAGGGGTGCTGTCGGTCGGAGAGTTCGGCGCGGCCATCTCAGGTCTCTTCCGGCCCTCGTCGAAGGCCGATTTTCAATGGAAGGAAACAGGCGCGCTGGGAGACGGGACAGTACAGGTATTCGACTATCGCGTGGAACTGAAAAACTCATCGTTCCATCTCCGGATGAGTCCGACGGATGTGGTCACGGCCGGCTACCACGGCCAGGTCTTCATCGACAGCACAACCCGGGCGGTTCGCCGCATCACACAGGTAGTGGACGATGTGCCGAAGAAGTTCCCCTTCAAGGCGGCTTCGGTGAGCGTGGACTACGACTACGTCCTCATCAACAAACACGATTACCTGCTGCCGGTCGGCGCGCAAATCATCCTCAAAAAGGGTAGCGGAGAAACGGATATGAACGATATCGAGTTCCGCAACTTCCATCGTTTCGGTTCCACAATGAGAATCGTCGATTATTCTCCCCTGGCGGACCCCGCGGATAGCAATGATTCCAAAGCCTCTCATAAGAAACATGGGAATGCGAATCACTAACCGCTGACAACGGTTTCATTACTCAAGCATCTGTAAATCCAACGGCTCTTCCAGCAGATAGTCCTTGCCGCGGAGGCATCCCAGCGCCCGCTTGAGCGCCGGCGATGTGCACGGCTCCACGGTCATCACGAAGGGCAGCGCGTGCGGCGGAAAGCCCGGCTTCTGCACGATGGCGCGGATGTTGATGCTCTCGCTGGCCAGCGCCACGGTAATGTCGGCGATGATTCCCGGCTTGTCGTTGACCATGAAGCGGATGTAATGCGGAACCTCGAACTCGGCGCTCAGCCGCGACGGCGCCGCCGGAACCTTGACCCGCCGCGACCCGTGCGCCAGAGCCAGCAGATCGCTGACCACGGCCACCGCCGTGGGATGCCCGCCCGCTCCGTGTCCTGAGAAGACCACATCCCCGCCATAGTGGCCGGAGAAGACCACCATGTTCTCCGTGCCCCGCGACCAGGCCAGCGGCGAGCTAAGGTCCACCAGCATCGGTCCCACCGAGGCCGCGATCTTCCCCTCGGCGCGATCGGCCCGCGCAATCTGCCGGATGGTGCAGCCCAGGTCGCGCGCATAGCTGAAGTCCACCGCGGCAATCGAGGTGATGGGCAGCGGCGTAATCTCCTCCGGGTCCACCTCGACGCGCAGCGCCAGGCGCATCAGAATGGCCAGCTTGGCGCGCGCGTCAAAGCCGCCCACATCCTCGGTCGGATCGGCCTCGGCAAAGCCCTTGGCCTGCGCCTCGGCCAGCACCGGTGCGTACTCCGCGCCCTCCTGCATCTTGCTCAGAATGAAGTTGCAGGTGCCGTTCAGAATGCCTTCAATGCGCTCGATGCGGTCCCCGGCCAGCCCTTGCTCCAGCCCCGGAATCACCGGGATGCCGCCGGCCACAGCCGCGCCGTACTTCAAGTCTCCGCCCCCGGCCGCGGCCAGCCGCTCCAGCTCGATGCCGTGCACGGAGATCAGCTTCTTGTTGGCGGTGACCACGCTCTTGCCCGCGCCGAGCGCCTTGCGCACCCAGCCGCCCGCCGGATCAAGCCCGCCGGCCAGCTCCACCACCACATCCACGTCGGAGGCCAGCACGGCATCGGCGTCTTCGCTCCACGTCACGCTCGACGGAACCCAATCCGCGCGCCTGCGCACCACGCTGCGGACGTACACGTGAGTCAATTCAAGGCCCTCGGGCCTGGACTCGACCAGAATCCGCGCCACCGAACTGGCCACCGTTCCAAAGCCAAAGAGAGCTATGCGCAGCGGGCGCTGCATGTTGGATTCCTGAATGGCGGGAAGGGGCGCTAATTGCGGCGTTAGATTCACATTCACTTGGGACACTGACCGCTCCTTTTGTCTGCAATCGAAAGTGCTCAATACCCGATGATAGCGGAATCCACCACGGCCCTTCTCAAATGATGCAGCAAAATGCACTCATGCTGCATCAATATCCCAGATGCGGCGCGGAGTTTCGATCATCCTGATTTTATTCTTCGGGCTGGGACCGCTGGCGGCGGCCCTGTCGGCCAGCAACGAATTGCGCCTGCCGCCCTGTTGCCGCCGCCATGGAGCGCACCACTGCGCCATGATGATGCGGATGAAGGCGCAGACCGCATCCGGCAAACCCGCCTTCTCCGCGCCCATGCACTGCCCCTTGTACCCCAGTTGCACGGGCGCAACCACCACGACCTCCGTTGCGCTGGCCGCCTCACCGGCCCGTCTGCCGGTTCTGCTCGCGCAGGCTCACTCGCCCGCAGAGCGCCTCACCGCTGCCTGCCTGGGGCCAATCCGCGCCCGCGCCGGCCGTGGACCTCCCGCAAATTCTCTCGGCTAAATATCTATTTCATCTTTTTTCGCCAGGCATTCTGCGCACCGCGTCCCCGGTTTGCAAGACCGCGTGCGCCTCAGCCCGTTTCTTCGGAGCAGCCCGGCTTGCCGCCACAAATTACGTCAGCCATGAACCCGCTAACTCGCTAACTTGCGATCACCGCGAAGCGGTGGCTAACCCGCGAAATGTTTACCCGTCTTCGCAGGTTTCGGCGAAGAATGGAGATAATCCAAGCCTCAACCAGTTTTGTTCATAGGGAGATCCATATTCTTATGCGTCATTCTTTCCTCGCCGCGGCTCTGCTTGTAGCCGCATCCGTACCTGCGCTGGCCAATGTCTTTGCCACTGTACACGGAGTCGTCCACGATCCGCAGCACAGGCCTATCGCCGGCGCGGATGTCACGTTGCAAGCCGCCGATTCCGCCTTCACACTGCGCGCTTCCACCAACACTGATGGTGAGTTTGAATTGCCCCAGGCGCCCATCGGCGTCTATCGCCTGACCGTCGCCGCCCCCGGCTTTGCCACCGTCATTCAGCCGCTCACTCTGGCCTCGGGAACCAACCCGGTCGTCCATATCCTGCTCGCCGTAGCCCCGGCCGTGCAGAGCGTCACTGTCGAGGGATTGGCAAGCGCGCTCTCCGCTACGGATTCCGTCACTCCCACCACGCTCATCACCCGCGCCGACATTGACGAAACCCCCGGCGCCAGTCGCACCATCGGCATGGAGATGATCACCGACTTCGTTCCCGGCGCATATATGACCCACGACATGCTGCACATGCGCGGCGGCCATCAGACCAGTTGGCTGATCGACGGCGTGGCGATTCCCAACACCAAGATCGCCTCCAACGTCGGCCCGCAGATTGATCCCAAAGACATTGACGCGCTCGAAACCCAGCGTGGCAGCTATGGAGCGGATGAGGGCGACCGGACTTATGGAGTTTTTAATGTGCTGCCCCGCAACGGCTTCGAGCGCAGCCGCGAGGGCGAAGCTTTGCTCTCCGGCGGCAACCTCGGCACCGCGGAATCCCAGCTCTCCCTCGGCGACCATTCGGAGAAGAACGCCTGGTACGCCAGCCTCGCCGGCTCCCGCTCGGATTACGGTCTGGCTCCGCCGATCGCCCAAATCCATCACGACGCGACCAACTCCGAGAGCGGCTTTCTTTCACTGATTCGCAATCAGACCTCCAAGGATCAATTGCGCCTGAATGCCCAATACCGCCAGGATTACTTCGACGTTCCCTATGATCCCAACGCCGGCGACTGGGAGCAGGAACCTCCTGACGGCTACCTCTCCGCCGGTTTCCGCGACGCGCAGACCGAGCGCGACAGCTTTGTAATCGCCAACTGGGTACATACCTATTCGCCCAAAGCGCTCCTCTCCGCCGCGCCCTTCTATCACTTCAACCAGGCCGACTACGATTCGCTCGCCTCCGACACACCGGTCTCCACCACCTGGCACCAGAACTCGAATTATGCGGGCGGGCAGGCCGACGCTCATGCGGAGTTAGGGCCGAATAACTTCTCCGCTGGATTTTATTCGTTCTATCAGGCTGAAAACGACCTCTTCGGCGTCGTCGACAACACCACCACGCCCAGCACCATCTATGGCCCCGATTCCAAAACCGCCAACGCCGGTCTGGTCGAGTTCTATCTTGCGGATCACCTCCGTCTCGGCCAGTACATCACCATCCTCGGCGGTGAGCGCTTCTCTATCTATCGCGCCTGGCTCAACGAATCCGCCATCTATCCCCGCATCGGCGCAACCCTGGAAATCCCTCGCCTGCACTGGGTTCTGCGCGGCTTCTACGGTCACTTCTTTCAGCCAGCTCCCATCCTCACCGTCTCCAGCAGCGTTCTCAACTACGCCAAGCAGCAGCCGGCCGGTGAAAACGACTTCTCCCCTATCCCCTCTGAGCGCGATGAAGAGCACCAGATCGGTATTCAGATTCTTTACAAAGGCTGGCTTCTCGACGTAGCCAACGTCAAGAATCGCGTCAACAACTTCCTCGATCACTCCAACCTCGGCGAATCCAGCATGTATTTCCCTATCGCCGTTGACGGAGCCCTCGTCCGTGCCTGGGAGCTGACCCTGCGCTCGCCGGAGCTGGCGCGTCTCGGTCAATTCCACCTGACCTATTCCAATCAAATCGTCCAGCAGCGCGGCAACATCATCGGAGGCTTTACGTGCAGCGTTGCCAATGACCCGGCCTGCGACCTCGGCCCCAACTACACGCCCGTCGACCACGATCAGCGACAGACGCTCAATACCGGCTTCACGGCCAATCTACCGTTGCACTCCTGGTTCTCGTCGAACGTCTACTACGGCTCCGGCTTCTCCAATGGACTCCAAGGCGCAGCGCAGAGTCCCTACCAGGCCCCCTATCTGCCTGTGCACACCACCTTCGACCTGTCAGGCGGAGATAACATCAGCCAGAATTGGAAGCTCTCCGGCAGCATCCTCAACGTCACCAACCACCGGGTCTTGGAAGATACCTCGCTCACCATAGGCGGCTTCCACTACAACGATCCGCGCCTGATCTCCGTCGAACTCCGCTATCGCTTCCATTTTTAAGCGCAGCCAATGAAGCGGGTGCCCGCCAATCGACTCTCAAGTTTCATCTTGATGCAAGAAAGGTCGGATACCGGAACGCTTCAAAGATATGCGGAACAAATCCTATCGCAGAGCCGTAACTCTGATCGGAGCGGACGCGCGAAGCGTCTTTGCCCGGAATGGAGAAAACATGAAGCGGATCGTAGTTGCCATATTCTTTGGCCTGGTTGCCGGCGCAATGTGCGCATCAGGCGCCTTTATGGCCGGTATTCTCACTTTTTCAGCGGTGAATCTGATTTGGGTTCTGTTGAACCGGGGCGTGATGGGCTTTGCCATCGGCATCTCCGGGTTGAAGCTGCATTGGGCCTGGAATGGCATCGTGGTGGGGTTGGCGGTCGGATCGATCTTCTCCTACTCCCTGTTTATGAACGTAGGATTGAGCGCGCTGCCAGTCGTGAACTTCTTTGTCAATGGCCTCTTTGGGCTGATGATCGAGTTCTTCACGACCAAGGTCTTCAAGCAGCCGTCGCCCGCCGCCGCGCGGGCATAAAGAGATAACCCGGATTTCGCGCCAGAATAAGACCTGCGCATGTGGAGAGACCGATGAAAGCCGCCGCCGAAGAAATCGAAAGACCGGGCGCTCTTGAGGGCATTGACGGCGGCGGTTCCGTCTCTGTCTGGCCTTCCGCGGATCAACGCGGAGACCACGCAGGCTTCTATGACGTTGAAGCCGTGCGCGCGGATTTTCCGATCCTGGGAGAGACCATGCACGGGTATCCGTTGGCATACCTGGATTCAGCTGCCTCGGCGCAAAAGCCCTTCCAGGTTATTGAGGCCGAGCGCGCCTTCTATGCGCGCGATTACGCCAATATTCATCGCGGATTCTACGTTCTGAGTCAGCGCTCGACGGAATGTTACGATCAGGCGCGGTGTGTGGTGAAGGAGTTCCTCAACGCGCGGCATGAGCACGAGATCGTCTTCACGCGCGGGGCGACAGATGCGATTAACCTTGTGGCCGCCAGCTTTGGCGAAGCATTTCTGAACGAAGGCGATGAGGTGCTGCTCACCGTCCTCGAACACCACTCGAATATCGTGCCCTGGCAGCTTCTGCGGGAGAAGAAGGGCATCGTGCTGAAGATGGCTCCGGTCAACGACGCCGGTGAAGTGCCGCTCGATGAGTTTATCCGGCTGCTGGGGCCTCGCACACGTTTGGCTGCCTTTGCGCATGTTTCCAATGTTCTGGGCACCATGCTGCCGATTGCGGAGATGATTCGCGCGGCGCACGAGGCCGGGGCCAAAGTGCTGATCGACGCGGCTCAGTCGGTGACGCATACGAAGATCGATGTGCAGGCGCTGGATTGCGATTTCCTGGTTTTTTCCGGCCACAAGCTGTATGGACCGACGGGGATTGGCGTGCTGTATGGCAAGGAGGAACTGCTGGACGCAATACCTCCGTATCAGGGCGGCGGGGACATGATTGCCAGCGTCAGCCTGGAGAGGACGACCTACGCTCCGCTGCCGGCGAAGTTCGAAGCGGGAACACCCCCGATTGCGCAGGCGGTTGGTCTGGGCGCTGCGATCGATTATGTCACCGCGCTGGGCCTCGACCGCATCGGCGCGCATGAGGCCGGCCTGCTCGCCTATGCCACTGAGCGGCTTTCCACAATCAAACCGCTGACGATCGTCGGCACGGCTGTACACAAAGCCTCGGTACTCTCGTTTGTGATGGACGGCGTTCACCCGCACGACATTGCGCAGATGCTGGACAGCCGCGGCGTGGCAGTGCGCGCCGGCCACCATTGCGCGCAGCCGCTGATGGCGCGTCTGGGTCTTCCGGCCACGGTGCGAGCCTCCTTTGGGCTGTACAACACAACCGCCGAGGTGGATGCGCTGGCCGAGGCTCTGGAAGAGGTGGAGGTCATGTTTCTCCAATGAGCGATTCTGTCGAAATTTACCCGAAAGCCGTCCTCGATCATGGCCGTCATCCGCGCAACCGGCGCGCGATTGCCGATTGCAGCCACTTTGCGCAAAGTGATAATCCATCCTGTGGGGACGATGTGGCTGTCTCGCTGCGGATCGATCAGGGGAATGTGATTCGCGACGCCGCCTTCGACGGAAGAAGCTGCGTTCTGGCGACGGCTTCGGCTTCGCTGATGACCGAATTGCTGGTTGGCAAGACACCCGCCCAGGCGAAGATGCTCTTTCAGCGCTTTCATGCTCTGGCTACCGGAGACGCAGAGAAATTCAAGGATAGCATGGAGGTTGAAACCGCGCGGATGGCGGTTCTGTCCGGTGTGCATGCCTATCCGGTGCGGATGCGATGCGCGACGCTGGCATGGAAGACAATGCTGGCCGCGCTGGAAAATGAAAGGAGCCAACAATGAATCTCGACCGATCTGTCCTTACTTTTGCCGGGACCATGGTTCTCGTTAGCGTGGCGCTGGGGCATTTTGTTTCACCGTGGTGGCTGCTGCTCACCGCCTGGGTGGGCATCATGCTCTTCCAATCGGGAATCACCGGCTTCTGCCCGATGGCGTACGTCTTCAAAATCCTTGGAATCAAGCCCGGAAATGCCTTCAAATAATTCTATACAGTGGTGCAGGATTTCCTCATCATGCCAGATAAAGTCCAACCGATCCTTCTCGGCGATGCTGGGCGGATCGCCTGACGGACAAACGATGGCCGTGCGCGACGGGGTTCTCGCCGGAGCGGAGGCGCTGGTTATAATGACATGGTTCGCACTCTGCTTTGGCACGACGACAGAATGCGCAACAATCTATCCGTCAGGCAGGCATTCTCATGAACTTGTTCCGGATCCAGGGCTTTTTCGTCCTCTCAGTCGTGCTGGCAGCCTCGCTGCGGGTCGCGGCCCAGCAGCCTTTGCCTTATATGGACACGGCCGTTCCGGTTGACCGGCGCGTTGACGATCTGATTGGACGCATGACGCTGGAAGAGAAGGTGCAGCAGTTGCGCGACCATGCGCCGGCCATCCCGCGGCTGGGCGTGCCGAAGTACGATTGGTGGAACGAAGGGCTGCATGGCGTCGCCTTTGCCGGCTACGCGACGGAGTTTCCGCAGGTGATCGGCATGGCGGCGACCTGGGATGCGCCGCTCGTGCATCGCATGGGCGAGGTGATCTCGACCGAGGCGCGCGCCAAATATAACGAGGCTATACGCCAGAACCAGCACGAGTCGTTCTTCGGCCTGACATTCTGGGCGCCGAATATCAATATCTTTCGCGATCCGCGCTGGGGACGTGGCCAGGAGACTTACGGGGAAGACCCGTTTTTGACGGGCCGGATGGGCGTCGCCTTCGTTACGGGAATGCAGGGCGACGATCCCGGCCATCCGCGCGTGGTGTCCACGGCGAAGCACTTTGCCGTTCATAGCGGCCCGGAATCGACGCGGCATCAGGCTGACGTCGATGTCTCCGCGCACGACCTTGAGGATACGTATCTGCCCGCGTTTCGGGCGGTGGTTACCGAGGCGCACGTACAATCGGCGATGTGCGCGTACAACAGCATCGACGGCGTGCCGGCGTGCGCCAATACCATGCTGCTGCGCGATCACCTGCGGGAGGCCTGGCACTTCGATGGCTACGTGGTGAGCGACTGCGGCGCGATTGGCGATGTCGGCATGGGGCACCATTACGCGCCGGATATGCCGCACGCCGCGGCTGTGGCGCTGAAGGCCGGGACCGATCTGGAGTGCGTCTATGGCCAGGCGCAGGCCTTTCCCGTGCTCGGCGAAGCGGTACATCAGGGACTGGTGACCGAGGCCGATCTCGACAAGGCTCTGCGGCGCCTCTTCCGCGCGCGCTTTGATCTAGGAATGTTCGATCCGCCGGAGAGCTATGCGTTTGGACGGATTCCGCTGACCGAGAACAACTCGCCGGAACATCGCGCGCTGGCATTGCAGGCGGCTCGCGAGTCCATGGTGCTGCTGAAAAACAAGGATGGGGCCCTGCCGCTGAAGGCTGGCGTAAGGCGCATTGCGGTTGTTGGCCCCACGGCTGAACTGGTGCAGTCGCTGCAAGGCAACTACAACGCGCCGCCGCCGGAGCCGGTCTACCCGATCACAGGGATCGAGAAGCGCTTCTCAGAAGCTTCGGTGAGCTATGCGCAGGGATCGACGCTGGTGGCGGGCTTTGCCATGCCGATCGAACACACCGCTCTCAGCCCGGCGAGCGGCACAGGCCATGGACTTACGGCCGAGTACTTCGCGTCGGCAGACCTCAGCGGAGAGCCGGTGCTGACGCGGACCGACTTGAACGTCAACTTCAATTGGGACAAGGTTGCGCCGGTGGCCGGAGTTGGCCGCAACAACTACTCGGTGCGCTGGAGCGGCAGCTTCACTCCGCCCGCGCCCGGCGACTACAAGCTCGGCGTGCGGATGAATTACTGCTATGCGTGCGAAAACACGGAAGGATTCCGGCTGTTTCTCGATGACAAGCTGTTCGTGGGCAGTGAACACGAGTCCACCGGAGAGCGCGGCGGTGTGATCGAAGCGCCGGTGCACTTTGCCGATGCCAGGCCCCATGCGATTCGGCTTGAGTACCTGCACGGGACGGGGAGCGCGGGCATCGATCTTACCTGGCAGGCTCCGGCCGCGGTGTTGCGCGATGAGGCCGTGAATGCGGCGAAGAATGCCGACGTCACTATTGCGTTTGTCGGCCTTTCGCCTTCGCTTGAAGGGGAAGAGATGCCGGTGAAGCTGGAGGGTTTCAGTGGAGGCGACCGCACCGCGATCAATCTGCCGGCCGCTCAGGAAGAGTTGCTGAAGGCGCTGGCGGGCACGGGCAAGCCGCTGATCGTTGTGCTGCAAAATGGCAGCGCCCTGGCGGTGAACTGGGCCGACGAACATGCCGGCGCGGTGCTCGAAGCATGGTATCCCGGCGAAGAGGGCGGGACGGCGATTGCCGAGACGCTGGCCGGCGACAACAATCCGGCCGGCCGTCTTCCCCTCACGTTCTATCGCTCGCTGGATCAGCTTCCCGCGTTTGACGACTACGCCATGCAGGGCCGCACATATCGCTATTTCGCAGGCAAGCCGCTGTATAGCTTCGGTTATGGCTTGAGCTATACAACGTTCGCTTACCGCAACCTGAAGCTCGTCTCCTCAAGCATTGCCGCCGGAGATTCCCCGCGGGTTGAGGCCGATATCGAAAACACAGGTGCGGTGGCTGGGGATGAAGTCGTTGAAGTTTACCTGACACAGCCCAAGGGCTTTGAAACTCCGCACCACGTTCTTGCCGGATTCACACGCGTGCATCTTGCGCCTCATGCGGCGACCCACGTGAGCCTCACGGTCGATCCGCGCTCGCTGGGCCAGGTGGATGACAAAGGGAACCGCGTGATCGTTCCCGGCGAGTACGTCGTCACCATCAGCAGCGCGCAGCCAGAGGACTCTACGCAGGTGCTGGCCGCCAGATTCCTGGTAAACGGCACAAAGCAACTCGACAAGTAGAGGCATTACTGTTACGCCTCACGATGCGTCCGCCATTGTCGTACTGGCGAAGGCCCAGGATGGAGTTAATCAATTATTCAGCGATGCCGGTTAAGGTTCGTGGATTCCCAAGGTCCGAGAATCCGGACCTGGGGCACCCATTCTTATGGTTTAATCCTATGGGCCTGCGCCACCCGCCGACGAACTAGAACCTCTTCAGGGTGCAACGACCTGTCTCCGCCGCTGCTCGCTTGCCTTGATGATTTCGCTCATGTCCCCGGCCGGCCGAATCTCGAAAATGTTGCCATACGTCAGCGCCGGATGCTGGCCGATGAGCTGTACAGCTTGATTCATGTCCCTCGCCTCAAGAACAAGAATGCCGCCGAGTTGTTCTTTGGTTTCGGTATTGGGGCCGTCGGTCGTTGCCACCTGGCCGTTCTTCCAATACAGGGTCAGGGCGGTCGCCGGCCCCTGAAGCGCTTCTCCACCACCCCAGTGCCCGCTGGCGCGAAGATGGTCGTCATATTCAAAGCACTTATCGAACATGGCGTTACGCTCGCTATCAGTCATGCCATCGAATTTGCTTTTGTCGTAGTAGCCAAAACAGAGGTATTTCATTGTTTTTCTCCTCTTTCTTCCGGCGGCTTCCAGCACTCAACAACCGCCGATGTACTCCTTAGTCTCCAAGTACGGCCCGTGGGTGATGAGAGCTTTCCATCGGGCGTGTCGCGCGATCAAGCGGGAACGTACGTCAACCTAATCACGTCCTCGGCAATTAGATCGCTGGCAACAAAGCGGAGCGGCGGCCGGGGGCCGACGAAGAATGGCTTGCCGCTACCAAGCACGATGGGGCGGAGGTAAAGTCGATACTCATCAATCAGGCCAAGATTGGATAAGCTTCCAGCCAAGTCCGGTCCGGCAACTGAGATCTCCCCGACGAGCTGAGCCTTCAGCCCACGTATCGCCGTCTCCATATCATCCTGGACAGCGTGGCGTTGGGCCCGACCGACTTCAACGAGCGCGACACAACCCACTTCGGTTTGCTCCGCCACACCGCCGTGAATTCGTGTTCCTCCGCGTCATCATCGGGACGGTCTTCGTCCCAATAACGCATGATCTCGTACGTGCGGCGACCGTACATCAGGCCCGTCAGGTCGCGCACATACTCTATGAAGTGACGAAAGAGCGCCGGGCTTGGTGGCCCCATTGCAAGGTGGTCGACGTAGCCGTCCAGGGACTGTTGCAATCCATACACGAGCTTTGCCATGGTACAAAACCTCCTCCCAGCTATTTGTTGGCGGTCTGATTCGGCAGCCCAGCCCGTTTCGCTACCTTGTGCCGGATCTGCTCTTCGGTCAGGACGGGTGCGAAGTCTTCCATCTCAAAGACCTGGCGGATTTCGACTTCGGAGTCGCCGGCGGGGTTGCAGTTGGGGGCGCGCTTGACCCACTCGATGGCCTCTTCGAGGGACTTGACCTGCAAGATCGAGAAGCCGGCGATGAGCTCCTTGGCCTCGGTGAAGGGGCCGTCGATGACGGTACGAGACTTGCCGGAGAATTTGACGCGTGCGCCTTTGGAGCTGGGATGGAGACCATCGAGGGCGAGCAGGACGCCAGCCTTGCTGAGCTCTTCGTTGTACTTGCCCATCTCGAGCAGGAGCTTGGGATCGGGGAGGGCGCCTACTTTTTCTGCCTCTGGGGTCGATTTGACGATGACCATGAATCGCATTGGGGAATCTCCTTTGGGTTGAGCGGTGGTTGGGTGGCTTGTTTTCGATGACCCGTTTCCCGTTCACTCAGGAACCGTAGCACATCGTTCTTTTGTCATATAGTCGAACTGCCAGACCGGAATTCGACAAGTCGTGCAAGATTTTTTCTTCTTAATCTTTACTTCTGGTAGAATGTAAAGAAAGGAGAGTGTCGTCTCATGGAAGCTACGCTCAGTAGTAAAGGGCAGGCAACGATCCCCAAAGCGGTTCGCGATCGCCTGCAAATAACGCCGGGGGACCGGTTCAAGTTCTTCATCCACCCTGACGGCGTGATCATTCTGCCCAAGATTTCAACTGCCAGACTCAAGGGCATGATTCCAAAGCCGGCCCAAACGGTATCTCTTGAAGAAATGGATCGGGCGATTGCCGAAGGCGCAACAGAAAGATTTCGGCGAAGAAAATGATTGGTCTCGATACGAACGTTCTGCTGCGCTACCTTACGCAAGACGATCCAATCCACTCCCCCCGCGCAACGGAGATCATCGAACGGCGCTTGACTGAAGAAGAACCGGGCTTCGTCAGCCTGGTGAGTATCCTTGAAGTTGTATGGGTTCTCAAAAGCCTCTTCAAGCGTTCCCGGCAGGAGATCGCGAACGATATCGAAATGCTATTAGCGGCGGATACACTCGAGATTCAGAATGAGCAAGAGGTCTATTACGCCGTTGTTTCGCTCCGCAATGGAATCGGCACATTCGAAGACGCCTTGATCGGCTCCCTCGGCGTCTGGAGAGGTTGTTCGGCAACCTTGACGTTTGATGAAGGTGCCGCAAAACGGCTGCACGGGTTTCAACTGGCATGATTGATTTCCCCTTCCCCGCGTTCAATTAGTGCTTAGCATGGACAACATGAACGCCAGCGTGTCCGGGGGCGAGTCCTTGAACGGCGTGGCCGAACCTGGACACGATCTCCTGGAAATCGATGTCTTCGATGGCACAAAATCCGTGCGACCGAAGAATCGCTGCAATGCCGGCCGGCTCGAAACGGGTGTCCGAACGTTCACCCATTTTCTCAAGCTGTTCGGCCCTCGCCTTTTCTATCTGCCTTAGCTCTTCTGAGAATGCCTCGGGAGGTTCCATGTAGTCGAATACCACCTCCGAGTCCTGGATGGACGACATGTAGTCCAGAGTACGGCCGATAGCGTCCTGCGTCAGATAGGGCACAACCCCGAGCCAGCTGAAAAACGCGGGCGAGTTCTGCTGAAAGCCTGCGGCGGCGAGCTTCTCTCCCAAATCATCCCGCTCGAAATCGACAGGCACGAGAATAAGCCACGGCGGAAGTGCGATTTGAGCTTCTGCCAGGCGCTCAAGTTTGCCTGCCTGCGTCGCGGGGTGGTCCACCTCATAGATTCGGATCTCTAGTGCGCCGTGGGGATTGCGGAGAGCGAACGTGTCGAGTCCGGCGCCAAGGATGACGATCTGCTGAACCCCCCTTTCGACAGCTCTTGACAAAGCATCTTCCGCAATCCGGCTTCGCGCGGTGGTGATCAGACGTCCGATGCTGGCTAAGGGGTGTGCGTTCGCAAATTGAAGCACGCCCTTTTCGTCTTCACGCAGAATCCTCATGGCAAATGTATCATGGAGGATTGAGCCATCATCGAGCAGCTGATGAGCAGCTCGTTGTCGGGCGATCATCAGGGCTGTGCGACTGGGTTCATTAGGCTTCATCTTCGAGGTCTCCATTCTTATCAATTGCTGATCGCACGAGTTGTCATATGCGCGACTTGCGCCGTGCAGAGCCCATTTTTAATTCAGCTGCCGAATCCGCTCCTGCAGAAATTGCCGCTCCGGTTCCTGTTGGGTTAGCGCCAGAGCTTTCTCATACGAGGACCGGGCCTCAGCGGTCCTGCCCAGACGGCGGCACATATCCGCGCGGGCTGAATGCGCCAGGTAGTAATTTGCCAATTCGCCATGCTCCAAAACCGCGTCGATATGCGCCAGACCGGCCTCCGGGCCATCGCGCATGGCAATGGCCACGGCGCGATTGAGATGTACAACCGGCGAAGGCTGAATTCGCACCAATTGGTTGTAAAGCGCAACAATCTGCCGCCAGTCGGTGGCAGCGACCGATTCCGCCTCCGCATGAACGGCCGCAATCGCCGCCTGCAGCGTGTAAGGGCCGAAGCGGCGGGAGTTCAGAGCTTTCTTGAGCAATGCCACTCCCTCCGCGATCTGCTCCCGGTTCCAGAGCGAGCGGTCTTGATTCTCGAGCAGAATCAGCTCTCCGGCCGGAGAGGTTCTGGCGGCGCGACGGGATTCCTGGAGCAACATCAGGGAAAGCAGCCCCCAGATTTCCGGTTGTGGGAGTTTCGGCTCCGGCTGGAGTTCGGTCAGCAACCGGCCCAATCGGATCGCCTCGCCGGTTAGTTCGGCCCGCGTTACCTCCGCTCCCGCCGCGGCCGAATAACCCTCGTTAAAGACGAGATAGATGACCTGAAGCACCGCGTCCAGCCGCTCCGGCAATTCCCGCGGCGTCGGCACCTCGTAGGGAATCGGTGTCTCTCGAATCTTTGCCTTGGCGCGCACAATGCGCTGCGCCAGCGTCGCCGGCGTAACCAGAAATGCCCGGGCAATCTCCTCCGTGGTCAGGCCGCAGATTTCCCGAAGTGTCAGCGCAACCTGTCCTTCCGGCGCCAGAGCGGGATGGCAGCAGGTGAAGATCAGACGGAGGCGATCATCCTCGATCTCCTCATTCTCAAGGGGAGCGTCGTTGACGCGCGATTCCATGTGGGCAACAATATCTCTCTGTGCTCCGTCGAAGCGCGCCCGCCGGCGTAGTGCGTCGATGGCCTTGAAGCGTGCCGTTGAAATCAGCCAGGGACGCGGCTTGTCCGGAATGCCCGCCTTCGGCCATGACTCCAGAGCGGCAGCGAAGGCCTCGTGCATCGACTCTTCGGCCAGGTCCAAGTCTCCCAGCAGGCGCACGAGTGTCGCCAGAACCCGGCCCGATTCGGCCCGGTAAAGAGTCTCAATGGTCCTGCTGAATTGTTCGGGTACAGGCTGCGGCATCAACGCCAAATTAGCAAAAGGAGGGGCGGAACGCAACTGCGCTCGTGCTTCCCCTACCCACAATTCAGTGGCCGGTCACTGCGCCGATCAAGGGTTTGCAAAGGGAGAACAGCATAGGCTCTCGTATGTGGGCTTCGGGATTACGATCTCCTGCGGGTCGTCAATTACGAGATTTCCGAAGGTTATGAGCCCCGCCGGGTGGGTCAAACAAAGTCTGGCTGCTCCGGAAGCGCTGCGCCATGGGATACTGTTGGCATTGGGCTTGGCGCGGCGCAGGCGGGATGGGCCTGATTCCGGCAGAGCCGCCGCGGCAGCAACCGCATCCAACGATTGAGAGAGAGAGGCGCATGAACGCAGTCAATTATGACCTGATTGTCATTGGTTCCGGACCCTCCGGGCAGCGGGCCGCCGTTGCCGCCTCCAAGATGAAGAAGCGCGTCTGCGTGGTCGAGGCGCGGGCCGTCGTCGGCGGCGTCTGCGTCAACACCGGAACCATCCCCTCGAAGACCATGCGCGAAGCCGTTCTGCATCTCTCCGGCTACAACTACCGCTCGGTCTACGGGATGAACTACCGGGTCAAGGACAAGATCACTATGGCCGACCTGGCCTTCCGCGTGCAGGCTGTCATCCGCACCGAAGTGAACGTGACCGAGGCGCAACTCTCGCGCAACGGCATCGACGTGGTGTATGGCATTGCGCGCTTCGTCGATCCTCACCGGGTGCGCGTGGAAGGCCCTCTGGCCGACACCACGCTGGAAGCCGAGCGCATCATTCTGGCCGTGGGCGCCAGGCCGGCCACGTCGGCGAAGGTGCCCTTGAACGGCCGCACCATCGTCAACAGCGATCAGATTCTTGACTTGCCGGAGCTGCCGCGCTCGCTGATCGTGGTGGGCGGCGGCGTGGTGGGCGTGGAATACTCCTGCATGTTCGCGGTTCTCGGCGTACGCGTTACGCTCATCGAAAAGCGCGACCGGCTGCTGGAGTTTGCCGACCGGGAGATCATTGAGGCTCTCAGCTATCATCTGCGCGACAGCCGCGTCACGCTGCGCATGGGCGAAGAGGTGCAGAGCGTGGAAGAGCTGCCCGGCGGCACGGTGGTGGCCAACCTGGAGAGCAATAAGCGTGTCTCCGGCGATGCGCTGCTCTATGCGATTGGCCGCCAGGGCGCCGTCGACGATCTTAACCTTGCCGCCGCCGGGCTGGAGGCCGACAGCCGCGGACGCATTCCCGTCGATGAGCATTATCAGACCAAGGTGGAGCACATCTACGCGGTGGGCGATGTGGTGGGCTTTCCCTCGCTGGCCTCGGTCTCGATGGAGCAGGGGCGCATCGCCGCCGCGCGCGCCTTCAACGATCGCGCCGCAACCACCAATCCCAGCTTTTATCCCTACGGCATTTACACCATTCCGGAGATCAGCTTCATCGGCAAGACCGAGGAGCAGTTGACCGCGGATGATGTACCTTATGAAGTCGGCATGGCGTACTATCGCGAGACTGCGCGCGGGCAGATTCGCGGCGATACGACAGGACGGCTGAAGCTGATCTTTCATCGCGACACGCACGCGCTGCTGGGCGTGCATATTATCGGCGAGGACGCCAGCGAACTGATTCACATCGGCCAGGCGGTGATGGTATTGGGAGGCACTGTGGATTATTTTATCGACAATGTATTCAATTATCCGACGCTCGCCGAGTGCTATAAGGTAGCCGCGTTCAACGGTCTGGGCAGGCTGCATCGCTACCAGACGGAGTAAGGCTCCTGCGCAAATCATCCCGTTCCGACAAGTTGCTCATGGATTTTGAATGAAGCCTCAACCGGCTCATCGAAGCCAGGAGAGAAATGCGCGCTCAAATCCGCTGATTGATTTCTCGATGCGCTCAAGCGGAATCGTCAGCGAGAGGCGAATGTAACCGGAGCGTCCAAAGCCTGTGCCGGGCACGGCCAGCACGCCCTGCTCTGCGAGCCGTTTGGTATACGCAATGTCTTCGGGGATAGGGGTCTTGAGGAAGACGTAGAATGAGCCTTCAGGCCGCGTGACCTCGTAACCGATGGCTTGGAGCGCATCGCAAAGCACATTGCGCTTGTGCTCGTAGGGCGCGGCGTCGATGGTCTCATCTAGCGACTCCAGCATCACCCACTGCCAGATGGCCGGCGCGTTGATAAAGCCGAGAATGCGATTGCTGAAGGCGCAGGCGCGGCGCAGATTTGCGGCATCGTCAAGCTGCGGCGAGAGCGCCAGGTAGCCGATGCGTTCGCCGGGCAATCCCAGCGACTTGGACCACGAGTTGCAAATCGCCGTTTGTGCGATGAACGAGGCCACTTCGGGCTGGTGCTTTCCGTCATAAACGTAAGCCTTGTACGGCTCGTCACTGATCACGGTGATGGGCTGGGCGGCGCTCACCAACATCGTTTGCAAATCGCGCAGCACGCTCTCCGGATAAACGCGGCCGGTGGGATTGTTGGGCGTGTTGAGAATCAGCGCGCGCGTGCGCGGTGTGATCGCCGCGCGGATACGTTCCACGTCAGGCAGGAAGGAAGCATCGGTCTCGACAGGGACCATGCAGCCGCTATGGTTGGAGATATAAAACGGGTACTCGGAGAAGCAGGGCATCAGGACGATAACTTCGTCGCCCGGATCGAGGATCGATTTGAGGATCACGTTGCACGCGCCCGCGGAACCGACCGTCATAAAAACATCCTCGGCGGTGAACGCAAGGCCGGTCTGTCTCTGGAGTTTTTTGGCGACGGCCTCGCGGAGTTGCGGATAGCCGGGATTGGGCATATAGCCATGCGAGCCTGGACGGTTGGCCGCCACAACGCGCCGCAGCGCATCCATCACCGCGGGCGGCGGTTCGACATCAGGATTGCCGAGCGAAAAATCGAAGACTGAATCGGCTCCGCGTTCGCGCTTGAGGCGCACGCCTTCCTCGAACATGCGGCGAATCCAGGAGGCGTTCACGAGTTGATCAGTGATGGTCTTTGATGCGGGCATGGTTGATACGCCTTTTATTTCAAGAGTTCATCGCCAGCCAGTACATTGATGCCTGCCGTCTGCAAATACGCAATCGCCGCGTCCGGATCGGCGAAGCGGAAGATGAGGATTGCCTGATCTCCGCGTGGATTGGGAAAGGCATACATATACTCGATGTTGATGCCGCTTCCGTCCAGCGCTCCCAGCACGTCCGCAAGGCCTCCCGGATGATCGGGCACTTCGACGGCAAGAACTTCCGTCACTTTCACGACGAATCCATGGGCTTCGAGAAGCGCGGCAGCCTTCTGCCAGTCGGAGACAACCATGCGCACAATGCCGAAGTGCTGGCTGTCGGCCAGGAACAAGGCGCGAATGTCGATGCCTTCCTGAGCCAGAAGGCGCGCGGGAGCACTGATGTGTCCCGGTTTGTTTTCTGCAAAAAGCGATAACTGATGAATCTTCATGAGGACCGCCTGTCGATGACACGTTTTGCTTTGCCTTCGCTGCGCGCGAGAGAGTTCGCTTCAACCAGCGAAACCTGGACGCGGATACCGAGCACATGATCGAGCGCGGATTGAATTCTGTCTTGCAATCCCTGCAACGCGCCGATCTGATCGTTGAACATATGCGGCGTTACTTCGACCTGTACTTCCATCTGATCCAATCCCTGCTCGCGGGTCAGCACGATCTGATAATTCGGCAGCGTGCCTTCGATCTGCAAGAGCGCGGCTTCCACCTGCGATGGAAATACATTGACACCGCGAATAATCAGCATGTCGTCGCTGCGCCGGCCGATGCGGCCCATGCGCCTGAGCGTGCGGCCGCACTCGCAACGGCCCGGCAATAGCATGGTAATGTCGCGCGTGCGGTAGCGGATCATCGGCATCGCATGCTTGCTCAAGGTGGTCAGCACCAGCTCGCCTTCCGACCCATCCGGCAGCGGCTCGCCTGTCTCGGGATCGACAATCTCCGGATAGAAGTGATCCTCGAAGATGTGCAGGCCTTGATGGCGGCGACATTCGCAGGCGACGCCCGGTCCAATAATCTCCGAGAGGCCGTAGATGTCGAAGGCTTCTATGCCGCTCCTGCTTTTGATGTGCCTGCGCATCGATTCGGTCCACGGCTCGGCGCCGAAGACTCCCGCGCGCAGCGGCAACTCCTTCAAGTCCACGCCGAGTTCCGCGGCGCGATCGATCAGGTGCAGAAAATACGTTGGCGTGCAGCAGATCGCCGTCACGCCAAAATCCTTCAACAGCATGATCTGCCTGTCGGCGTTGCCGCCTGAGGTGGGGACGACCGTCGCGCCCAGCGCTTCAGCGCCGTAGTGCGCGCCCAGACCGCCGGTGAAGAGGCCGTAGCCATAGGCATTTTGCAAAATGTCTCCGCGATGCAATCCGCAGCCGGCCATGCAGCGCACCATCACCGAGGTCCACACGTCTACATCGTCACTGGTGTAAGCGACGACGATGGGCTTGCCGGTAGTACCGCTGGAGACGTGCAGACGGACCACGTCCTTCATGGGACTGGCAAAAAGTCCGAAAGGATAGGTGTCGCGCAGGTCGCTCTTCACGGTAAAGGGCAGTTTGGCGACGTCGTCGAGGGTGCGAATATCATCGGGCACAAGGCCGCGCTCATCCATGCGGGCGCGGAAGAGTTCGACATGATCCCAGGCGCGCGCCACCACGGCCTGCACGCGCCGCAACTGCAATGCGCGCAACTCGGGGAGCGGGGTGTAATCCGGCACGCTGGCGGGATGGCAGTCGGCAATGCTGGTTTCAAGAATAGATTTCATCTTCATAGATTTTGCCCGACGGAAAACGGCGAATGCCTTGTGGTTTTGAGTCTTGCGTACAGTGTACAGGATGAGCGGGACGGGAACCAGAGCGGCGCGCCGGCGGTGGGGCAAACGTGAGCCGGCACCAGACGGGGAGGGATTTGGCTCGGCTAACCCGTTCTTTCCGATTCGGTTGGGGGTTTATGGTAGAATGGTGGAAAGATATGGTGGAAGGGTGGAATTCTATGGCCTTGAATATCAAAAACAAAGAAACCAACCGCATGGTCCGGGAGTTGGCCGCGCTCAAGGGGATCAGTCTGGTTGTTGCAGTGACCGAGGCCGTTCGGGAGAAACTGGAAAGGGAGAACGCGGATCGTGAGGCTTTGGCCAAGACAAAAAAGAGCCGGTACGAGCTGCTGATGGAGTTTGCAAAGGAGTGTGGTCCACTCTTCAAGGACGGCCGGAGCGGTAATGATCTGATCAATGATTTATACGATGACGTAACGGGGTTGCCGAAATGATCGTTGACTCATCGGCATTGGTTGCGACCATCAAGGATGAGCCGGATGGGCCTCGAATGGCGCAAATCATGGACTCAGCAAAGGAGGTTCGCGTCTCCGCGGCTTCCTACTTTGAAACCTCCATTGTGATTGACGGATTGCGCAGCCCTGCGCAGAGCGCCCGCTGGGATGAGCTGATTGAAAAGATGGAGATGGTGATTGAGCCGGTCACTGAGGCGCAGGCGAAGATCGCCCGCCAGGCCTACCGCGACTTTGGCAAAGGCAGCGGCCACCCGGCGGGACTGAACTTCGGCGACTGCTTCACCTACGCGCTGGCCCGTGAGAAGCGCGAGCCGGTGCTGTGGAAGGGCGATGATTTCGGGCATACGGATTTGCGGGCGGCGGTGTAGCAACCGTAAGGTTCCTACGCCTGCCGGTCGAACTCCCGCGCTTGGGTTTCGCCCTTTGTTTGCCCGTGTGAATTGGTTATGCTGTTGATTTCAAAAGTGTTACCGGATTTGATTTTCACTCCTCAAGGCTGTTTTCGGGACAATAATAGTTGCACATTTTCGCTTTCTGTGGAGCTAATCCATGGTTTATGAATGGGTTGCGGATGCGACGGAGGCGAAAAGATGCTGTATTACGCAGGCTGTTGTCAGTGATCAGCCAACAGCCGGTCAGCCGCCGATTCAATCCCGCTCGACTGAATGTTTCCATTGTGCGCCAACTGAGGTAAATGATCTGCAACGACATGGTCAGTGGTCAGCCGTTTGGCCTGAGGACAAGAACCCGGCACCTGGATCATTGAGGTACGTAGTCTTCCACCCTTTCCGCAAAGAACGCGAAAAGGATGGGGCACCCAGCTTTGTGGGATTGTCAAGTTTTCAAAAATTTGGGTGCGCCACCCGCCGGGGCTAAACTTCGGCGACTGCTTCACCTATGCGCTGGCCCGTGAGAAGCGCGAGCCGGTGCTGTGGAGGGGCGATGATTTCGGGCATACGGATTTGCGGGTGGCGATTGCTCTTTGATGTCTGCATACGAAGACCAATACTAGGCAGCCAAAAGGGATAGAATGCTCATAACCGCATTGACTTTAGAGTCAGCTGTGGTAGATTTCTCTTCGAGGCTCAACGATGCAGAAAGTAAAGAAAGACTGGTTTCGGGACCACCTCACCGACTGGGTAAGCAAACGTCGGGGAGGGATGGAGTTCAGTCGCTTAAACGCAGTGCAACAGTCAAAGGAGATGACGCGCTTTTATGTTTTGGAGATAATTGCGCGCGTATCCCCAGGCTTGATTCCAGATGACATCGACGAGATTGATGATTTTGTTGTCGATGGGCCAGACGATGGTGGAGCTGATTTTATTTATCGTTCTGATAACGCGGTACTTATCATTCAATCAAAATATCGCGGTCGCGATAAACGCGAAGAGCCTGAGGCATTCACGCACTTTTGTGCAGTTGTGCAACGCCTTTACGAGGCATCCCAAGGCAAAAGAACGCTGAATAGGAAGGTGATGGACGCGATTTCGACCATTGATTGGGACTCTGACACTTTCGATCTTCGTTTTTGCACACTTGGCAAGGTCTCAGATGACTTCAATGAAGGTACCCCAATCGCTGCGGGAATATCTACGCCAGAGGATAGAATTCAAATCGAGACCTTTGATGAAACGGCACTTAATCAGAGCCTTAGGGACGCGATTTCGACAGACCAGACGCTCACAGAGCCGATTACACTTCGCTTTCTACCTACTGACGACGAGCAACATTGGATTGAATACTCCTCTACATCAGGCCGCCAGATGTTTGTCGGTTTTGTTTCTGGAATGGATATCGCACAATTGGCGCAAACTAAACGCTACAAGCTATTCACTATGAATATTCGTGACTATGTTGGGGAAACCTCTACCAACCGCGGGATCGTGAATACAGCGTGCGAACATCCCGATGATTTTGTATTCTTCAACAACGGCGTGTCTGCTGTGGCGACTCAGATTCGCAAGGACAGTCACGACCCGTCGCTCCTTCATTGCGAACAGTTCTCAATTATCAACGGAGCCCAGACAGTCCGATCGCTGCTGAAAGTGATCAACAAGAAGAAACTGCGCGAGTCCCTCAAGGGCACGCGGGTTTTGTTTCGCGTGATGCAGTTTCGCTTCGCAAAAGACGGCCCATTTATCTCTGACGTGACAAAGTACAACAACACGCAGAACGCAATCAAAATATCAGATTTCCGTAGCAACGACCCCGTCCAGTTACATCTCAGAAAACAGTTTGCGCAGATTTCAGTGCAAGCACGGACTTGTGATTACAAGAACAAACGTCTCACCGAACGAGATTCAAATAAGTTCCCGATTGGGATGGAGGAGTTTGCAAAGACGGTTTACTCTTTTCGGTACGGCCCTGACGATATGGAGGGCGGTACTCGTTTCTTATTCGATACCTCTGCTAAGGGTGGATACACAAAGGTATTTGGCGACCCAAATATGCAACTCACCAACGTAGAATTCGAGCTCGCAGCTGGAATTTACTTTCTTTGTTACGAAATCCAAAGGCTCTGGAAGCTAGGGAAAGAAGCAGTTACGAATTCTGCCGCACTGGAGCGTCGTTGGCTCCTCTATTTTGCGGCCGGCGAACTTTTGCGACTTGGCTATTCCGACTCGCTAGCGACTTTGGAACATGATCTGCGCCATCTAGCAAACCCCAACAAGTGGATGAACACGTCACAGAATTCGATTGCAAAGGCCATCAAAGAAATCGTCGACTTGGCGTCTACTGCTATGAAGCGCGTTTACAAAGCGGCCTCAGCAAAACAGGATTTTCGCCATAGGAACTGGTTCAGGACGACCCAGACGCTTGCTGACATCCGGAATGAACTTGATGGGATCAAGGAGTACCGGAGCGGGGCTTTCCCGACCCTTCGCCCCTGAGTGCAAGCCAGCACATCACGTTTGACGAGTGAATGCTCTTAGTTTATCGCCTTCTCAGTAGACGGCCAATTCGATTTCAAGGGGTTCCCATGACCATCATCCGGCAGGAAGATTTTGTTGCCAGCGTTGCCGCGGCATTGCAGTACATCAGCTACTACCACCCGGTGGATTACATTACCAGCCTGGCCAAGGCTTATGAGCGGGAGGAGTCGCCGGCGGCGCGGGACGCGATTGCGCAGATTCTTATCAATAGCCGGATGTGCGCCGAGGGGCACAGGCCCATCTGCCAGGACACGGGGATTGTGA
>CAZQRX010000011.1:0-51578 GCA_964595845.1 uncultured Occallatibacter sp. | reverse complement strand
GCGCGTCCACGTAATTGGTGGGCCGGGGAATGTCCGCGCCCACATCGCGGCCATATTTCTCATGGAGCTTGCGGTTATGGTTGCGCGCGCTGCCGGGATGAATTTGCATGACCAGGCCGTCTTCCAGGCTCATCCGCGCCATTTCGGTGAGCATCTGGGCGCGGAAGAGTTCCTGCTGCGGCGCATCGGCGTTGCCGGAGAAAACTAAGTTGAATAACTCGGCGGCTCCGGCTTCGGGCAGATCGGCGGTTTGCGGGGTCAGATGGCCGTGGTCGGTGGAGGTGCAGCCCAGCGCCTTGAAGCGCAGGCGCGCTTTGCGCAGTGCGTTCAGGTAGCCGGTCCAGTTGGAGGAGTCTTCGCCGGTCTGCTCGCCCAGCTTGAGGATCGACTCGGCAAATCCGGGATACTCAGGATCGACGACCGGATCGGGGCGAAAGGCGGGCAGGATTCTCCCTTTCCAGCCCGCTGCGCGGATCGCCTGAATATCGTCCAGCGAGTCGAGGGGCGAATCGGTGGTGGAGAGCACCTCAATGTTGAAACGCTCGAAGAGAGCGCGCGGCAGGAACTCCGGCGTCTTCAGCTTTTCCGCGATGGTGTTAAAGAACAGGTCGGCTGTGGAAGCGGAAAAGCGCTGCTGGAGTCCGAAGAGCTCGTGAAAAACATAGTCCATCCAGATGCGCGTTGGCGTGCCGCGGAAAAGGTAATAATGGCTGGCAAAGAGGCTCCAGACCTTGCGCGGGTTCTTCAGCTCCGGCCTGCCGATTTCCAGATCATCCAACGAGACTCCCTGGCTATAAAGCATGCGGAAGACGTAATGATCGGGCTGCACAAGGAGCGATGCCGGGTCGGGAAAGGACTCGTTCCTGGCAAACCAGGCCGCCTGCGTATGGCCATGCGGGCTGATGATGGGCAGGTATTTTACGTGAGCATACAGCGCCCGGGCGATCGCGCGCGTGCCGGGTTCGGCGGGGAAGAGACGGTCTTCATGAATCGGCATGAGGGAGATTCTACCTCTGTTTGAGCGGCGTTGCGCAGCCGAGCCGCTCCTTCGATGATAATCTTCCACGGCCATTCCCATCCGCCCGCAAAGAGATTGAAGGAGCGAATCCAGTTCTACCGTCAGTCAAAAGCCTTAGTATGAAGGGGGAAGAAAATGCCTCCGAGGAGCAGCCCCTTGGCCTACGACGACTTGCGCGAGTGGATCAAAGCACTGGAAAAAGCCGGCGAACTCCGGCGCATCGGCGAAGAAGTTTCGCCGGAGCTGGAGATTACCGAAATTACCGACCGCGTTTCCAAAATTGGAGTAGGGATCGGCGCGCGGGGCGGCGCGGACGCGAAGAGCGGGGCAGGGAAGTACGCTCCCGGCGGCCCGGCGCTGTTGTTTGAAAACGTGAAAGGCCATCCCGGCCACTCTGTGCTCATCAACCAGTTCGGCAGCGAACGGCGCATGGCGCTGGCTCTGGGCATCGACTCTCTGGACGAGATTGCCGAGCGCATCACCGGCCTGATGAACTTGAAAGCCCCCGAAGGCCTGCTCGACAAGCTCAAGATGCTGCCGCAATTGGGCGCGTTGACCAGCGCCTTCCCCAAGACCGTCGGCGCCAAGGACGCACCCTGCAAGGAAGTGATTCGGCGCGAGAATCTGGACCTCAACTGGTTTCCCATCCTCAAGTGCTGGCCGCACGACGGCGGCCGGTTCATCACGCTGCCCTGCGTGGTCACCCGCGACCCGCGCACCGGCAAGCGCAACATCGGCATGTACCGCATGCAGGTCTACGACGGCCAGACCACTGGAATGCACTGGCAGCGGCAGAAAGTCGCCGCCGAGCACTACCGCGAACTCCTGCGGAGGGCAGCCGCTGAAGGCTCTGGATTCAACGAGAACAGCGCCCGCGTAGCGGCCATGGCCGAGTCGGCGGGCGGCGCTTGCGCCATTCCCGACGGACCCATCGGCGGCTTGCCGCAGGTGGCGCTGAGCAATCTGAAGGGCTCGCGGCTGGAAGTTGCCGTGGCTATCGGTACCGATCCGGCCACCACCTTTGCGGCCATCGTGCCCGCGCCGCCCGAGGTCGAGGAGTACCTGATCGCCGGCTTTCTGCGCGGCAAATCCGTCGAAATCGTCCAGTGCGAGACGATCGATCTGCAGGTTCCGGCCCACGCCGAGATTGTTCTCGAAGGCTACGTCGAGCTGGGCGAGCTGCGCGCGGAAGGCCCCTTCGGCGACCACACCGGCTTCTACACGCTGACCGACGAGTACCCGGTCTTCCATCTGACTTGCATCACGCATCGCAAGAATCCCATCTACGCCGCGACGATTGTCGGCAAGCCGCCCATGGAGGACGCCTGGATGGGCAAGGCCGTGGAGCGCATCTTCCTGCCCGCGATGAAGATGCAGATTCCGGAGTTAGTGGACATTCATCTGCCCGTCGAGGGCGTCTTCCATAACTTGATGCTGGTCTCCATCCGCAAGAGTTATCCCGGCCAGGCGCGCAAGGTGATGAACGCCATCTGGTCGCTCGGCCAGGCCATGTTTACCAAGATTATCGTGGTCGTGGACGAGGACTGTGACGTGCAGAATCTCGCCGAGGTCGTCCTGCGCGTCACCAACAACATCGACCCGGAGCGCGACATTCAATTCACCCTCGGCCCGGTCGATTCGCTCGACCACGCCAGCCGCCTGCCCAACTACGGGTCAAAAATGGGCATCGACGCCACCAGAAAATGGAAGGCCGAAGGCTTCGACCGCCCCTGGCCCGCGATGATCGAGATGGACCGCGGAACCAAAGCCAAAATCGATGCCCTCTGGGCTACCCTCGGCTTGTGATTTGGATGGTTCAACAGCATCAAAAGTATCTGGATCGCAGGCAAAAAGCGGTGTTATCCCCGGTTGGCCGGTCGGCCCCACAACTCGGAGTTGAGGTAGATTGGCCTCTGCAATGAGCGCAACTACGATGTCGAATTCCCTTGCAAATCCGCCCGCAGAGATGCATTATATGTTGTTACTCAATTTACAAAGGATGGGAAGAATTATGCCTGACATCTTTGTAGAGAAACAATCGGATGGAAATTGGCACGCCATTCGCAATGGTAAAACGGTCGAAACAGGAACGACACAGAACGAATGCGGATGCAATGCGAAGAAGAAATACCCCAATGATCCTCTCCTAACCGGAAGAGTCGAGCACGCCAAGCGCGGTAATCCCGATCATTGGCGGCGATTGTATCCAAGTTGCTAAGCTTTTCCCGTTGAGTCCTGCAACTGGACACCCGCCTCCAATTCCGCGCTCAGATGAACCATGCCGCTTGTGACATTAAGCGTCCTGCTCCAGTCGGTGAAACCCTTCTTCTTGACGATGATTTGGTGACTCCCAGCGGCTACTGCTACTGTGGAGGGCGTGTTGCCAACAAATGCGCCGTCAATCTCAATGTCCGCACCAGGAACGCTTGACTCGATATTAAGGTCCGCTGTCATACCAGAAGTGGAAGCGGCGGGAAGAGAAGGAGGAACAGAGGTCGGGGGCATCAGGAAATCAACATGCTGTCGAATTCCCTCGGCTTTCCTGTACGGGTCATACAGCCGAACGACCGCAAGCCATGCAGGTTTATTGCAGACAATCCTCACAAACATGTCCTTGGCTTTTTCCACGTTTCCGTCCGTAGCAGCCAAGCACTTCGGCCAGTGTTCATGCAAATCATTTTTTCGCTGTTGCAATTGAATCTCACCCTTAATAAACATAGCCGATTGGACATTTGGCAATTTCTCCAAGAAAGACCATACCATGCGTGAATCCTCCTCAAATCTCGGTTACGGTTCTGGCTGAGGCTACTGCTGCTATAGGGTCCTCAGAGATTACGGTTAAAGACTTTGCTCCAAATGAGGAGAATGTTCCCCGGCTGCCATGACTGTCACACCGGAGAGACAATAGCCCGCCTACGGTGCTGCTGGGGCCACAACTGTGGCTCCCACGTCTAAATAGGTGTCCACACCCAATAGAGTGTACATAACAAGGCAAGAATTAGAGCGCCAACCTTAAACCACCGGACAGCACCGAGCCACCACTTCACCGTTGGGAAGAAATCCTGCAATGGCGCAACAGCGGCAAGAGCCGCTGATGTCAACGCCAGCTGCATCGGAAACGGGGGATGCAGCCATTTCCCGTCCTTGTCTCTGCCAAGAACTAAAAGAAAACTGAGGGCAATAAGGAGATAGTAGGACTTCGTATTCAGTTCCCCAAGCCGTTGCTTCGTTTGGTTGTCACAGTTCTTCTGTACCGAATTATCCATAGTTCACAGCCTCCACAAAGCTATTGCATTGTCTCTCACATCCCCTTTGCTGCCCACCGCTTCTTTGCGGCGGAGAGCCGGGGATTTTTCCCCATCTCCGGCTATTTATTTATTGGGCTTGTGCTACTTTGGATCTGGATCCTTTTCACAGTGACATTTGCAAATCTTGACGGTGCAATTGAGGTAGTTCGGATCGCATTCTTCCTTGCATACGCTGTGCCAACCATAACCACAGGTTGCGGGATTGCAATTGGTATCCGCGTTAACCCGGCTGACAGACCCTATACGCATCACCGCGCTAAGTGCCAGTAACAACAATGCCAGTAGCATCAATGTGTTCTTCATTTCCCCATCCTTTCCTGTAGAGAGCGGGGGAGTTCCCACTTCTAAGACGCATTCACTATACCACGGCGGGCAGGCGGCCCATTTCCCGACCTTCGGATATGGGAGACCACGAACCCCAACCAGCGTGTTTCTGATCGCTGATCTCTGACCCCTGATCTCTGTTCTCAGGCCGCGGTAGCTACTTTCTTCGGCCTGCCGCCCAAACGGCCGTTCGCTCTGGACGCCTTTGCCTTCGCGGCGCTGCGAGCTTTGCCGCCCAACTCTCCCAGGCGCGCGGCCATCCATCGTTTCGATCCAAATACCCCTTCCAACAGCGCCGGAATGTACAAGTCCGCGTCCAGCGCGGGGAAGTGAAGCCCGAAGCCCGGAGGGTCAATCTCGATCTCCCGCAACTGCTCCCATGTAGCCGTTTCCAGCCCTTGCGCATTGCGCGGCGAGAAGGAAATCTCCAACCCATTGCTCAGGCCCACCACAACGCGTCCGATGCGGCGATCATAGCGGGCGCTGACGGCGTGAGGAATGGTAGCCAAATCCTCCTGCTCTCTCCGATAGGCTTCCAGGTATTCTTCATGCTCGTCCATGTATTTCCTCCCATGCTTTGCAAAGTAAGGTCAAGTGCTTCCCTAGTTCCGCCCGAATGCTTTGTGTCTGATGCTCCGGGAAACCAGACTGCCGTAAACTCAGCGGGCCCGCGGAGCAATTCAGGTTGAAAACGGCTCTATGCCCATGCCCGATGACGTGAACGTGCGCCGGCCAATGATCGTTGGGGTAGATCACGACGCGCAAACTCCCCAATCTCAAGACGGTTGGCATGAGTGAAGTGTACCATAAACCTGAGCGGTTAGGATAGACTCCGGGTTGAAATCGTTCACTCTAGGCTGCCGGGTGCTCCAGGTCCTGATTTTCGGACTTGAGATACCACCACTGGCCCTACGCCACCACCTGCAACCGAACCCCCTCATGCTCCTGAAGGCAAGCGATGATCTTGAAGAGGTTGGAGGCGGTTGGGTTGCCTTTGGGGCCGAACATCTGATGCAGCGTCTTGGCGTGGATGCCAGTCTGCTCGGCCAGCGTGGGAAAGCCCACGGTTGCATTGATGAAATCGCGCAGAATCTCCCGGCCCAGCGCGCCCTCGCCCGCCAGCAGAGCATCAATGGCGTCACGCAGCAAGCCGCGGCGAAACTCCTCGTCGCCGCGCACCCGCGCCTGTACCGTCTCTCGATAATCCCGTGTCAATGCCATGGCTACTCATTTCCCCGAAGAGGTTTCGTCCGTCATGGCGAGATATTCCCGGATGTCGATCATCTGGATAATAGTAACATATATTATCCCAACAGGTCAGCCAGGCGCCCGTTCCGTATTTTCGGATGTGGGAGACCAAGAACCCCAAGCGAGCGAAGAGCGAGCGGCTGCCGCACCGCAGGTGCTGAGCGTCTGCTATACCGCAGGTCCCGAGCGTCCCCGCACCGCAGGCGCCTCTCTGCTTTACCCTAGATTCATGCGGATCGTCTCCTCCTCGCTCTTTTACGGCCTCATCGCGGCAATGCTCTTCGCCGACGCGCCCTTGCGCGCGCAGCAGGATCCCTTTCGCTGGATGGACTTCCACTCCGCGCAGGACCGGGACGTGGTGGCGTGGGTGACGCGGTCGCTGGCCGTGGAAGATTGGACGGCGATTCGCGAGATCGGCGTGCAGTTCGACGCGGCGCTAGTCGTCACCACGCTGCGCGCCTCGCCGCAATCGCCCCCTTCGGAGGACACCTTCACGGTTTGGAGCCTCTCGCTGACCAGCCACAACGGCACGCGGCTGATCAAGGGCGCGAATCTGCGCCTGCTGGACTGGATGCTGCTGGCAGACGGCGCGCCGCGGGAGCTGGGCGCTCTCTACGACGATTGCAACGCCTGCGCGGCGGAGACGTTTTTTACCGCCTTCCGCTACGACTTCTCGCAGCATATGTGGGCGGCGCGCTGGATGCGCGGCACGCAGGCCGCGCCGATCTGGAGCGCGAATCCCGCCCAGGGCGCTGCGCTGACGCAGGTCTATGCGCTGCTGACCGAGCCGAATGGACGGCAACTGATGGGCACATGGAGCCACATCGATCACGGCAAAGAGAAGCCCGAGGACCGTCTCTATTGCTACGATCTGGACCCGATTCACGGCCTGGAGCGCACGCAACTGCTCAACGGCAAGGAGGCCGAGTCGATGAAGCAGCGGCTCTGCGGCGCTGAGGGCACGATGGCCGGTCTGGAGCGCGGACAGGACTCATTGCTCTGCCAGCAGAGCTACAAGCCACACAGCGCGCGCAAGCCCGTTCTCACCCCGCCGGTCAACAATCGCGGCCAGTCGCAGCCGCCCGCCATGCGGCGCTGATTGAATCCGTCGTATACTGGCCTCATGTCGATTGTGGACAACATCCGGGGCATCGCCAAGGGCATGAGCATCACCTTCGGGGAGATTCTGCAACCCACATTGGTGGAGAACTACCCCGACGGCGCAGGCCCCGAGCGCGGAGCGGTCTTCGAGCCGCGCTACCGCGGCGCGCACGTCTTGCAGCGCGACGAGAACGGCCTGGAGAAGTGCGTGGCCTGCTTCCTTTGCGCCGCTGCCTGTCCCTCGAATTGCATTTATATCGAGGCCGCGGAGAATACCGAGGAGCAGCGCATCAGCTCGTCTGAGCGCTACGCCAAGGTCTATAACATCGACTACAACCGCTGCATCTTCTGCGGATACTGCGTGGAAGCCTGCCCCACCGACGCCATCACCCACGGCCACGGCTTCGAGCTGGCCACGCTGAACGCCACCAACCTGGTCATGCGCAAGGAAGACATGCTGGTGCCGGTTGCGGCGCTGACGGCGAAATAATAGTTGCGCGACCTGCTTTCGTGATCCAGCGCACATATTCTGTCGAAAAGCTGTTATAATCTCATTGAAACTGATGAAGAAGCTCCTCCAAATCGTCGTCATTGTTGTGGTTGCGCTACTCATGGCACAACCGGCTATCGCAGGTCTGTCATGCGACATGGGGCGTCCTGTCAGCGGACCCTGCGCTCCCGACTGTGGCGAGGCAATGAGCCAGATGGGCATGGACTGCCAGAAGCCTATGCAGGTTGCAAGTACCGGCTGCGAGCAGAATTGCTGCATGGAAGGAATCCCGCAGGGCGTTTTCCGGTTGACGGCAGATCGCAAACATAAGGCTGGAAATACGGAAATCCTTGCATTGGTTCCCCGCATATCAGCGGATGATGTTATGGCCTTTGCGGCTCCCCCCTTCAATCTGACAGTTGCATCCGGCCCACCCAGATATGTCCTCTTGCAGGTTTTCAGGATTTAGACGTCTCCTTACGTTCAAGCAAATGAAGCAGCCACGGGGTTTCTGAAGAATCCCGTCGGCTCGATATTTTGCACTTTCAACGTAAAGTAGATTTCCATGAAACGCATAATAGCTTTTCTTTCATTCGTGATGGTGTTTGCGGTGGTCGCATTTGCCCAGACATCGCAAACGCAAATGGGCGCGAAATGCTCGATGACCAAACAAGCAGCCGGTAGCGCCGACTGTAAAGCCTGCTGTCACGACAGCTGTGGGAAAGACTGCTGCAAGGATGGATGCGATATGAAGTGCTGCGGCGGCGACAGCGCGAAAATGTGCAAGAAAGACAAATCCTGCGGGAAGAAGTGTGCCCACAGCGGCGGCATGGATAAATGCTGCCACGGCGGTTCACCGCAAGGTGCTGCCCAACCTGGAAACGGAGCCTGATCGAAGGGATCTTAGCAGAATTTGTATCCCATGTTGGTTCTTATTGGAGAGATCCGGGTCGCGGAGCGATCCGGATCTCTGTTTTTGACTGGAGTTATGAAGGAGCATACCAGCCAAGAGGATATGAAAAATAAGATCCAGAACCATATATGCTAGAGGGTAGGCCGCTTTTCCTGTTTTCACTGGCGGCCGACGGGTTCTGGAGCAACTTTGGCAAAGTATTGAAGAACGGAAGCGACGCGTGCTGGTTGACGACGGCTCGCTGTGAGTGAAATGACTACAGCTGACGAACATCCTCTCAAAAGAATTCTCGAAAGCCGTATCGCCATCATTGATGGAGCGATGGGAACGACGATCCGCACCTATGGGATGAGGGAAGCGGATATGCGCGGCGAGCGCTTCAAAGATTCTACAAAAGACCTGCTGAATAACGGCGACCTCTTCAGCCTGACGCAGCCGGCGATGATCTGCGACATCCATCGGCGGTTCCTGGAGGCTGGCGCGGATATCATCGAAACCAACACCTTCGGCGCCACCAGCATTACGCAGAGCGAATTTTTTGTAGACGATCCGCGCGAGCATGGCGGCCGCAAAGATCCGGCCTTCTATCAAAAGATTATCGAGGACGAGTTCCTCAACGGCCTGGCCTGGGAGATCAATGAGCAATCGGCGCGGCAATGCAGGGAGTGGGCCGATCGCGTGGGCAACGCGACGGGGCGGCAGCGCTTCGTGGCGGGTTCGCTGGGCCCCCTCACCGTCTCTCTTTCGAACTCGCCAGACGCCGAGGATGCGGGCTTCCGCGTGGTTACCTTCGATCAGGTGAAGAACGCGTACATTCAGCAGGCGCGCGCGCTGATCGCTGGCGGCGTAGACCTGCTTCTAGTCGAGACTATCTTCGACTCGCTGAACGCCAAGGCCGCGCTGGTGGCCATCCGCGAGGTCTTTGATGCTGAGGGCAGGGAACTGCCGGTGATGATCTCGGCGGCGGTGGGACGCGGCGGCGAGACGATGATCTCCGCGCAGACCATCGAGGCCTTCTGGAACGCGGTCGAGCACGTAAAGCCGCTGTCGGTGGGGCTCAACTGCTCTCTCGGTCCCGATCTGATGTACCCGTTTCTGGAAGAACTCGCAGAGAAGTCGAGCGCGGCGATCTCCTGTTACCCGAACGCCGGTCTGCCGAATCCTCTCTCGCCGACCGGCTTCGATCTGGGGCCGGCGGATATGGCCCGTTACCTGGGCGAGTTTGCGCGGGGAGGGCTGATCAATATCGCCGGCGGCTGCTGCGGCAACACGCCCGAGCACATCGCCGCGATTGCCCAGGCGCTCAATGGCCAGCCTCCGCGGCGGCTATGGACCGCGTCGCAGATGGAAGACACGCCGGAGTCAGAAATCAGGCCGCTGCGACTCTCCGGTTCGCAGCCCTTCACGCAGCAGCCCGGCGTCTACATCCTGATCGGCGAGCGGACCAACGTCGCCGGTTCGCCTAAGTTTGCCAAGCTGATCAAGGAAGGCAAGTACGAGGAAGCGGTCAGCGTGGCCCGGCAGCAAGTGGAGAACGGCGCCAACCTCATCGACATCTGCATGGACGAAGGCATGATCGATGGCGTAGCGGCGATGACCCGCTACCTACAGTTGCTGGGGAGCGAGCCTGAGGTCGCCAAGGTTCCCTTCATGGTGGACTCGTCGAAGTGGGAGGTGATTGAGGCGGGGCTGAAATGCCTGCAAGGCAAGGGCATCGTGAATTCGATCTCGCTGAAAGAAGGCGAGGAGAAGTTTCGCCGGAACGCTGCCAAAGTGCTGAAGTATGGCGCGGCGGCGGTGGTGATGGCTTTTGACGAACAGGGCCAAGCCGCGACCTACGAGGAGAAGATCCGCATCTGCGAGCGCGCCTACCGAATCTTGCTCGAAGTCGGCTTTCCGCCAGAGGACATCATCTTCGATCCCAACGTGCTTACCGTCGCGACGGGTATGGAAGAGCATAACAACTATGCCGTGGACTTTATCAATGCCACGCGCTGGATCAAGGCCAACCTGCCTCACGCCAAGGTGAGCGGCGGCGTCTCCAATATTTCTTTCAGCTTTCGCGGCAACAACAAGGTGCGCGAGGCGATGCACTCCGCCTTTCTCTACCACGCCATTGCGGCGGGTATGGACATGGGCATTGTCAATGCCGGAATGCTCGAGGTCTATGAGGAGATTGAGCCGGAGCTGAAGGCGCTTGTTGAAGACGTGCTGCTCAACCGCCGTCCCGATGCCACCGAGCGCTTGGTGGACTTTGGCGAAACGCTGAAGAGCGCGGGCGGAGCGGTTGCGAGTGAGAAGAAGGCCGAGGAATGGCGCAGCGGCACCGTCGAGGAGCGTCTCTCTCACGCGCTGGTCAAGGGCATCGACGCCTTCATCGAGATCGATGTCGAGGAAGCCCGCATCAAGCTGGGCCGCCCGCTGCTGGTGATCGAAGGCCCGCTGATGGCCGGAATGGGCGTGGTCGGCGATCTCTTCGGCGCGGGCAAGATGTTCCTGCCCCAGGTGGTCAAGTCGGCGCGCGTAATGAAGAAGGCCGTGGCGCATCTGACGCCCTTTATGGAGGCCGAAAAAGCAGCGATGGTTGCCGCCGGACATGCGGTCAAGGCGCAGGGAAAAATTGTGCTGGCCACGGTCAAAGGAGACGTGCATGACATTGGCAAGAACATCGTAGGTGTTGTGCTGGCGTGTAATAACTACGAAGTTATTGACCTTGGAGTTATGGTCCCCTGCGAAAAGATTCTTGAACGCGCCCGCGCGGAGAAGGCGGACCTGATCGGCCTCAGCGGCCTGATCACGCCCTCGCTCGACGAGATGGTCCATGTAGCCCGCGAGATGGAGCGCCAGGGCTTCAAGCTGCCGCTGCTGATCGGCGGAGCCACCACCAGCCGCGCGCACACCGCCGTCAAGATTGCGCCGCACTACAGCGAGCCGGTCGTCCACGTGCTCGACGCCAGTCGCGCCGTGCCGGTGACGACGAGTTTGTTGAGCGAAGACGGCAAAGCAGAATTCGTCGCTGCCCATCGCGCTGAATACGAGCGTCTGCGCAAGGCGCACGCCGCGCCGCGCCTGCCGCTCGTCTCTCTTGCGACCGCTCGCCAGAGGCGTACTCCTATCGAGTGGCGCGCCGAAGATTTGCCGGCCCCCGAGTTTACCGGCGTGCGCGTGCTCGACAACTTTCCCTTGGCCACACTGCGCGAGTTCATTGACTGGACGCCCTTCTTCCACACCTGGGAGCTGAAAGGCGTTTACCCACGCATTCTCGACGACGAGAAACAGGGCGAACAGGCGCGCCAGCTCTTCGCCGAAGCCAATGCGCTGCTCGACAAGATCATTGCGGAGAAGCTGATTACGGCGCGCGGCGTCTACGGCATCTTTCCCGCCAACGCCGTCGGCGACGATGTCGAGTTATACAGCGATGAAACTCGCGCAAAGGTGCTGGAGCGCTTCCATTTTCTCCGCCAGCAGATCGACAAGGGCAGCGAACCTTGCCGTTCGCTCTCGGATTTCATTGCACCAAAAGAGATGGAACTCTTCGATCACATCGGCGCATTCGCGGTCACCAGCGGCATCGGCCTCAAGGAACTCTGCGATCGCTTCCGCGCCCAGCACGACGACTACAACGCGATCATGGCCGAGGCTCTCGCCGACCGCCTTGCCGAGGCCTTCGCCGAAGCTCTGCACAAGCGTGTGCGCGACGAATGGGGTTACGGCCGCGCCGAATCGCTGTCCATCGACGAACTGATCCACGAAAAGTATCGCGGCATCCGCCCCGCCGCGGGCTATCCGGCCTGCCCCGATCACACCGAGAAGGGCACGCTCTGGCGCTTGCTCGATGTGCAGGCCAAGACCGGCATGCTGATTACCGAGTCGTTCGCCATGTGGCCGGGATCGAGCGTCAGCGGCCTCTACTTCGCGCATCCCGAGTCGCGCTATTTCTCGCTAGGCAAGATCGACCGCGATCAGGTCGCCGACTATCACGAGCGCAAAGGGATGAGTATCGCGGAGGTCGAGCGCTGGCTCGGACCGAACCTAAACTACGACCCCGCGTAAGGATATTATTGGGTGGGTAACGACATTCAAGGCGTAAACTGGTGGCAATATAGGAGCGATTTATGTTCTGTTCCCAATGTGGCAACATGCTGTCAGATGGATTCCGGTTCTGCCCTAGCTGTGGAAAACAAGTGATTTTCCTGGGTGCATCTCCGAACTTAATCAATATGCGAAAGTCGGAAACAACAGTACAAGGGCAAGACGCAGATTTTTAGTACCACCGGGCACTTACTCTTACAGATAAATCTCAGTATTTGGAATGTCTTGAGTGCCTGGAGCGCGCCGTGAAGGCAAACACGAAACACAAACAGGCACTCTACGCACTCGGTCACCATTACTTACATGGCCTAGGGACCAAGGAGGACCCGCCGATCGCAGCGAGTTGTTTTAGGAAGTCCGCAGAACTTGGGTTTGCACCGGCACAGGACAAGTTGGGTCTAATGTTTGAGCACGGAGTTGGTGTAGCAAAGAGCGCGACCGAAGCAATAAAGTGGTATGCGCTTGCAGCACAAAGTGGGAACCGAGATGCTCAATACCACCTTGGAGTGATGTATGGAACGGGAAATGGCGTACCGACAGACTTCGTGAGGTCATCTGAGTGGCTTCTCAAAGCTGCAAAACAAGGTAATGTTGATGCACAAGCGACCCTTGGACAACTGCTTTTACGGGGCGGCGATGGGGTTCCCAAGGACTACGAGGAGGCCGCTATCTGGCTTCGCAAGGCTGCTGATGCTGGAGATTCACAGTCACAGGTTACAATTGCGGATCTTTTCATGCGAGGAAAGGGACTACAGAAGAACCTCGAAGAGGCTGCAAGGTTCTTTAGTCTGGCAGCCGAACAAGGAGATGTCGAAGGTCAACAAGGCCTCCAGTTTGTGAATAAGTTGCTTGGAAGGTGGACATCCTCTGAAGAGCGTCTGCCTGGCGAGGATGAATGGGAATTTGAAATTCGTCGAATGGTGGAATCCACGCGATTTAGTTTCAATCCTCCAGATGAAACTGATTGATTCATGTTGGCATATATGACTTTTGTATCTAGTAATCGAATGTAGAATTGAAATCTGTCAAAACGCCTTATACGGAATTGACGAGGGTACGATTGGCACAATTTGAGAATTCGGATGCAAACGTAAGCATTCGTTCGCAAATCGGGATGAGTTTCCTTGGTCTACGGGACCAACAACGATTTCTTTGAATGCACACGGAGCAACCGTTCTCCAATCAAATTCCCGATATCGGATCAACGTATTTCGACGAGCTCTCAAGTTCACACTAGGTAATGTATTTGAACGAAATGTCTCTATGAACCTGTATTCCTTTTCGCTTCTGTAGGCCGGATGTTTAAAGAATATTGCAGCGTTAGTTACATAGGTCATGAAGGCAATGGAAAGGTCATCTTTATAATTCGGTAACCTTGTATAGTAAAGCATTTTCGTTATGATCTCACGATCAATTTCTGCAAGCTTGTCGTCATCGTATGTAAGTGGAAATGAATCGAGTATGGACCCGTATTCTAAGGCAGCAGCATCAAATCCAAGTGCAAAACCACGCCCATTGTCTGCATAGGCACGCCATTGTCCAAGGTCATCACCGCATTGGCTGAATGAACATATGAAAAAATCAGCGGACTTTTGAATCGTTTCCTTCGCGGCTATGATTTCAAGGTCGTGTGTGAATATTTGGCTCTCTTTTGGTTCATTGATTACCATTTCTTTGAGTTCTTTGATAGCAACTCTAAAGCCGTGGTTCAGTTCGGAAGGATCATTCAGACTGTTAATCTCTGTTAGCCAAAGTTTGCCAGACTCCAGAATGCCCTTCAGTCCGACATCATTTGTATAGTGGTAGATTCGGTCCGGTGGCTGTTGCGAAGTTATAGATTTTACAAAAGGGCTATTCGGGCCAATGATTTGGTCTGCTTCACTGCAAAGTTGTTCAATCAAATTCTGCATATATAGCGGCGATTCACCAGTGGGTGGTCCATATCCACATCTTATAACGATTGGGTGGCCCAGGTCCCGCATTAGGACCTGGGAATCCACGAACCTCAACCGGCATGTTTTTCTGATCTCTGATCTCTTGCAGAATATTTCATTTGCACGGCGCACAATCATTCTGGAGGGAAAGAATGTTCCACTGGAGTGCCTGCGCCGCAGTTACTCAAATGCCAACAATATACCGCGAAAATGATTACCAGAAAGGCACTTACCCCCACCCCCCTTACCCAGCGGAGGCCGTTATTTTGCCTTTATGGCACGTATAACTATCATCCTATCAACGATATGCATTTTTAACGTATTGCTTAAATGGTAACGGTAAACCCCTGTTTTTCACGTTTTTAAGCCAGAAAACAGCCAAATAGTTCCCAAAAAGAGTCAGTTTATGCTCGAAATTCTGCCCTTTTTTAACCGGAAGTTCGAAGAATCAAATCGCACGTTGTGTACGTTTTATCTTCGCTTTTCCAGCCGCGCATTACTGCAGCAGTTTATAAATGAGACGGAGCAGCTCATGAGCGCAAAGAAAACCGTCAAGCCCGCGCCGCGCGGCTTTGATACGGAACTCGCCGAACTGGAGGCTTTGAATGAAGCGCTGAAGACCGCTTCCGCTCCGAACATCGTTCAAATCGAACAACTGAGCAAAGCGCTCACGCATCGCAATAACTTCCTCGTTTCCAAAGCCGCCAAGTTGGTCGCCTATGCGGAGTTATTCGCTCTTCTGCCCGACGCGCTCGCCGCCTACGACCGCTTCTTTATCGACGCCGCCAAATCCGATCCGCAGTGCTGGGCGAAGAATGCGCTGGTCAAAACACTGGTCAAGCTGGAGCATCGCCAGAAGGACGCTTATCTGCGCGGCCTGCGCCATCATCAGATGGAAGGATCGTACGGCGGCCTCTCCGACACCGCCGGAGCCTTGCGCGGCGCTTGCACTCATGCGTTGGTCGATTGCCCCGGCCTCTCGGACGCCGACTTGCTCGGCCTTCTCCTGGAGCCGCTGACCGACGCCGACAAGACCGTGCGCATGGAAGCGGCGCGGGCCATCGGGCAGGTGGGCGGAGTGAGCGCAGCGCTCCTGCTGCGCCTGCGCGCGCTGCTCGCAAAGGACGAGCCGGAGGTGCTGGGCGCTGTCTACTCCGCGCTGCTTGCCGTTGAAGGCGCAAGCGCCATTGCTTTGGTAGCTGCGGCTCTGAAGGACGGCGACGACCTGGCCGCCGAGGCTGCTTTTGCGCTGGCCGAAATGCGCGCGCCGGAGGCTTTGGCCGCGTTGATAGCGCGTCTCCATACCGGTGCGGATGGTTGGTTCGGTGGAGTGCTGCTGAGCGCCATCGCTCTCACCCGATTGCCCGAGGCGATGGATTTTCTCGTCGCTCTGATTGCGCGGGATGCGCGAGAGGCTCCGGCAGCCATTGAAGCCATCGGCCGCACCGCGCCCAACGCCGAGCTGCGCGCCCGCGTCGAAAAGGCCGTCGAGCAAGCGGGAAGTCTGCGCCTGCAACAGGCCTTCCGTCAGCATTTGCCTTGATGATTCGCATGAAGCAATCTACAGGAATGGAGCTTTTGCGTAGAATGATCCGCGATTGTGCAGCAGTGGAAGTACGACAACCTAACCCTATTGCCGAGTCGAACTCAACGGCAGCGCTGCTTCCCGGTAGCGTCCCAGCTCCTTGACCATCGCGCAATGGGGCTTGAGCGACTCCACTGCCTGCGCGCCATCCTCGGCCTTTTGAATCTGGCAATCCACGAAGAAGATGTACTCCCATGGTTTGCCGTGAACCGGCCGCGACTCGATTTTGGTCATATTCGCGCCGATCCACGCCAGCTCCGTCAGCGCCTTCACCAGCGATCCCGGCTTGTGCTCCAGCGAAAACGCCAGGCTGATCTTGTTCGACTCCGGATCCATTACCGCATCCGCCGCGCGCCGCACCAGGAAAAAGCGGGTATAGTTTTCCGGGTTGTCTTCGATGCCGGCTTCGAGAATCTGCGCGCCATAGTAGTGCGCCGCCGCCTCGCTGGCGATGCCCCCCACGTGGCGGTCGCGCAGTTCCATCAACTGCTTCACGCTGCCTGCGGTGTCGTAGAACGCAAAGGCCTCCATCCGGGGGTGAGCGGCCAAAAACTTCCGGCACTGCGCCAGCGCCACGGGATGCGAAAAAACACGATGAATCTCCCCTGTCTCGACGCCGGAGATCCCGATCAGATTATGCCGGATGTGGAGCAGCGTCTCCTGCACCACCCGCACATCGTGGGTCAACAGCAGGTCGTAGTGCTCCGCCACCGAACTGGCCAGGCTGTTTTCGATGGGAATCACCGCGGCATCCACGCCGCCCCCGCTCAGCGCGGCGAAGACCTCCGCCGAAAGCGAACAGGGAACAATCTCTCCATCAGGGACCAGCTTGGTCGCTGCTTCGTGGCTGAATGAGCCAAACTCTCCCTGGATTGCTATCTTCATCGGTTTCCTGATTCTCCAATTCTATTTACTGTACCGCAACCATAAATCACCCGCCACAAAAGCGAGAAATACCATCGCAATTACGCCGTTCATCGTGAAGAAAGCGGCATTCAGCCGGCGCAAATCGCGCGGCGAAACCAGCGAGTGCTCATAGGCCAGCAGCAGTCCCACGGCCACGATTCCCAGCCAGCCGAGCGCATGGAAATGAAAGAGCGCGCCGAACCAGACGAGCAGACCTAGCATGGCCAGATGCATCAATCGCGCCGTCTTAAAGGCTGCCGGTATGCCAGCCGCCTGGGGCAGGGAATGGAGACCCGCGGCACGGTCGTGCTCATAATCCTGGCAGGCGTAGAGCACGTCAAAGCCGCCCGCCCACAGAGTCACCGCCGCCGTCAGCACCAGGATGCGCGCGTCCAGCGAGCCACGCACGGCAATCCACGCTGCCGTGGGCGCCAATCCCAGCGCCAGGCCCAGCCCCAGGTGCGACCACCGTGTGAAGCGCTTCAGGTAGCTGTAACCCCAGAGCACCAGCAAGCAAACGGGCGTCAGATAAAGCGTGAGCCGGTTCAACTCCGCCGCCGCCGCGACGAAGACCGCAGCCGCTAGCAGCGTAAAGCCCAGCACAAAATTGCGCGTGAGCAGCCCAGCGGGAATCGCGCGGCTTTTGGTGCGAGGATTGGCGGCATCCAGCTCCGCGTCGGCCCAGCGATTGAAGGCCATTGCCGAGGAGCGCGCCGCCACCATGGCCACCAGAATCCACACAAGCTTCATCGGCAATACCAGCCGCCAGTCGGGCAGGCCGTTGGCCGCCAGCAGCACCGCCGTCAGCGCAAAAGGCAGCGCGAAGATCGAGTGCTCCCACTTGATCATCTCCAGCGTCGTCCGCGTCCTGGCCCATAGGCTTGGCATGGTTGGCTCCATGGACAAGTTTACTGGAGCCAGGCGGGGCTTTACCTGAGCAGGAACGCACTGCGTCCGCCGGAAGAGATGGCGAACGCAGCGCTGGGTGTGCGATCTATTGTGCCAGGGAGAGAGACCAGACGAAGTCCCTGCGTATGTAGCCGGCAGGGATGGACTTGGGCGGGCCGATGATAAAGTCGGGGCTCAACTCCTGTTTGCTCTTGTTGATGGTGGAAAGGTCGTGGCAGGTGATGCAGGATGAGGACTTCATCAACGTGGGATTGCCAGCGTTGTCACCCTCGATGACGGAGTTGCCTAACACGGTTGCCTTACCGGCCGCATCGACAAAATCAACCTGCACGCCATCAAGGCGATAGTTGCGCCATTCGGCCGCCAGATTGGCATCCTTCATCAATTGGGCCAGAACCAGCGACTGCTTGGTAGGCTTGCCTGAGCTGCGGGCCGGGACCGAACCCCAGGGATCGTTACAGCCGAGTACCACGCAACGCTGCGGGTTGGTCAAGGAGTTTTGTGGCTCAAATGTAGCCCAAATCCATTTGTCGATGAGCTTGGAGATCAGGTGGATTCCGCCCAAGGCATAACAGGAGCCTGCCACCGTTTCCACGTGAACTCCGGCGGGGGGATTGGTGCAGGTTGCCAGGGGATATTGAATCCAATCGGCCTTCAGCTCAACCGACGGCGGAGTGAAGTCGAAGGTTTTTCCGTCAGTGATGAATGCAACCTGACCGTCGAGGGTGGTCAGACTGTTGGATGTGACATAGTCTTGCGCGGAGGGATTGAGACGAGCCTCCTCGCAGATAGTGCGCCCGCTCCAGGTCTGGCTGTTGCAGTCTTCGTTGGCGCCGGTGGGCAGGACAGCCTCGGGATGTAGCGCGCCTTTTGCCTTTTCCCGCATGACCTTGGCCAGTGGACTCATGTGGAAGCGCGGGCGACCGCCCACAGCCAAGGCTTGTGCAGCGCCGGCGCCGTAAAGCTGACCCTGCTCAATCCAGTTTTCCCAGACAATGTAGGGATATTGGTTTGCGTTGACGGGGCAAGTGGAGGCAACAAAGAGCTGCCAGGCTGTCTGTTCGGGTGAGGAGCCGACGTGTGAGGGTGGGATACAAGCTGCCGGCATAGGGTTCACTGCGGCCTGGACGGCTGCTTGCTGGCGGTTGCTTGGGTTGTACCACAGAAGCAACACCAGGACGGTGAAGGCAAGCGTAGTCGCATAAAGTGATTTACGCATGGGGGAGTACCTCCAATTTGGGGATTTGCATAAACAGGAGGCCAGCGGGGAACCAAAGTCAATACAGCCGAATTTCAAGGAAGTTGTTGCAAGCGGGACAGTTGGATCCCACATGGATATCCTGATGATGCCAAATGAAGAATGAGATGGGGAAGCAAAACCGCGGCTCAAACGAGCGCATCAACGGTTGTGAGCAGCTTAATTCAAGGATTTCAAAACAGACAAGAGTATCTTCAGTAACCATGCGAGGGAATTCAGCATTGCGAGCTTAAAAGCATCCCTGCCTGAAGAGAAACAGAGGGGGTGTTGCTCTCTGAACGCCTAGCAAAGCTGCGATGCCTGCCTAGCTAACGATCTATCGCTGGCGTTGCGCTCGCATTGAATAGGTGTTTGATGATTGCGCTCATGCCGGGTGCGCCAGGTCCCGCTTTTCGGACCTGGGAATCCAGGAACACCATGCGAGCGAGAAGCGAGCAGGTGGCCCCACGGCAGGTGGCGTCTACGCCTTGCCTTCCGCCTCTTCCAGCGTCACCACCAGCGGAATGACCGTATCCACCTTCATGACCTTGAACAGCTCCATCACACGGCTGTTGACCCCGGCAACAATCATCCGAACGCCCCGGTTCTGGCAATGGACGTAATGGTTGATCACCGCGCCCATCCCCGTCGAATCCATGTAGGGAACGCCGCTGAGGTCGAGGATGGTCAGGGCCGGCGGCTCGCTGGCGCGCAACTGATCCCGCATTCCGAATTGATTGCGCAAGGTGATTGGACCGGTAAAACGGAAGATCACCGTTCCGGGAGTTTTGCCGTCTGCGCGTTCGATGGATAAAGGAGCGTCGTTGAACATAGTGGGGTAAGTATAAGGAATAAAACGCTTGGCGTGTATTACAAACGTGTAAATATTGCGGGCGTAGGGATAGCCAGGGACTGCGGCCGGTGTTTTGCGCAACACGCCCGGCCTGTTGTACGACAATAGCCTCATGGATTCGATGCGCATCGACAAATGGCTGTGGGCGGCGCGCTTCTTCAAGACGCGGTCGCAGGCATCGAAAGCCTGCGATCTGGGCCGCATTATGTCCAACAGGCATGAGGCCAAACCCTCTCGCGAAGTCCACGTGGGCGACAAGCTGGAAGTGAAGAACGCGGGCGGAGACTTTCAGATCGAGGTTCTGGCGCTGAGTCAGATGCGCGGTCCGGCGGCGGTGGCGCAGACGCTCTATCACGAGAGCGAGGCCAGCATTGCCGCGCGGGCCAAGGCAGCCGCAGAGCGCAAGGCGATGCAGCAGTACGCGCCGTTGCCCGAGCATCGGCCCTCGAAGCGCGACCGGCGGCGTATCATCCAGTTTCGCGGCGGAGGGTAGACTCCGGCCTGGCCCGCATCGCTTTCTGATCCCTGACCCCTGTATTACTCACGCTTCGTGAGCCGACGCCACATGCGGCTGCGGCATCAGCTCGGTCAGCGCGATGGCCGCCAAAATCAGCAGCGCGCCGCAGGCGGGGCGCAGGCCGAGCCGTTCGCCCATCACCAGGAATGATGTGATCCAGGCAAAGACCGGCTCCAGCGTCAACAGTAGGGCAGTGTGCGTGGGAGGCAGCACCGACTGCACCCAGCTCTGGACAGAGAATCCGACGGCGGTGGAGAGCACGGCGGCAATGCCCAGCGCCAGGGCCAGCCGCGGCGTCCACGTGAGATGCGGATGCTCGATGAGCGGCAGGCTGAGCGCCATGAAGACGGCGCAGAAGCCCACCTGGAGCAGCGCCAGCGGCTGGAAGGCGATACGCGGCGAGATGTGGCTCAGCGCCAGGCAGTGGAAGGCGAATCCGAGCGCGCAGCCCAAAGTGAGCAGGTCGCCCAGGTTGATGGAAGTCATGTCGGGCAGCAGCCGCGCCGCCTGGCCCAGCATAGAGGCTGGCCCCTGCGCGCGAGGGGCGGCCGGCGCGGTCAGCAGCACAATTCCGATGAATGCCAGCGCGGCCCCGAGGAAAGCGTTCCAGCGCGGCGGCCTGGCTCCCGGCGGACGCAGGCCGGGAATGATCGAGAGCAGCGGCACCATCACCACCAGCAGCCCGGTGATGAACGCCGATTTCGAGGGTGTGGTGCGGGCCAGTCCCGTGGTCTGGAACTGGTAGCCGAGGGCCAGGCAGAGTCCTACCAGCGCTCCGGCGCCGACTTGCCAGCCCCGAATCTCGCGCCAGTAGCGGTGATAGGCAACGCCGAGCACGGCGAAGGCCAGCGTCATGCGCACCAGGTTGAAGGCTCCGGGAGTGGCATCGGAGAGCGCGCCCTTGACCAGCACAAAGGTCGATCCCCACACGGCAACTACAAAGAGCATCAGCAGGTATGCGCGCAGTTTCATCTCGTTTAATTATGTCAGCCGAGGATGCGCCGGTTGGCTGGCCATCCGAAGATCAGTTTCAAGTACACTGCAACAACTCTACTGTTCAGCGGCCCACTCCTCCATCGCCAGGGTCAGCAACAGCACCCGTTTGAGTCCGGCTTCGCGGTCCTTGGCCGAGTACCACTCAGCCAGTGTGTGCGCGCCGCCGCCCTCGCCGCCCGCACCCATCGACAGCGCCGGAATCCCTAGCGAAAGGGGAATGTTGGCGTCGGTCGAGCCCAGCCGCTGCTCGGTCTTCAGTCCCAAATGGCGATCCACCGCGAGCAAGGCTTCAAGCAGCGGCGAATCGGCGGCGAGTTGCGCGGCGGGCCGGTCGCCAATCAACTCAATCGCATAGGCCAGCAGGCCGCGGTCGTGCCTGGATTGCGCCTTTGCCTGCGCGTTGCAGTGGTCCACGGCGTCCTCGACGGCGCGATGCAACGCTACCTCCAGCCGCACCAACTGCTCAGGGCTCGTGGAGCGGAAATCAGTAGCAGCCTGCGCACTCTCGGGGATGGAGTTCACGCTGGTGCCGCCGGAGATCGTGCCGATATTCAATGTTGTCCGCGGATCGTCTGGCAGTGGCGTTTCGGCCAGCACTGCCATCGCAGAGGCCAGCGCGGCAATCGGGTTGGGCGTGCCCGCGTCGGTGAAGCTATGCCCTCCGGGACCGGTGACGGAGACCCGGTAGCGGCGGCTGCCCAGCGCCTGCGTCACAGCCGACTCCGCGCCCGCGCCATCCAGCACGATGTGTGCGGCAATGCGGCCGGCGAGCGCGGTTTGCTGATAAAGGAAGCGCACGCCGCGCAGGTCGCCTTCGCCCTCCTCGCCCACATTGCCTATAAAGATCAGCGGCGCGGCCAACTCGGCTCTGGCCTGAATCAGCGCATGGGCGATGGCCAGCAGACCCGCCACGCCGGCGCCGTTGTCGCAGGCTCCGGGAGCGTGTAGGCGGTCGCCGTCCGCCACCGGGTGCAGCGGTGTCCCGGCGGGGAAGACCGTGTCCAGGTGCGCGGAAAGCACTATCACCGGGCCAGTACTCTCTGGAGGAAGTTTGGTAGCAGGCAGCCAGCCGAAGACGTTGCCGACGGCGTCGGTTTGCAGAGAGCTGAGACCGGCCTCCGCAAAGCGGACGGCCATCCACAGGGAGCGCGCCTGCTCGCCAAAGGGTGGCGCGGGAATGGAGACCAACTCCGCCTGCCAGTCCATGATGGTCTTTGGATTGCCGTGCAGCCATGCGAAGGCGGCGTGAACCGAGCGCAACTCTGCGAGCGCCGTGACCCGTGAGAAAGCCGAGTTGTGAAAGAGCGCCATGCGGTTGGTTTCAGGGTAGCAGGAGCCGTCGAAAATGGCCGGATTGACTTACATTCGCACAGGATGACCATAACGGTTGGAGGAGTCGGTTTTTCAACAAAATCAGCAAGTTTGCCACCGCTTCGCGGTGATCGCAAGTTAGCAAGTTAGCGAGTTTCTTGCCGGTCTGACTGCAAACGCGCGCCGGGCTCGATCAGGCACTCTCTTCCAGCGGCGGGGCAAAACGGGAGCCGGCGCGGAGGATGATGCAGGAGAAGACCAGGGAAATGAGGGTGGCTCCCAGCCCCAGGCGTAGGCTCTTTGAATGGTCGGAGATGGCGCCGATGATCTGCGGCGAGAAGGTGTCGCCGAAGCAGTGGATGCAAAAGAGATTGATGGAAACGGCGGTGGCGCGGACCGGGCCGGTGACGGAGTTAACGATGGCGGCGTTGAGCGGTCCAGTGTTGAGGAAGAGGAAGAACTCGGCGGCAAAGAGCGAGGGCACGGCCCAGGCGGCGGGGCCAAAAAAAAGCATGATTCCGCAGGGCAAGGTGAGCGCGACGCTCCAGAAGGAGAGCAGGTAAAGGGCGCGGTGATTGGTGCGCAGCCAACGCTGGGCAATCCAGCCGCCGATGAGGGTTCCGGCGATGCCGTCGATGACCGTGGTGGCGCCCACAACCAGGCTGGAGTTGGCTACAGTGAAGCCGGAATTCCGGTGCAGGAACTCCGGAACCCAGTTGGAGATTCCGCCCATGGCGAAGGTCAGTGTCGCCAGGCCGAAGGTCGCGCAGAGGAAGGCGGGATTGCGGAAGAGGCCGAGGACGGTGGCGCGGTTGGCTGTGGGCCGGATGTGGTCGCTGGAGCCGCGCTCGGGCTCGCGGCCCCACAAGCCGTAGAGCGCCGCAATGATGAAGCCGGGAAGTGCGCAGACGAAAAACGGCCTGCGCCAGTCGCCGCCAAAGCTCAGTTGCCCGCCCGCCAGGTAGCCCAGCGCCGCGCCCACGGGGATGGCCAAATAGAAAATTGACAGGATGCGGTTCCGCTCGCGCTCGGGATAGAAGTCGGCCAGCACGGCGGGAGCGAAGATGCCGAAGGTGGCCTCGCCGATGCCGACGAAGGCCTGGCGGATGTAGAAGCTCCAGTAGCCGTGAACCCAGACTGTCGCCAGGGTGGCAAGGCTCCATAGAACCGCGCCGGCGATGATCAGCGGCTTGCGCGGATAGCGGTCGCCGAGCCAGCCAGTCAGCGGCGCGGCGAACATATAAAAAATAAATAGAGCTGTTGTCAGCGCGCCCATCTGGTGGTCGGTGGCGTGGAAGTCGCGCTGGATCAGCGACAGTTCGCCGGGGAGGATGTAGCGGTCGATGTAGTTGAGCAGGTTGAGGCCGATGAGCAGCAGCAGTGTCCCCTGGGCGGGGGTGAGGCGGGCGCGAAGATACTGGTTTGAATACAAGATGGAAACCGGCCTCGCTGAAAAATTCAAGATTCAACAGAAATACTACATCGAGCCGTTGAGCGGTTTGACCGAATCTCTGAATCCCGCGCTTCTTACTAGCGCGTGCCAGCCGAAGGCGGCTGCCCCACCGCAGGTGGCCGCGGCCAACGCGCCTCAACCGTCGTCCCGATGCCGCCACGGGGACGGAACTCTCCGCGCACCACGGCCCAGACCGGATCGCAGGCCTTGACCACGTCCTCCAGCACCTGGTTGACAATGTTCTCCTGGAAGATGCCCAGGTTGCGGTAACTGAAGAGATACTCCTTTAGCGATTTCAGTTCGAGACAGCGCTGGCGGGGCATGTAGCGGATGGTCAACACGCCGAAGTCGGGCAGGCCGGTTTTCGGGCAGACGGAGGTCAATTCCGGATCGTCGATCAGGATTTCGTAGCCGGGAAACTGGTTTTGCCAGGTTTCGATGGCGGGAAACGGGAAATCGAGGCCGGCTTCGGCATGGGCATCTGTATAGCTTGGGATTGAGCGCGATTCTGAAGCCATGCTTCGATTGTACGAGGGCGGCATGATTCTCATCCATTGGAATTTTCCGACGCATCAGGGCCGGTCTCCGCGTCCTATATACTGGCTTTGGTTGCCTGCATGACACAAGAAAGAAAGCAATCGGCCCGGCTCTGGTTTTGGAGGGGCTCGGCCGTCCTCCTCATCGTCGTTTTTTTCATAGTGCGGTCCATGACCAGGGATCGGCTGGAGATTCATGCGTACCCAGCGGAGCGTGTGCCCCTGGTGAGCACCATCAGCACCAACGGCCGCGTTGAGCCGGAGGTAAACTACGAGATTCACAGTCCGATTGCGACTACTGTCAAGGCGGTCTACGTGCAGCCGGGCGACGAGGTGGCGGCGGGAAAGCTGCTGATGGTGCTGGACGATGTGCAGGCGCGCGCCCGGCTGGCCTCGGCCGAAAGCGGCGTGAAGGCTGCGCAGGCGGCGCTGGAAGCGGCGACCCACAACGGCAGCCAGCAGGAGCGCCAGGTGTCGGCAGCCGACGCAACGCGCGCGCGGCTGGAACGAGATGAAGCGCGCCGCAGCCTGGATGCGCTGACCAAGCTCAACTCGACCGGGGCGGCCTCGCAGAACGAGGTAGCCGAGGCGCGGCAGCGGCTGGACGCGGCGGAGGCCAATCTTCATGCCCTGGACCAGAGCGCAAACGATCGCTATTCGCCGGCGGAGATTGAGCGCGCGCGGTCGGCGCTGGCCGACGCGGAGGCCAGTCTGGAGGCGGCGCGACAGGTGGTGGCGCAAACGATGATCTATAGTCCAGTGGCGGGAACCGTCTATAGCATCGATGCAGGGAGTACGGAGTTTGTCGAAGAGGGCAAGCTGCTGATGCAGTTGGCCGATCTGCACCACGAGCGGATTCGCGCCTACTTCGACGAGCCGGAGATCGGCAAGCTGGCCGTGGGGCAGAAGATTCTGATCAAGTGGGACGCTAAACCCGGGCGCATCTGGAACGGGCACATCGAGCGGACGCCGGTGACGGTGATCAATCTGGGCACGCGCAGTGTGGGCGAGGTGCTGGTGACAATCGATGATCTGTACAGCGAGCTGCTGCCGCAGACTAACGTGAACGTGACGGCGACTATCTCCAGCGAGCCCAACGCCTTGACGATTCCGCGCGAGGCCCTGCGCTCGGAGGACGGCAAGACCTACGTTTTCAAGGTGGTGAAGGATGGATTGCAGAAGACCCCGGTGACGATTGGAACCCTCAATCTGACACAGGTGGCCATCCTTTCCGGACTTGAGGCGGGGGACCAGGTGGCCACCGGAACTGTAAGCGGACTGCCCTTGCGCGAAGGCGTTCCGGTCAAGGTTGTTCGGTGAGGGCATGGGCGGGGGGCCTCCTGGCTATAGCCGCGGTTCTTTCGGCGTCCGCGCAGAATGGCGAGCGCTCGCAGCTTACCCAGGCCGCCGCGGCCTTGCAGTCCGGTGAAGCGGACAAGGCGCTGGCGATTTTGAGTCCGCTTGCCCAACCCGGCGGCGAGGCTGAAACCTATAACCTCAAATGCCGCGTGGAATACTCGCTGGAGCAGTGGGATCAAGCCGCGAATGACTGCAAGCAGGCGGTCAAGCTCGACGGACGAAGCTCGGACGATCATCTATGGCTGGCCCGCGCTCTGGGCGCGCAGGCCAGCCGCGCGTCGTTTCTGAGTGCGTACAAGCTGGCCAAACGGGTGTACGCCGAGATGGAAGAGGCCGTCCGGTTGGATCCACGCAGCGCAGAGGCGCTGGCCGACCTGGGCGAGTATTATTACACCGCGCCGGGGGTGGTGGGCGGAGGCATCGACAAGGCTGAGGGAGTGGCCGCGCAAATGGACAGAATCGACCCCATCCGCGCTCATGAACTGCGAGGCCATATCGCCGAGCAGAAAAAGGACTACGGCACGGCCGAGCGGGAGTACAAGCAGACTCTCGCGGCCTCGGCGCATCCCGCCTTCCAGTGGATGACACTGGCCGGCTTCTATCGCAGGCGAGAGAGCTGGACGGAGATGGAAGCCGCCGTGCGCAGCGGCCAGAATGCCGCGGAACGGGACAAGCGCGCCGCCGTGGCGCTCTATAGCGGGGCTGCGCTGCTGATCCAAACCAAGGGCGACCCGGAGCGAGCGGCCAAAATGCTGGAGGAGTATCTTGCCGCCAGCGTGAAGTCCGAGGATGCGCCGGCGTTTGTGGCGCACACCTGGCTGGCCCGGTTAAAGCAGCAGTCTGGTGACGCGGTGGCAGCTGGGCGGGAACGGGCGGCTGCGCTGGCCCTGGCGCATGAGTACAAGCCGGCCCTGGATTTGAAATGATAGAGAATAAGAAAGATTGAAGGTCAGAGTACCCGTGAAGAGCCGGAACAATCCGTTGAAGGGCTGGGCGTCCGTTCTTCTGGGAGCGGCATTGGCTGCTGCGCCCGCGCTGCTTCCGGCGCAGGTTTCACTGACGACGGTCGTGGATCTGGCGCAGCGCAACTCCAGCGCAGTCAAGCTGGCCGAGGCCGATCTGCAGAAGGCGCAGGCGGCATTGGCGCAGACCCAGGACGCTTTTGTGCCCAGCCTGACCTTCGGCTCGGGGCTTCCGGCATTTCATACGATTGGCTTCATGCCGGGGGTGCCAGCAACATTCAGCGGCACTGTACAGTCGATGGCGTTCAGCCTTTCTCAAAACCAGTACATCGGAGCCGCACGCTTTGGAATCAAGGCCGCTTCGCTCAACCTGAAGGACGCCCTTGAACAGGTGGCGCTGGATGCCTCGACGGCCTACATCGAGCTGGAAACAGTCAACCGCGAACTGGACTCCACGCGCCAGCAGGAGGCCTATGCGGGACGGCTGGTTGGGATCGAGCAGCAGCGCGCCGAGGCAGGCGTCGACCCGTTAAGCGAGCTGTTGCAGGCCCAGTTGACGGCGGCTCAACTCAAGCTCAAACGCCTGCATCTGGAGACGCGCGCCTGTACGCTCAACAAACACCTTGCTGTACTGACTGGATTGCCGGCCGGCTCGATCACTACCGATCCCTCCAGCATTCCTGAGATACCCGCACTGAAGGCCGAGGATGCTCCACGAACCACATTCGGCCTTCAGTCCGCGCAGATGTTTGCAAACTCCAAGCATAGTATAGCGCGGGGAGATCGAATGAGCGAGTATTTACCAGAGATCAGCTTCAACGCACAATACAGTTCGACCACCGATATTCTGAATGTGCTGAATACAGTCGATGAGTACTATAAAAAGAATATTCCACCGGTCAACTTCAGTTCCGGATTTCAGATTGAGTTTCCGCTCTTCGACATGAGCCGCCGCGCCAAGGCCAAAGAGTCGGCCGCCGAAGCGCTGCGCGCCACGGTCGAAGTCGAGCAGGCCCAGCGGCAGAACGAAGTGCAGATCGCGGAGTTGACCGGAAGCCTGCGCGAGTTGGATACTTTGGCGGAGATTGCAAGTCTAAAACAGCAGATCGCCCACGAGCAGTTGCAGTCCGTACTGGCACAACTCGAACTCGGCAACGGCTCAGGAAACGGACCCGGCGCGACGCCGCAACTCACTCCCAAGGCGGAGCAACTGGCCCGCATCGATGAACGCCAGAAATTCCAGGACTCGCTCGACGCGGGGCTCGAACTCAGCAAGGCGCGGCTCAGCCTGCTGCGCGCCCTCGGCCACATGGAAGACTGGCTGCAAGAGCTGCACGCAAAGTAAGCCCTGAAAGACGGCGGAAGACCCTGCCGAAACCTGAGAAAACTGCCGAATGTTAGAATGAAAGGGATGACTATGCCCCTGAAGACACTTTTGCTGAATCCGCCCTCGTTCGAGAACTTTGACGGTGGCGCGAGCTCGCGCTGGCCGGCAACGCGCGAGATTGAGTCCTACTGGTACCCCGTCTGGCTCACCTATCCGGCCGGATTGCTGGAAGGTTCGCGCGTGCTGGATGCTTCCCCGCATCACGTCTCGCCGGAAGAAACCATCAAAATCTGCAAGGACTATGAGTTTCTGGTGCTGTTCACCTCCACCATGGGCTGGAAGAGCGACCAGCTTCTTGCCCAGGCCATCAAGGCGGCCCATCCCACGATGCGCATTGCCTTTGTAGGGCCGCCGGTGACCACGGACCCCGATCGCGCCCTGAACGAGTGTTCGGCGCTGGACTTTATCTGCCGCCGCGAGTTCGATTTTTCCGTGGTCGAGTTCGCCCAGGGCAAGCCGCTCAACGAGATTCTCGGCATCAGCTACAAGCTCGACGGCAAGATCGTCCACAACCCCGACCGCCCGCAGGTGGAAGACCTGGACGCGATGCCCTGGGCCACCAAAATCTACAAGCGCGACATGGACGTCACGCGCTACAACGTGCCCTTCCTGCTCCATCCCTACATCGCGCTCTACTCCACGCGCGGCTGCCCGGCGCAGTGCACCTTCTGCCTGTGGCCGCAGACGCTGAGCGGTCACGCCTGGCGCAAGCGGTCTACCGATGACGTTGCCGCCGAACTGGCCTGGGCCAAAGCGAACTTCCCCGATGTGAAGGAGTTCTTCTTCGACGACGACACCTTCAACATTCAGGGGCCGCGGACGATTGAACTCTGCGAGAAACTGAAGCCGCTGGGCCTGACCTGGAGCTGCACTTCGCGCGTGACCACCGACCGCAAGACCCTGCAAGCTATGAAAGAGGCCGGCTGCCGGCTGCTGATCGTGGGCTTCGAGTCCGGCGACCCGCAGATTCTCAAAAACGTCAAGAAGGGCGCCACCGTGGAGCGCGCGCGCGCCTTCGCCAAGGATTGCCACGACCTGGGCCTCTGCATCCATGCCGACTTCATTCTCGGCCTGCCCGGCGAGACCAAAGAGTCCATCCGCAACACCATCAACTTCGCCAAGAAACTGGATTGCGAGACCATTCAGGTTAGTATCGCCCACGCCTTTCCGGGGACGGAGTTTTACGATTACGCCAAGGCCAACGGTTTCATCGTGAACGCTCAGTCCATGAGCGATGAGGGCGGCCACCAGATGGCACACATCGAGTATCCCGGACTGCCCACGGATTACGTGCTGGAGATGGTGCACCGCTTCTACGATGAGTACTACTTCCGGCCCAAGGCCGCCTTCCGGGTGGTTTGGAAGGCCTTTGTAAATCGCGATCTGCCCCGGCTTTATGTCGAGGCCAAGTCCTTCCTCAAGCTGCGCGCGCAGCGCAACAAGATGGTGAAGGATGCTCGCAGCAAGCCGGCCGCGCCACCCGCTGTTGCGAGCGTATAGATTTCTTGCATTGGTACTGTCATTCTGAGCGGAGCACAGCGGAGTCGAAGAACCTGCGTTTCGTTCTCTGGCCTTTCATCAATGCTCCGTGCCCCATCCTTCGCGTTCTTTGCGAAGGGTGGGAGTCCGCAACCCCGAAGCAGAGTCCACTCGTCAGGACCGAATCACCGATGGCTCACGCAAGACTTTCGCCGCGACAATACATCATCCTGGGACTGGTTTCCGTCTGCACTCCGCTGGGCGACTCCTGCCTCTCGCGCGGCATGAGACCTCTGCCGGAGATCACGCTGGCCCATCCCGCCACGCTCATCGCGGCGGTCTTCACGCCCTGGATTGTTCTGGGCATCGCGCTGCTCATCGGGTACTTCGCCAGCTATCTGACCGCACTTTCATGGGCCGATCTCACTTTTGTGATGCCCGCGGCCGGTCTTGGCAATGTGGTCATCGCGCTGCTCGCGCGTTTCTGGCTGCATGATTCGATCTCGTTGGAGCGCTGGGCGGGTATTGTGCTGATCACCGTGGGCGTCGGATTCGTCGCGCAAGGGCCGTCGCTGACAATTAAACCGGAGGCGAATGCGCCCGTCCTTGCCACGGCAGCGGGACCCGCATTGGGGAAGGAGCAGGCGCAATGAATCTTCCCATCCCAATTCCACAACCCGGCTTCTGGGCCGCCGCCGCGATGATCGCCGCCATCGTACTCGCCTCCACCGCCGGCGAAGTGCTGACCGCCGCGGCGATGAAGTCCATCGGCGACCTGGATGAGATTCGCGCGCACTCCGGCCTCATGGGCGCGATTCGAGCTGTCCTCACCTGCCCGCTCTTCTTTACCGGCGTGGGATTTCTGGCGCTGGCCTTCTTCTCGCTGCTCTTCTCGCTGAACCACCTGCCCGTGAGCCTGGTCGCGCCCGCCTCGGCCTCGCTGACGCTGGTCACCAACGCCATCGCTGCCAAGCTCTTTCTGCACGAGAATGTCGATCGCCGCCGCTGGACCGCCGCCGTGCTGGTCTGCATCGGAGTCTATTTGCTGGCACACTGAAAAACAGGGAACTGGGAATAGAAAACAAATCCAGCCGAATGAATTCCGTGCCCCATCCATTCGCGTTTTCTGGCGAATGGGTGGGAGATCACGAACCCGTAAAGCAGTCGGCAATCACCGAGAAAACCGCATGAATCCTTGCGGCTTCATGTCGGGCTCAAAGCAGCGCAGCGGAATCTCCGCGCTCAAGCCGAGCGCCTCAGCGGCCAGATGTCCCGACCGCGCCGCGCTTTCCATTGTTGAGGGCCAGCCGGTCGCCGTCCAGTCGCCTGCCAAAAACAGGTGCGGCCATGGCGAAGCCGAACCGGGCCGCGCCGAGTCGATCCCCGGAGGCACGCCGAAGGTGGCGTGCATTTCTTTGACCAGTGCAGTCTTCAAGAGCTTTGCTTCACCAACTCGCGGGAAGAACTCCGCCAGCTCGCGGAGCGCCTGCTGAATTGCGGCTTCGCGCGGCAACGCGGCAAAGGCGCGCGTGGCGCTGACGACTAACTCAATGTAATGCCCGCCGCGTTGTTGCAGCTTCGACTGGTTGTACATCCAGTGAATCTCGCTGTCCAGCAGCACCGCGTGTTCCAACTCGGTAATCTCGCGGTCAAACCACAGATGCACGCTGCAAATCGGCCAATGCTCGTGGCGCTCAAGCAGCCGCTCCAGCTTCTCCTTGCCTTGCTCAGCGGGCAGGTACGGCAATAACTTTTGCATTGCCTCAAACGGCAGAGCCTGAATCACGAACTCCGAAATCAACTCGCCGGTACGCGTGCGAATCAGCCACTTGTTTGAGGCTTCATTCCATGCCGCGCCTTCGACGTGCGTGTTCAACAGCACACTGCCGCCGCGCTGCTCAAGAAACGAAGTCACATTCGTGTATAACTCGCTCAGTGGAACCGTGCTAATCCCCATGCTGCCCGCCTGCGCCGAGTTCAGAAACAGCTCGCGAATGACTTTGGCTGCATAAGGCACGGCGATCGTATCAATCTCCGCATTCAAAGCGCTAGCAATCACCAGCCGCCAGAAGCGATTGATTGCGCCTTCAGTCTGCTTGTGGCGGCGCAGCCAGGCGCCGAGCGACTCGCGTGAATCAACGAGCGCCTCCGGCTTCATCATTGCTCGCATCGCACGGCCCAGCGCGAGTTTATCGGCGAGCGTAAAGGCTTTCGCATTCATGAAACTTGGCGCGCTGTGCAAGGGCGCGGGCAGTCTGAACGGACCGAACTCAAAAGGTCCCAGCCGCGACCTACGCCCGCCCGGCTCAATCATCGTCATCTCGCTGGTCCAGTGGATGCGCTGCGCGACGCCGATACGGCGATAGAAGCCTTGCAGATTCGTGCAGCAACCGAAGAGCACGTGCTGGCAGTTGTCGATGACCTCGTTGACGCCGGGATGCAGATAGGAACTGGCGCGCCCGCCCAGGTAGCCGCGCCGCTCGACCAGTTGCACGCGAAAGCCGGCCTCGGCCAGGGCGCAAGCCGCGCTCATCCCGGCCACGCCCGCTCCGATCACGGTAACAGTTTTATACGGATTTTGTTGCAAACCGGTCAAATGCTCTTCCATTCCAATGCGAGTGAATCAACCAACTAACCGCGCCCAGCCCATGCGTGTTAGGCCTACAGCCATAATGAAGAGCTTTTGCAGCATGGGAACGCTGGCGCGCTGCGAAAAGACATCAAACTCCGCGCGTTCGATGCGTTTGAGCAGTTCATGATAAATCGCAACCAGCACCCACAGCGCGGGGCGGCTCTCGCGGTCGATCAACGGCAGCAACTCCTGCGCCGACTTGTAATACTCTTCGGCGCGTTGGGCGATGGACGCGAGCAGCGCACGCTCGTTGGCCGTGGGCGGCGTGCCGGATGCGCGGTGCAGCAGCGAGTCCAGCGAAACACTGTGGGCTGCTAAATCTTCCAACGGCAGATAGACGCGATTGCGAGTAGCATCCTCGGCCACGTCGCGCAGAATGTTAGTGAGTTGGAAGGCGATGCCGGTCTCTTCGGCGAGCTTCTCGGCTCGGGGGTCCGAGTAGCCGAAGATGCGAATGCAGACCAGTCCCACAACCGAGGCTACGAGATAACAATAGCGATATAAGTCGGCAAAGGTGGCATAGGTGTCAGCTTCCTGGACTCCCACCCTTTCCGCAGAGGGCGCGGAAAGGATGGGGCACGGAGCTTCATGTTCACCCCGCTTTGCACCACCTAAAGAAACCGCAGGTCCTTCGACTCGCTGCGCTCGCTCAGGATGACAGTCATTATTGTACTCAGATTGACAGCCGGAAGACCGATCCAGGTCCATCGCCACGCCAGCGACTAACTCATCGAGTAGATTCAGCGGGATGGAGAAGCGCTCGACCGCATCGCGCACGGCTACGAAGACCAGGTCTGAGGAATCGCCGCCATGGCAGACGCCGCGCCAGTTCGCCAGCCACACATCCAGGCGGCTGCGGCGCTCGTCGCGGGGTAGGGAATCGTCGTCTGCCAAATCGTCGGCCTGGCGCATGAATGCGTAGATGGCGCAGATGGCGTTGCGGCGCGGTAGGGGGAGCGCGACAAAGGCATAGTAGAAGTTCTTCGCCTCGCGCCTGGCAATGGCGCGGCAGGCAGCGTAGGCCGCGTTCAATTTGTTGTCGTGCGTCATGCTGCCATCCTTCAACTCATGCTGCCGAGGCGCAGAAAGGGCAACAGCTTGGCCTTGACGGCGTGTATCATCAGCGCCATTTTTCTGCTCTTCGAGATAGCGGGCCGCGCGCTGAGCACATCGTAGCCCTGGCGCTCAATAGCGCGCAGAATCTCCAGGCCGCCGCGGCTGAATAGGTCCAGATCGATGGCCAGGTCGCGATGGACTTTGCCGATCAGCGGCAGGCCTTCTTCAAACAACGACCGCGCATAATCGACCTGGCAATGCATTAGGGCGCGAAACTCCGGCGTGACGATGCCTTCGGCAATATATTCTTCTGTGACCATGTAGAAATCCATATCTTTTTTCGGAAGATAGATCCGGCCCCGGGCATAATCCTCGCGCACATCCTGCCAGAAGTTCGCCAACTGCAGCGCGGTGCAGGTGGCGTCGGAGAGGGCGAAGATCTCGTCAGAATCATTCCTGAGCGCCTCGCCGCAGGCGTAGAGCACCAGGCGGCCAACGGGATTGGCCGAATAGCGGCAGTAGGCCAGCAGATCGTCGATGCTCTCGTAGCGGGTAATAATCTGATCCATGCGAAAGGCGACGAGCAGATCGGCAAACGGCTCCTTGGGAATGAAACATTCCTGGATCGTCCTGGCCAGCGCGACGAAGACCGGATGGCGCGCGCGGCCTTCGTAGCAGGCGTCGAGTTCATGCCCCCAGAAATCGAGGAGCGCCAAAGCCGCAGAGCGGTCGCCCACCTCGTCGCCCAGGTCGTCGGAGACGCGGCAGTAGGCGTAGATCGCGTGAAAGTGCGGGCGCAGATCCCTGGGCAGAAACCACGACGCTACATGGAAGTTTTCGTAGTGCGACTCGGCCAGCCGCCGGCACCAGGCCTGAGCCTCGTCGAGGGTGGGAGTAACATCGGGGATGCGATAGTTTTCAGGAAGAGCGGCCCAGCCGCGGTCGAGTAACTCCTGCCGCCGCAGCGCTTCCTCGCCGGGCGTCTCGTTCATGGGTTCAACCGGATCGATCGTCATGGCTTCACCTCAAGGCACTATGGCGGTCTTGATCTCGCTGGAGCGATTCATCAGCTTCTCAAAGACGCGGTTGAGTTCGTAGAGGTGCGCGTGGCCGGTGATGAAGGCTCCTGCCTGAAAGCGGCCGCCGGTGATCAGATCGAGCGCCGTGCGGCAGATGGCCGGAGTGTGGTGGAAGGTGGCGCGCAGGGTAATGTCGGAGTAGTGGATGCGATTGGTGTCGAGCATGACGTGCGTGCCCAGGGCGCATCCGCCGAAGAAATTCACTGTTCCGCCCTTGCGCACCAGCTCGACGGCCTCCTGCCATGCCTCGGGCACGCCGACGGCCTCGATGGCGATGTCCACGCCGCGATTCTTCTCGGTCAGCGCACGAGTATCGCGGATAGCCTTGCGAATGCTGCTGGTCTGCACCACGTGGGCAGCGCCCAACTGGCGTGCCGCCTCCACCTGTCCGTCGTGCTTGACGATGGCGATGACCTCACAGCCATAGAGCGCGGCCACGTGGAGAATCATCAATCCCAGCGGGCCGCCGCCGATGACAGCCACGGTGTCGCCGGGATGCGGGTGCGAGTCCTCAAAGCCATGCACCGCGCAGGCCAGCGGCTCGGTCAGCGCCGCGTGCTCCAGCGGCACGTGCTCCAGCACATGCAGCGTATTCGTGGCCACAATGCGCGCCGGAATGCGAATGAACTCCGCATAAGCGCCGTTATTGAAGAGCAGATCGTCGCACAGGTTCTCCTGGCCGTGAGCGCAGAAATAACACTGGCCGCAGGGCGCGGAGTTGAGCGCAACTACGCGGTCTCCGGGAGCGAATCCCACGGCTCCCTCGCCAACTTCAACAACGGTTCCGGCCATCTCATGGCCAAAGAGCGCGGGGGGCACAATCATGCGCGCATGATAGCCGCGGCGGTAGACCTTCAGGTCGGTGCCGCAGGTGAGCGCAGCACCCACACTGAGCACCAGTTCTCCCGGCCCGGCTTCAGGGACCGGCACGCTCTCGATGCGAATATCCTCGCGTCCGTGGAGGACCGCGGCTTGCATGGTGCTGCGGCCGTGCAGCAGCGCGTGCTCAACCGTTTTGCGGCCCAGGCTGACAGCGGATTCGACCTTCTTGCGGCCTTCGACCACCACCGTCTCGACGGTGTTGAAGCCGACCTCAACCACGGTATCGACAGTATTGAGGCCTCCCTCGACGACTTTCTCGGCTTTCTTGCGGCTCTCTTCGACAACCGTCTCGACGGTCTTGCGGCCTCGGAGGATCGCGGCTTTTACTGTGCCTGCCATCTCTCTCCTCCCCGCTCTGCCCCGGCTCCAGGCTTAGCTTCAATCATAATCTTCATCGAGTCGGCTTTGGGGTTCGAAGCAACCTCAATCGCCTGAACCGCCTCTTCCAGCGGAAAGCGGTGCGAGATCAGTTGCGTCAGATCGAATCCAGTGCGATATCCGCTCAGCACCAGTTCTTCCACTTCGGGCTGAATTGCCGTCGAGGCTGAGTATGAACCCAGCAACGTCTTCTCGTCCATGCAGACTGCGCCGGGATCGAAGCTGGCCGTTTCGTGCTGGGTCTGGGCAAAGAGCATCACCTTGCCGCCGGGGCGTACCGCGGCCATCGCCGGGGAAATCAGCGCTGAGCCGCCCACAGCCAGAATTACAGCATCCGCGCCGCGGCCTTCGGTGGCGGCCATCACGCGCTCGATGACGTTTTCGCTCCCGGCATCGATGGGTTCATGCAAGCCGAATCTGGCGGCAATCGCGTGGCGCTCGGGGAACAAATCCGAGGTCAGCACGCGTGCCCCGCTGCGGCGCGAGAGCGCGGCCAGCATGATGCCGATCGGGCCCTGGCCGATCACCAGCACCGTCTCGTCGGCGGCCAGATTCAGCATTTTAACGGCCTTGAGGACGGTGTTCACCGGCTCGATGAAGGCCGCCTGCTCAAAAGGAACTCCATCGGGAATCCGCACCACGCCGCCCATCGCGACGATCCAGTCCATCACACGGATGTACTCGGAGAAGCCGCCGCCGGAAGGCTCGAAGCCCGCCGTTGCGCCGACATTTTTGTAGGTGGAGCATTGCGCGAAGGTCTGCTTGCGGCAGTAGTAGCAGTGGCCACAGGGAATGTGATGGAAGACCATTACCCGCTCGCCGACGGCGAAGCTGGTCACGCCATCGCCGGCAGCAACGATGGTTCCGGCCATCTCATGCCCGAAGATGCGCGGCGCGGAGTGTGAGCCAAGGTGAATCTTCTTGAGGTCCGTCCCGCAGACGCCGCAGGTGGCGATCCTTACAAGCAACTCGCCGGGGCCGATCTCCGGCACGGGCACTGTTTCCAGGCGCAAGTCGTTGACGCCGTGGTAAACCAAGGCTCTCATCGTTGCGGGGATTGTCTCTTCGATCCGGGGTTCAGCTTTGGTGTTTTGGGTAGCCATTGAGCTTTCTCATGTTACCTCGTTCATCCAGCAAATCGAACACAGAGGTCGCGATGCTTCGCGCAGCCTTCCTGCTATTTTCGCCCATCCGGATGAGCGCCCGCCAGTGCCACGGCCTCAGGAGCGCGAAAAACACGAAGCGCAGCAGTTGAAACTGTCCGTCTTTAGAAATAAAGCGATTGAAATCAGGAAGTTGTTCGCTATAGCCGTCGCTGATTCCCTTGATGCAATAAAACGGAATGCCGCGCATCCGGGCGAGGCGCGCGATGGCGGCGGCCTCCATGTCAACCAGAGCGGCTTGGTAGGTGGAGGCGAGGCGCTGTTTTTCGGCGGCGTCGGCGACGCGAGAGTTCGTCACCAGCCAGCAATCATTGGCGGGAATTGCGGTTACGAAGCGCTCGCCGGTCCGGGCGTCGATGACGGTGGAGACATCGTATGCCTGGCCGGAGACATGCTCCTCGCGCAAGGCTCCCGCCCAGCCGGTGGAGATGACTTGATCGATCTCACCACTCTTCTCCACTTCAGCAAAGGCTTTGGCAGCCCGCGCCACGCCAGCCCCAGCGCAGGCGGCAATCCACTCGCCGCCGTCGAAGGGCCAGCGCCAGAGTTCGACGCCGTTGGAGCGCGAATGCTGCCAGCCGCGCGTCAGCGGCTTCAACTCGGCAGGCATCGCGGCGATAATGGCGACTCGTTTCATACCTCGGCCATGGGCGCATACCCATGCGCGCGGAACCATTCGATGGCCGCCTTCATCGCCGGGTTGACGGGGAGGATGCGGAAGCCCAGCTCCTGTTGCGCGTGGGCGCTCGAGGCGTACATCTTTTTGCGGCCCATGCGCACCTCTTCGAGCGTGGCGCGCGGCTCGCATTTGCGGATGCGGCCGGTGATCCACTCCTCGAAGAAGGCGTAGGTGGCCGCGACAATGAAGGGAATCTCGACTGTTGGCGACTTGAGGCCTGTGATCGCCGCCATCTTATCGAGAATCTGCTTGAGGGTCAGATTTTCGCCGCCCAGGATGTAGCGATGTCCGGATTGGCCCTTGGTGAGCGCGGAGACGTGGGCGCGGGCGACCTCGGCGACATCGACCAGATTCAGCCCGGTGTCCATATAGGCGGGGAACTTGCCGTTGAGAAAGTCCACGAAGATGCGGCCGGTGGGTGTGGGCTTGGCGTCGTTGGGGCCGATGGGCGTGGTGGGATTCAGAATCACCACGCGCTGACCGTCCTGTGCGGCCTTGATCGCTTCCTGTTCGGCCATGAACTTCGAGCGCTTGTAGTGGCCGACCATGTCGTCGAGGCAAACCGGCGTGTCCTCGTTGATGACCATGCCGTCGCGGCGGAAGTGCATCGTGGCCACGCTGGAGGTGTAGACAAAGCGCTTGACCCTGGCCTCGCGGGCCAGCCGCAACAGCTCGCGCGTGCCGTCCACGTTGGCTTTGTACATCGCCGCCGGATCGGGAATCCAGAGGCGGTAGTCGGCGGCGACATGGACCACAGCGTCGCAGCCGGCGAGCGCGGGCTTGAGCGACTCAGGATCGGCGAGGTCGCCGAAGTGCGTCTCGCCGGCGATGCCTTCCAGATTGGCCAGCTTGCTGGTCTTGCGGACCAGAAGCCGCAACTTCGTGCCGTCAGCGGCCAAAGCCCGCGCCACATGATGGCCGATGAATCCTGTTGCGCCAGTGAGAAATACCTTCATGGCTAATATGATAGCGGAGTTGGCAAAAGCGATCCGGGGCTAACCCGGCTAGCTCAGCAATGGCCCTACCAAAGCTTTTCATCTGGTGATTCTTTGCACTCTTTGACCGGCTGCGGGCGTTTGCGGTCGAAGTTAGTTTCCCAGCACTCATTCAGCACCGAACAATAGCAGGCATGATAGGTTAGATCGTCGCTATCCCTGACTCGATTGAATGTATTGAAGAGATCAAGGCCTTCTTTATCCGGCTTGATGGTAATAGGATCAATTTCTTCATGGGCGGGCAGGATGAATCCGGAAACATTGGAATAGTAAACTTTTGTGTGTCCGCCTTTATTAGCCTTGAGTAAAGCCGTGGCGCAACAGGCTTTCAGAAGCGCATCCTCATCGGTATAGACCACGCCCTTGTAGCGTATCTCAAATCTATCGATGATGGCTGGACCGACGCCGCCATTGCTGATTACCTCCCGAAAAGAAGGCTTGCCCGATGCATCAAATTCGGTCCCGGCAATCGTCAGAAGAGGCAGGGTGCCGGCCACGACCAGCTTCTGGTTCTGCTCCACCATCTTTTCCATGCTCTTGCCGTGCTCGATGGAAACCACCAGCGAGATCACAGAGATAAAGACGACACTGACGGCAACGATCCCGTCCAGCCAGAGGATTCCAGTCTTGTGTTCATGGCCGTGGCCGTGTTCCGGCTCAGGCATCAATCCAGACACTTCACCCTCCGCAATGGCTTCACCTGTTTCAGTAGATTGTTCCGGTTCGATGCCGTCTTCCATATCGCATCTCCACAGCAGTCAAATGTGCAGGGACAGAAGCTGACTGCTGATCACTAACCACTGTACACTGTGTAGCTATTCCAGCGCATCCGGCGCGAGCGCGATATTCGTCTCGCCCGCGGCCTTCTTTTCATTGTACTTTTTGACCCAATCTTCCCAGTGCTTGCCGGCGGCGCGATCCTTGCCGGTGAACTCGATACGGGCTATTTCGCTATAACTCACTTTGCGCTTTTCCGGCGCGGTGGGCGAGAAGTACTGCACCCAGGAGTCAGCCAGCGCGGAGCCGGTATGGCAGTTGAAGATGAAAGCCTCAACGCGCTCGCCGGATTTGAGCGTCAGCGTTACATCGCCGCGATAGTCGAGCGCCTTACCCAAAGCTTCGCGCAAGTCTTCGTCCGTGGCCAGCGCGGGAATCCAGCCTTCCAGGTTCTCGTGCTGCGCGCCGGGAACCAGCTCTAACGCCTCGACCTGCTCCAACGTGTATTTCAGTACTTCAGCGCTCATGCGTGGGTCTCCTCAAGCACGTCTTCAGGCTCCGCGATCTGCACCAGCGCTGCATGTCCACGCGGCGCGGCATCGTTGAAGACTTTCATCGCATTGGCATTTGGATATTTTCTGAAGTTGCCGCGCGCCATGGCGAGAAATCCCTTCAATGTCGTAAAGCCCTCGATAACCGCCGGGGTCTCATAACCGCAACTGACCATGCAGTTGGCGCATTTGGGATTGCCGCTGGCGACTCCGTACTCTTTCCAATCTGTCGTTTCCAGCAACTCCTGAAAACTTTCAGCGTAGCCCTCTTGCAGTAAATAGCAGGGTTTCTGCCAGCCAAAGATGTTATAGGTCGGCATTCCCCAGGGCACGCACTCATAACTGCGGTCTCCCATCAGAAATTCCAGAAAAAGCGGCGACATATTGAACTTCCAGGTGGGCTTGCGATTGGACAAAATGGTGCGGAAGAGGCGGCGGACGCGGGCGCGGCCCATGAAGTGGTTCTGGTCAGGCGCCTTGTCGTAGCTGTAGCCGGGCGAAAGGATGATGCCCTCAACGCCCATGCCCATCACCTCATCGAAGAAGGCGCGGACGCTGTGGGGGTCGGTGCCGTCGAAGAAGGTAGCGTTGGTGGTGACGCGGAAGCCGCGCCGGACGGCCTCGCGAATGCCCTCGGTGGCGATGTCGTAGCCGCCCTCGCGGCAGACGGAGAAGTCATGATGCTCGCGCTGGCCGTCGAGATGCACCGAGAAGGTGAGGTACTTGGAGGGCGTAAACTCCGGCAGCTTCTTTTTGAGTTCGAGCGCATTGGTGCAGAGGTAGATGTACTTCTTGCGCGCGATCAGGCCGTTGACGATCTCGACGATTTGCGGATGCAGCAACGGTTCGCCGCCGGGGATGGAGACCATCGGTGCGCCGCACTCTTCCACCGCGGCAAAACACTCTTCCGGGGTGAGCTGCTTTTTGAGGATGTGCGGCGGATACTGCACCTTGCCGCATCCGGCGCAGGCCAGCGAGCAGCGGAAGAGCGGCTCCAGCATCAGCACCAGGGGATAGCGCTTGACGCCCGCGAGCTTCTTTTTCAGCACGTAGGAGGCAACTGTGCCCACCTGAGAGATAGGAATAGCCATCTTGGAATTAACCTCCAGCGCCAGACGCGGCGCGTTCCATGGTTCGGCGATAGCTGGTCAGAGCCAGCAGCGGGAAGTATTGGCGGTAGAGTGTGTAGGCCAGGTAAAAGACTCTGGGGAAGCCCGTGCCCGTAATGATACTCTGACGTTGTTTTCCCTCACCCAGCGATTCGTCCCAACTGCCGTCGGCCTGCTGCCGCTGGAGCAGCCAGCGCACGCCCTTGGCGATGGAGTCGGAACGGTCGTCGCCGGCGGCCAGCAGGCCGAGCAGCGCCCAGGCCGTCTGCGAGGGGGTGCTGACGCCCACGCCGCGGGTGTTGGGATCGTCGTATGTGCCGCAGCTCTCGCCCCAGCCGCCGTCGGCGTTCTGCACCATGCGAATCCACTCGGCCGCCTGCTGAATCTGCGGTTCGAGATGATCGACGCCGATCGCCTCCAGCCCGCGCAGCACCAGGAAGGTGCCGTAGATGTAGTTCACGCCCCAGCGCCCAAACCAGCTTCCATCCGGCTCCTGCTCGCTGAGGATAAACTGAATGGCCTTCTCGACGCGCTTGTCGCTGCGCGCATAGCCATAGCTGGCCAGCATCTCCAGCATGCGCCCGGTAATATCCACCGTGGGCGGATCGAGCATGGCGTTGTGATCGGCGAAGGGGATGTACTGGAAGATCATCTTGGTATTGTCTTTGTCGAAGCTGCCCCAGCCGCCGCTCTTGCACTGCATGGCGAACTCCCACGCTATAGCGCGCTCAGCCACCTGATGCTGGTAGCGTTCGCGGGGATTGTCCACCTTGCTGAGCGCCATCAATACAATAGCGGTGTCGTCGGTGTCGGGATAAAACTCGTTGTTGAACTCGAAGTACCAGCCGCCGGGCTCGGTGTTGGGAACCTTCACGGCCCAGTCGCCCTTGTGGCGAACCTCTTTGGAGAGCATCCAATCCACGGCCTTGAGCAGGCGCGGGTCGTTGCGCGCCACGCCGGCCTCGCCCAGGGCAAAGACCGCCTGCGCCGTATCCCAGACCGGTGAAGCGCAGGGCGTCATGCGGAAGGTGGGCTCGGGCATCACGTCATTGGCCGGCTCTTCGATGCCCAGCTTTTCAAACTCATCGCGCGCGCGGATCACCTGCGGATCGTCCTCGGAGTAGCCGAGGCAGCGAAGGGCGATGATGGCATTCAGCATGGCCGGATAGATTGCGCCCAGGCCATCGGTCATCTCCAGCCGCGCAAGCAGCCACTTTTCCGCCTTGCGCAGGGCTAGTTTGCGCACGGGACGCAGATGCACCGCCTCGGCCCAGTGCATGAGCCGGTCAAGAATGATAAAGAAGTTGCGCCACGAGAGGAATGACTTGCGATACCTGCGCAAGCGAAGGATCGAGTTGGCTCTTCCGCCCACAAACAACTCGTCGATGCCCTGCTCGGAGGGAATTCTCTTGAATGGCTTCTTGGCGTACATGATGGCCAGCGGAACCAGAATCGAACGCGACCAGGCGGAAATCTCATAAATGTTGAAGTAAAACCACTTGGGAAAGAGAACAATCTCCGGAGGAATGGCGGGCACCGCGTCGTAATCGTACTCGCCCAGCGCGCAGAGATACATCTTGGTGAAGGTGTTGCACTCCACCACGCCGCCGTGCGCCAGAACCCACTCGCGGCACTTGGCGAGGCGGGGATCGCCGCCGCCGATGCCCATCAGCTTGGCCGAGGAGTAGCACTTGACCGAGAGCGAGAGGTTGCCCGGCCCGCCGGGATAGATGCTCCAACTGCCGTCCTCGTTCTGGTAGCGCATCATCTCGGCGAGCGCGCGCCGCAGCCGGCCCGGATCGCCGCTATCGAGCAGCGTGTGCAGGAAGATGTAGTCGGCTTCGAGCATCGCGTCGGCTTCGAGTTCGCCGTTCCAGTAGCCGTCAGGATGCTGCCGCGAGAGCAGGTACTCCCGCGAACTGATGATGGCCGACTGGACATCCGCCAGGTCCGCATCCATCCGCCCGAAGCGGGGTGTCGCGAATTGGGTCTTCGTTTGCTGAATCATCATATGATTCGAACGCCTCAGTACAGCTTTCAGCTCTCAGCTATCAGCTTTCAGCCATTTGTACTCGAATGAAACTTCACTGGATGCCTAAAAAGCGGAATACGCCACTTGAATTCTGTTCGCTAGATGCCAAAAGCTCAGAGTTGGCAACTGCAAGCTGATAGCTGAGAGCTGAAAGCTCGTCTACCTGACTGCAAGAGCCTCTGTCCGGTCGGCGCTGCCGATGGCCTGCACAATCTCCGGCGGCAGGCCGAAGCGCACATTCTCCGGCATCACTTCTACCTCTTCGACGTTATCGTAACCGTTTTGCCGCAGGTAATTGACCACGTCCTCGACCAGCACTTCGGGGGCCGAGGCGCCGGCTGTCACCGCAACCGTGCTTACACCCTGGAGCCAGGCCGGATCGATGGCCTGAGAGTTGTCGATCAGGTAGCCGATGGTTCCCAGGTTGCGCGAAACCTCGACCAGCCGGTTGGAGTTGGAGCTATTGGTCGATCCCACCACCAGCACAAGTTCGGCATTGTGCGCCACGTTGCGGACCGCGACCTGGCGGTTCTCAGTGGCGTAGCAGATGTCCTGGGAGTGGGGGCCGGCGATGTTGGGATACTTCTCCTTGAGAGCGTGGATAATGTCCCGCGCCTCGTCCAGCGAGAGCGTGGTCTGGGTCAGGTAAGCGACGCGGTTAGGGTCAGGCACCTTGAGTTCGGCAACCTCGGCGACATTGGAGACCACCTGGGTCGCCTCTGGCGCTTCACCCAGCGTGCCTTCGATTTCGTCGTGGTCGCGATGGCCGATCAGCACCAGCGAGTAGCCTTGTTTTGCAAACTTGACTGCCTCGATGTGGACCTTGGTCACCAGCGGGCAGGTCGCGTCAATCACTCTCAGATGGCGGCCCTTGCTGATCTCCCTGACCGCCGGCGAGACGCCGTGCGCCGAATAGATGACGCGCTGCCCATCGGGCACATCGTCAATTTCATGAACAAAAATCGCGCCTTTGTCCGCTAATTCATTTACAACATAGCGGTTATGCACAATTTCTCGGCGAACATAGATGGGAGCGCCGAAGGTTTCCAATGCGATTTTCACAATGTCAATCGCGCGCACCACTCCGGCGCAAAAGCCGCGCGGCTTGAGCAACAACACCCTCTTCTGACTGGGGGAAGTCTCGGAGCGGTCACCGTTCGAGATGGAATCAAGACGAGTTGTAGTCACACTGTCAGTATATCAATCGCCGCATTGATGCAAAAGAACTGGTTTTCCGGCCCGTCCTATGTTCGGTAAATGCGGTTTGTCTACTCGTGTCGCGATCCTGGACAGAGCCGGCTAACTTTCAAATAGCTTATCAAGAACAAGGAAATCACGCAGAGTTGTAAGACGAAGACGGGAAGCATATTTTGCAGGAGAACGAATCCGGAAAAAACGGCGGTGACCCCGGCGAGCATGAGGCCGAAGACCACAATCGCCGTAAGCAGGAGCACGCCCGCGCGCTCAACCGGACGCCGTGCGGCCCAGAACAGCAACAGAGTCCAACCCAGCATCAGCGATGCGCCGACATTCATTGCATAGCTGTAATCGTAGCCAGGAGCAAACGCCTGCAAGCCAAACATCTTCCCGCCTAGACTGGAAGCAGCATAGGGAGTAGCGTTAGTCCATCGAAGACGCCGCCAACAATGCAAACCACTCGCGCAAAGTTCTTTGCGTTTCGGAATTCATCGGCGCCGATCATGGCAAACGGATCCTCCTCAGTGCGCCGCCGTAGGCTTCACTCCCATCCCGCTCAGCTTGGTGCGCGCCTGTGCCGCCTCGGGAGTCTGCGGATGACGCTGAATGAGCAGGCGCAGTTCGTGAATGCCCGCTTCCTTGCGGTTCATCTGGATTAGAGCCAGCCCTTTGCGCAGTTGCGCGGCCGGAGCCTTGGAGTTGCCGGGAAAGTTTTCCAGTACGGCGTTGTAGGACTTCACGGAGTCTGTGAGCCGGAGCTGTTTATAGGCGATCTCGCCCAGGTAGAACTGGGAAGTTCCGGCCAGATCGTCCTGTGGATAGTAGTGAATGACATCCTGAAATTCACCCGAAGCAACCTCATACTTGGCCGCGTTGTAGTCGCGCAGGCCGGCCTGGAAGGTCTCCGCCAGGGGTGGCGCCTGACTGGCGGGTTGCGCATCCGCGCCAGGAGTGATCGCCGCAGCTGGACCGCCAGCAGCCGGAGCCACGGCAGGAGGCCCATTCGGCGGAACGGGAGCCGGAATCGCTGCGGGAACAGGAGCCGGAGTTCCGGGTATGGACGTGGCCGGAGTCTGAATGTTCTGCAACTGCGTCTGCAAATCCTGAATCGATTTATCCAGCTTGGCAATGCGCGACTTTAACTCGTCCACCGAGTCGTTCAGCGACTGCGCCTGGCCGGAGGCGGTGTCCAGTTTGCCGTTGATCGTATCGCCTTGCGCGGCAATCTTCTGCTGCAGCGCAGTCACGACCGCGGTCATCCGGTTGGCGTCGTCCGCAGTCTGTTCGGCCAGGTGCTGAATCACGCCCAGGCGCGAGTCCAATGTCGTCTGGATGCGCTGCACACTGTCCAGCAGTTGCTGCACCTGCGTTTGCAGCTCGACGATCTCCTTCGACGCGGCGCGCGCGGGCGACGGCAGGCAAAGGAAGACGGAGGCAATCACTGCCGCCGCAAGAAGACGATTGCGTAGTATGCGTGTTTTTTGCATGTTTCACCTATAAAGAAAGTGGACAGTAGTCGGTGGACAACGATCCTTGAAGAACTCAACCGGCCACAAAGAACTGATTACCCTATTTTAACTCTCCGGCTTGATCCGGAATCGCAGCGCACATCGCCTCGACTCTCAATGAGGAGAGCCGAGGCGCTTCACTGATCATTGACCACCGTGTTCACTACTTCTCGATTGTGAATCCGCCGCGGCGGTTCTGTTGCCAGCATTCCTCGGTCGACTCAGTGCAGAAGGGCTTTTCCTTGCCGTAGCTGATGACCCGGATGCGGTTGGCCGCCACACCGGCGGCAACCAGGGCCTTCTTGGCAGCATCGGCCCTGTTCTGGCCCAGCGCCAGGTTGTACTCGTTGGAACCGCGCTCGTCGCAGTAGCCGCCGATCACGATCTTAGCGTCCGGATGGCTTACCAGGTAAGAGGCATCGCGCGAGAGCGCGGCCTGGGCATCGGCGCGAATATCGTAAGTGTCATAGTCGAAGAAAATGTCCTGGACGCTGCTTTTGAACTCCTCTTCCGCGCTCATGGTCCTGGTGGGCACCACCACGGCCGGGGCAGAAACGGCGGCTCCGTTCACGGTTACCCGCGCGGAGGCGTCGGCTGTGCCGCCCTCGCCCTTTGCCACCAGGTGGTAGCTGGTCGAAACCGAGGGAGATACGGTCTTCACACCCGAGGTGGGCACGTCGCCAATGCCGTCGATGGAGACCGAGGTGGCATCCGTCGTTCGCCAACTGAGCTGGACCTGGTCTCCCGCCGAGATAAATGAAGGTGTCGCGGTGATCTGCGCGACGGGTACGGGCGCGGGAGCTGCCGCCGGAGCTGTTTCCGACGCGGGAATCGACTTCGGCTTATTATTGCCGCAACCGGCTACAGAGGCGATGGCAACAAGCAGAACGAAAGGCGTCAAAATGCGATGAAGTCTGTTCAATGGATTACTCCTTCTGTGGAATCCAACATAAGTTGAAGAGCGATTCGCCAAAATCAGTCAGAGCAAGCCACTCAGGGATTTCAGCAACATACACATCATAGTCCAGAAAAGCCAAGTCTTCTATCCCGCCCGGGAAGCCGTCCCCCGGCATCCCGCATCGTGATTCACTTCCAGCTCCAGTTGGGCATGAAGTTGTTGCCTGTCTGGGTCAGTTGATGCTGTTCGGTGCCGTCGGCCAGCATCGACCAGATGTCGGTGCGCTTGCCGATGGTCCGCTCGAAGACGATGTGGCGTGTGTCCGGCGCCCAGGAAGGGAAGTCGTTGCTGCCCGCATCGTGGGTCAGTTGCAGCCAGCGCTTGGTGGAGATGTCCATCACGTAGATGTCCTGCCCGCCCGGCGCGCCGGGGCCGTACTTGCGATTCCAACTGAAGGTCAGAAACTGTCCGCTGGGCGACCAGGAGGGCGAGATGGCATAGCCCCCGTCGGTCATTCGCTGCACGCTTGCACCGTCCTCATCCATGGTGTAGATCTGCGGCAGGCCCGTGCGCCCGCTCACCCACGCCAACTGCGCATTGGTGCGCGGGTTCCAGGTGGGCGAGGAGTCCGGCCCGGCGAAGTTGGTCAACTGGCGCAGATTCGTTCCGTTCGCGTCCGCGGCCCAGATCTCGGAGCCTCCCGAGCGCGAGGACGAGAAGGCGATCTTCTTTCCGTCGGCCGACCAGGCCGGAGACTGGTTGAGGCCTCCTCCCACACCGGCGGGAAAACTCACCAGCCGTCCAATCTCCAGCGAGTACATCCGGATCGCCCATCCGTCGCCGCCCAGCGAAGCGAAAGCGATCCGCGTGTTGTCCGGCGAGATGCGCGGCGACATCGAAATGGTGCCCAGATGCGTGACCGCGTGCTGGTTCTGCCCGTCGTAGTCCATCGCCCAAATCTCTTTGGTCCCGCTGCGCGAGCTGACAAAATATATCTTTGTCTCTGCAATGCCGTTGATGCCGCCGCCCAGCCGCAGAATGATCTCATCGGCAAAGCGATGCGCAATCGTCCGCGCCATGTCCAGGCTGGCCTCTTCGTTATACTGCTTGCCCAGCACCTGGGGGTTCTCGCTGTTGCGCGCGTCGTCCAGCCAGCCGGAGACGATCAGCCGCCCCTTGGCGACCGAAAGCGCGCCGAAGGCCACCATCGCGGCGTTGCAGGGCGCGGCCGACCATTGCGACAAAATGATCTCCTGCGGCGACCCCGGCGCGGCCTGCGGAGCCAGGCTCTTCGAGACCAGGTCGAAGATGCCCGCGCCGGCCAGATCGCCGTAGAGTGTAAAGTCAAATGCCGTTTTCAAGGCCGGCGTCTGGGGATCGTCGCCCACAGGCTTGACGTCCGCGGCGGCGATGCGGATGCGGTCGTTGCCCAGGTTGGTTCCGGTGCGTACCCAGTCCTGCGCGTACAGCCGGGGAACAAGCAAGGAAACCAGAGCAAACGCGGTGAGGAGGGAGATCCGGGAGTATGCCTTCATGCTGAGCAATCCTTCCTGGTGATATATAGACGTTTGAGTACACTCTTCTGCTCGAAACGATCCTCTACGGATACTCACAATAATAAGAGATATTGAGCGAATTCAGCAGATAAGCCGAAGGAAGCGCTCCAAAGGAGTCAACCCGCTGTATGGCGCGCAGACACGAGCGGTCCAGTGTCGGGCTGCCGCTGCCCTGGGCGAACTTCATATCCGACGCTGTTCCGTCACGGTGAATGGTGAAGACCAGGTAAACGCGCGCGCCATGCGGCGTGGAGGAGTTTACCTCCTGGCGGTACCAGTTGGAGGTGATGGCCTGGTTCATGTTGTTGACGTACCAGCCAAAGCGCGTGCCGAAATCGACATCGGCGATGGCCGTGTGCCCCACGGTGACGACCTGCGGCGCCTGCGTGGCGCGCGCGATCGACGATCCCGCCTGCTCGCCGTACTGCGCCTTGTTGTTCTGCTGGGGGATCACCTGGCTTTGCGGCACACGCGCCACGGTCTGCTGCTTCGGCTTGACCTGTTTGCCGGCAATCTCGATTGCGCTCTCATCCACGGCCTGCGTCTCTTTGGCGGTGGGCTCTGCCGGCGCCTGGCTGGGCGTATCGGTCGCCAGGACATTTTCATTGGGCGGCTGATCGGAGGGCAAGGGCAGGACGCTGCTGACCAGCTTCACCTGAATTGCTCCGCCGCCGGCCTCGTTGCCCCACTGATTGTGATGAAACAGCCCTCCAAGAAAGCCATAGGCCAGCAAGAGCGCGGCCAATCCGCCGTGCAGCAACAGCGATCCCGCAGCCGGGGCCATCATCGGCTCCGGCGCCAGTCCCCGCTCCAGTTGCTCGCCGCCTCTCAGCAGAATCTCCATGGCTTGTCTGAGAACTCCTCAGCTATTTACCGCGCGGCGCCTTCGCGTCCAGCGGCTGCGTGACAATGGAAATATTGGTAATCCCGGTCTGCTTCACAGCGTCCATCACGCTGGCAAACGCTCCAAACGGAACCCGCTCGTCAGCCCGCAGATAGATTACCTGCTTGGCCGAGCTGCCTTGCGCCGCGCGCAGCTTCGCGCCCAACTCGTGAATGTTCACCGGCAGATCGCCCAAAAAAACATTCTGATCGCGGTCGATGGTCACCACCAGCCGCTGCTCAGTAATCTCCCGCACCGTCCGCGTCTTAGGCAGGGCCACTTCAATCCCCGACTGCAAGACCGGCGCGGTAATCATGAAGATGATCAGCAGCACCAGCACCACGTCCACCAGCGGCGTAATGTTGATCTCCGCCAGCGAGGTTCGGGTCTGGCCGTTGTTATTTGAAAAGGCCACGGTCCACCTCCCGGCTGGCCTCCCGGCCGGCTTCGGGCGTGGCGGGGCTGGCTGCGCGCTGCCCGACCGCTGGACGCACTGGAATCTCTTCCAGAGAGTTCAGCAACTCGCGGCAAAAGTCGTCGCAGCCCGAAGCGAAGCCCCTGATCCGCGCCGCAAACATGTTGTAAGCCACCAGCGCCGGCACTGCCACAAACAACCCCGCCGCCGTGGTAATCAGCGCCTCGGAGATGCCTGGCGCCACCGCCCGCAGCGTCGCGGCGCCCACCGTGCCCAGCCCGTGAAAGGCGTCCACAATGCCCATTACCGTGCCGAAAAGTCCCACGAAGGGACTGACCGCCGCAATCGTCGCCAGCCACGGCATCCGCTGCTCCAGCGCGGTCACCGCCTCGCTGGCCGCCGTCTGCGCCGACCGCTCCAGCGGCGTCAGGTTGCGCGGCGGGCCCGCGCCGCCCGTCTGCCGTTTGTAGGTCTCGTACACGTCATTAAAGACCTGCGCCAGCGGACTTGACTTGCACTCGACGGCCAGCTGGGCAATCTCCTGCAAGCGCGTCGCCTTGCGGAAGGCGCGCAAAAACTTCTGGCCGGCCTGGGTCGCCTTGCGAAAGGAGGAGATCTTGCCAAAAATCACCGTCCACGAATACAGGCTGGCCACAAACAGCACCACCAGCACGGCCTGTGCAACCGGCCCGCTGTTCATCACCATCTCGACCAGCGCGCTGGAAGCCTGAGCAACCGGCGTTCCCTGGGTCATGTCACTGTCTACCGGCAGTTGTAAGACGAAAGCAGCTATCAAAATCGGCGTTCACCTCAGTCTTTACCGTATCAGACGCCGTGACCCCCTCCCAAGTGATCGATCTGGTGCGCTCGCGCGGTGTTAGCCCTCCTCCTCAAGCCGGTCTGCCCGCCCCTCATGCCATGCGGCAGAAGAACTTGATCATTCCTGCTAATCTCGGCCTTCGTGAATGAATCTGGCCAACCCAAACACGGTCCCATTTGCTTGCAGGAATTCTGTATACTCTTGGCCTCCCGCCATCATCCCGAGCACCACCACCTCGTCCTCCATGTGGTACATCAGGAAGTCAATATACGCCTGCTCGTGGCCAGGAAAGAGGTTTCTCATTACGTGATATAGGATGGGAAGACCGACCGAAATGTCTGTTATATCCTGATCTCTAAACTGAAGCGCACAATCGATAAAGCCGTAAATGTACCCAATGGCCTTTCGATTGATATGGCCCTTTGTCACCTCGATTTTGGTAACCTCGTTTGAACGGGTACCTGAAACCGCCAACTGAACCGAGAGAAGGATTGAGAGTCTATCGGAGAGCTCGGATTGTTCTGCGCGGTCCAATGACTTCTTCTTGCCGAACATGGTATGCGGCCTCCCTCCGGCGTAACTGAGTTCCGGTGGTCTAATTTCGAACCTGCGCTCGATACGGATTATGCTACTCTAGTTGGCGTCTCCTGCTCCAGTAGAGGGAGTTGGGAATACAAGGAGAAAACGTGAAATACATCGCAGAGGTAAAGTATCAATTGACTCCAGATCGTTGTTACCGACGATTCCTTCGTCTCAGGGCTCAAGACGATACCCGGAACTTTGAAGTCCAGGAAGGAAGTGGAGCATTCATTCACTTCGTTAACATGCTCAGGAAAGCGGATTGGGAAACGGCTCTTGAGAAGGCGGAATCGTATCTCGGATCGTTTCAACAAATTCAAACAATCGAGCTTGACTGAGATGACTTAAACCGGCTGGCGCGCTACTCTGTGAATTAATACGAAGTGTATGAGACCGTCTGCCATTGAGGTTCGCCCATACCATGCTCGTCGAACTGCGCGCTGACAACTACGCCGTCATCGATCACGCCATCGCCTCCTTCGGCCCCGGACTCAACCTGCTCACCGGCGAAACCGGCGCGGGCAAGTCCAT
>CAZQRX010000010.1:0-51769 GCA_964595845.1 uncultured Occallatibacter sp. | reverse complement strand
CGCCCGGCGCATTTCATCATGCAGCGAAAACAACTACTGGACATCGCGCAGCGCGCTGAAGCATATCCCGCTCGCTAAAGTATATCTATCATTCGTGTAATGCTGGCCCCGAGCCCCACTTCTCGGATATGGGAATCTACGCTCTGAACGTAGTCGAAGGGGTGGATCCTTACGGCTGCACCACAGCGTTGTAACCGTCGTTGGTCAGCTTCTCGCGCATCGCGTTGGCTTCGCTGAGGTTGTTGAACGGGCCGATCCGCACGTGGAACTGCCCGTCGGTGGCGTCAAGGCTGACGGCTGGCTCAAAGCCCCGCTTGCGCAGCGCGCTGATCAGCACATCCGCGTCCTCCTGGTGCGAGAGGGTAGCAATCTGAACCATCAGCGCTGGGGCTGTCTGGGTGGAATTCGCGCCGTTGGCAAAAGTCGAGCCGGGAGTCGGCGCAGCGGCGGCCCCGCCGGCGCTGGATATTACAGCCGTGGGCAGGCTCTCCGCCGCGGCTTTCGGCTTGGGAAGCGAGCTGGACGCCTGCGAAACGGCTCCCGTGCCGGAGGTTTGGCCGGCGACCGGGGAATCATGGCTGCCGCGTCTGCCCATAGAGTAGCCCAGCCCGAAGCACAGGCCGCACAGCAGCGCCAATCCAACAAACAGGGCAGCCACCATCATTGGACCCAGCGTCAGCTCCGCGTCGCACCCCCGCTTGATCGGCGTAAGCTCTTCTTCATCAATCACTTCGTGCATGGATCGTTCTCCAGACTCCAGCGAAATTGCGGCCATGCCCGGCTCTTGGCATCAAGCCGCATCGCCTGCATCTCACGCAAGTATCTTCGCATTTTTCCGCGATAGGCTGCGAAAAATGAGACGTGCAAATTTCACGCTAAAAGTCACGCAACCTTTTTCACTCACGCGCATCTACACATATAACAAGCAGAGGCTTCCACGCACCACTTCACCACCCAAGAAAGAGTTCCACTCCTTCTTGAAGGTCTTGTACAGACCTCTTCTCAGAAACCCTCCCCCCTGCCCCCCTCCTTTTAAGCCTCTAGAGCGGGCCTGCCGGAAGGCAGGCCCTTTCGCTCTTCTGCTGCCGGATAGAATTGAAGCCAGATGCGCTCCTCCTCCACTCCAAAGACTCGCCCCGAATCTGACCTCCAGGCGCTCGACGCACTGTTTGAGCAGGTGGGCCTCCAACGCAAGTTGCGCAGTAAGGCCGCAGGCGTCACACAGCGCATGAGATTCACCCACGCGGCACAGCTGGTACTCATCCCCGCCGCGCCGGTTCCCCGCGTCGCTTCGAATGGTGTCGAATGGCTGCCGGTTGAGGGCTGGGAGAAGCACGGCTGGCTCTGGCACGGCTTCAGCACCCGCCGCGGCGGCCTCAGCCGGGCCTATTGCGCAGACGATGCACCGGGCGAGCTGAATCTGGGCTTTACCGCCGCCGACGGCCGGGAAACCGTGCTCCGCAATCGCCGCCTACTGGCCGAAGCGATCACCGGCGACCCGACCACGCCGCTGGCTGCACTTAAGCAGATTCATTCCAACAAGATAGCTCTTGCCGGCGCCGCGGATACAAGCCGGAAGCAACCGTGGAAGCGCGGGGTCCCAGGCGACAGGTCTTCGTCGCTGGGGTGCAAAGCCGATGGCCTGATGACCGATGAACCCGGTCTGCTGCTCGCTATTCAGACCGCCGACTGCATCCCGGTGCTGGTGGCCGACCGCAAGCGCCGCGCGGTGGCCGCATTCCACGCCGGTTGGCGCGGCACGGTCAAGCGCATCGTCGAGAGCGGTGTGGGCCGCATGAGGCTGGAGTTCGGCTCCCGGCCTGAGGATTTGATTGCCGCCATCGGTCCCGGCATCGGCCCCTGCTGTTACGCCGTGGGCGAAGACGCGCTCTCCGAATTCGAGTCGCAGTTTGCCTATGCCCTTGAGCTCTTCCGCGAGGTCTACGATGCCGACCCGGTACGCACAAAGTATCCGATGCTTTTTCTTACGCAGCGCGCGCCCGGCCACACGTCCATAGGCCCCAGCCTGCATTTGAATTTAATCGAAGCCAACCGCCGCCAGTTGCTGGCAGCGGGACTCAAGCCCAGAGCAATCCAAACAGTAGGCGGCTGCACAAGCTGCCAGCGGGAGCTTTTCTTCTCCCATCGCGCCTCCCAGGGCCATGCCGGACGCATGATGAGCGTGATCGGCATCCGGCCGGACGCTCGATAAACTCGGTGCCCAAGCTCAGTAGCGGGGTTCGTGGTTTCCCATTTCCCAGAATCGGAACCTGGGACACCAAGATTTATGGTTTGAAAAAAAAAACGCAGGACGACTACTGCTTCTTGAGAACGGCAGCGTTCTTTTCGTCGGAGAGAATGACCGACTCCAGGTGGCGGAAGTCCGCGGCACGGGTCGCGGGCAGTTCGACCTGGCGTACGGCGTATTCGCGCTCGTAGTGGAGAAGATTGCCTTTGGCCGAGACCGAAGAGTGGTAGCTGGCGAAGTCGAGGTCGAGCGAGACCGGATCAGGAGTCTCATCGACGGCGTAGCCGGAGGGGATGGCGATGTCGAAGCTGTCGCGCCAGCGGCCGGTGGCGTTGAGGTCGATGGGATAGATGCGCGGCTTATCGTCGAAGGGCAGGGCTAAGGAGCCGACGACGCGCGGGCGAACGAGCACCAGCGGACCGGCCTGATGGGAGTATTGGCGCACCGTCACCTTGTAGTGGAGTTCGATGTGCTTGTCGAGCCCGGATGGCTCGATGAATTCAAAAGAATCGAGCGTGACGCCGGGAAGGCTCTCGGCGATCTTCTTTTCCAAATATTCGCGGCGCTCCTTCTCATCGGTTTCCTTAATCAAATAGCGAACTTCAGCGCCAGCCGATCCGGATTGTGAAGAGTCCACGGAGCCGGTCAGCGTGCCGTCGGCTGAAAGCGTGAATACGCCTTTTCGCTCCTGTGTGCTGGCCTCAGGGTTCAGCACGGGAAGCGCGATGATCTGGCTGGCCGGGCCGGCGGCCAGGATTCCGTAACTGCCTTGCTCGTAATAGGGCAAATTGCCGACGGGAGTGCGTTGATTGGTGGGGTCGAAGATGAGATAGCGCTTGCCGTCTTTGGCTTTGGCAATAGCCTTGAGGCGCGGGTCTTGAACATCGGCGGGAATCTCTATGGCGGTGATCATGTGGTTGCCTTCCAGCGAGGGCGCATCGGGGTCGACGATGTCGCGGCGGTCGTCCACGGGCATATAAAAAGCATGAATTCCGGCCACCTGCAACATGGAAATCAGCAGCGTTGTCTTGTCCTTGCAGTCGCCGTAGCGGTTGCGGTAGATATCGGCCGCATGGTTGGCCTGCAAGCCGCCGATGCCGCGCATGACGATGAAGTAGCGGACATTTTTCTGGATGTACTCGGTGATGCGGCTGAGTTTGGTGTAAAAGTCCGGCGCGCCGGCGATGATGCTTTGCGTCTGGGCGGTAATCTCCGGTGACGGGTCGGGGCGGTTGGCCTCAAGTTTGGTGACCCACTGGCCGATGGCGCGCCACTGATTGTCCTTGCCTTCGACGGCGGCATCGCCCCACTGGACGGACATGCGCGCGGCGAGCGCCTGCCATTCCGGACCGGAGCGCAGCTCGCGCAGATCGAGGGCAGGCATATCTTTGATCTCCCAGCGCCAGTGGTTGGGCGCGACCTCGACCGGCTTGACGGGCGGGAATCTGTGCCATGCCTCGGAGTGGGCGCGGCCGGCGGGTAGATCGACTTCGAGGGCCTGAAAGACGACGGGGATGCTCGTCTGGATGCCCCAGACCGTCTCTTGAAGATACGGTTCAAGCAGTTCCTCGGACTCGCAGATTACGACCGCGCCCACATCGGCAGCCGGGGGATGGACGACCCGTGCCTTGCGGGTAGAGAGCATGATCGGAATGCCGGTGTCTCCCACATCGGCGAAATCGGTGTCCTGGGCCTGATACTGCTTTTCGTCGGCAGCGATGGTCCAGGCGTGAAAGTAGTTGACCTTCTCGTCCACATCATAGGAGACGCCGCACACCGCATCGTGGCGTCCCTGCGGCTTGAGGATGCGCTTAACGATGCGCTCGCGCTCCACGGCGCGTCCCTGATCGTCAACGGTCTCGACGTACTCATCGAAGAGAATCACCGCGGCTGCGTCCCGGGCGTAATCGGGAGTGTGAGTCTTGTAGGCATCCAGGCCCCACTGCGGAACTGGCTGCTTGTCACTGCCGCCAAACAAACCGGCGTGACTGGGCGCGCAGGCGCAGAGAAGAAGGGCGGCCAGCAGGAGGCGGCCGGAGAGAGCTTTGAAAGAGAGCGGCTTTCCCATAATCAGTTTCCTTGGGCAACGGGAGTGCGGGTGAGAACGAGTTGCTGTTGATCGGCGGCGGCGACTTTCTGGTAGAAGGCGCGGAGATCCTGGTACTCCTCCGGCTTGGCGAAGGTGAAGTTGCGATAGAGCTTGCGCACGACGGTCACCTGGCCGGGCGCAACCGTCGTTTTGGTGTTGAAGACCGTGTGCTGCGGCCACGAGATATTGGCGTCCACGGGCGCGCCTTCCACCGTGAATCCCTCCGGTAGGTGATAGGTCATCTGCTCCAGGACCGTCTCGCCATAGTGCATATCAACTGAAGTCAGCCGCTTCTCCTGCTCCACAAATGGATGCTTGGCGCGCGTCTCAAAGAAGAAAGCGGGCAAGATGAGGCGCTTGGAGGTTGCCGCGCCCATCGAACCCTGCGCTTTGACCACGGCGATCAGATTCGCGTAGGGATCGTCGAGTCCGGCGAAGTGATCGACATGCGCCTCGACGCCGTCGGGCATGAGCAACTCCAGCGAATGGTCATACCGCTTCTTCACCTCCGATTCATCGTTCGTGAGGGCTAGCTGACGCCAGTACAGCGCCTCCTGGCCGGTCATGGCGATGCGGAAGCTCGCGGTCAGGCCGCCATGGACATCCAGCGTAACGTCGCCGAACCGAAAAATCTTGTTATCAGGATAGAGCTGGGTGGCGGAGGTCACGGTATCGGCGCCCTTGGCAGACTGGCCGATCCCGCCGGCGCTGGAGTGATGCCAGCTGATCGTCTGGAAGGGGCACATTTTTTCGCCGGGATCGAGTTCGATCTCCTTGCCGCCGGCGCTGAGAACCACCAGAGTATCGTCGAGCTGATTCAGAGAGAGATAAGTGGGGTCAAAGACACCCCGCTGGCGGTCAACTACACTTTCGGCGTATGCTGTGAGCCCCGCGGCGCGCAGCATCGCTAGATAAAGCAGCGCAATCTCATCGCTGGTGCCGCTCTTCTGGTTCCAAATGTCTTGGGCGTGCCGTACATCCTTCAAATTGAGGCGCTTGCGCTCGGCTTGGGATTTTGTGCGGGAATAGTCGGTGTTATCAAGAGCCTGGACGGCAATATAGAGTTTCCTGGCTTTGTCCAGCTCACTGTCGGCGGGCGCGGTGAGGGTGGCGACCGTTTCCTTGAGTCCCTTGGAAGGCTCGGCAAAGCGATCCACGTCCTTTGACCAGAGCTTGGCGTCTTCTTTCCAGAAGTTCTCAGCGCTGTTGGCGTCTTTGAAATAGAACTGCACACGATAAAGCAGGCTGTCGATGGGTGGCATGAATTCTTCGTCGGGGGCTGCCGGGATGTCATTCATTTCGAGGCGGAAGACTCCGGCAACGTCTGGATTAATCGGTTTGTTAACGGGCAGTGAGGACCACCAGATGAGACTGGTGAGGTATGCGCCGCTCATATCGGGGGCGCGAAAGATGAAGCGCTCGTTGTGGACAAAGTAGCGATGCTGCACCTCCCATTTGGGCATAAAGGCCGGGGTAATCCGATAACTGTATTCAAGGATGCTGCCGACCTCGACGCTGGGCAGGTTGAAGACCTTTTGGTTGACCTGAAAATCATAACCCTGTTTGCTTCTCATCTTGTCGACTAGCAGGTCTTCGGGCTTGCCGGTGAGCGGGATGATGGTTCCATCCGAATGGATCGTGCGGGCCTGGATGAACTCGACCTTGGAGAAGTCGCGAACGTATGGGATTTCGACGGTAGCCAGTTCCTTGCCTTTTTCCTGCAGCACCTTGATGCGCGCGTAATAATTGAACCAATCGTGGTGGCTGTCGCAATCCTCGGCGATGTTGAGGTAGACGGCGGCCGCGCCCGGCGCCTTGGGGTCGTCGGTCATCTTGAGTTCTTCCGGTGTGGGCGTCTGGAATTGCGCGCGCAGAAGAACCGGTGAGGCGATGACAGAAAGCAGTAGAAGAATGCGAACGGGAGCGGAAATCCGCATGATTTTTCACTTCCTTACGGAGAATTAGTAGCAGTTCCTGGACAGCGTTATTGGTTGCGGAGATTCTACATCGGCGGGAAGGCGGTGTCGAGGACGATTCTGTTTGGCAAGTCTGCGAGTCAGCGGGTCAGCGCGCCGGGCGGGCTCCGAGGAGGGAGGAGACGAGGGCGATAGGCAGGCCGACGACGTTGAAGTAGCAGCCTTCAATGCGGGGAATCCAGCGGGCGGCGCGGCCCTGGATGGCGTAGGCGCCGGCCTTGTCCATCGGTTCGCCGGTGGCGATGTAGGACTCGATCTCTTCGTCGGAGAGGGTGAGGAATTGGACGGCGGTGGATTCGGCGGCGACTTCAGTAGAGGTTGCGGTGACCAGCGCGACTCCCGTGAGAACGCGATGAGTGCGTCCGGAGAGCAGGCGGAGCATCCGGGCGGCGTCTGTGGGGCTTTCGGGCTTGCCGAGAATGTGGTCGTCGAGGGCGACGGTGGTGTCCGCGCCCAGCACCTGCGGTGCGGCAGACGCTCGCTGGTCGTTCGCAAGAGTTTTTGTGAATTTCCCGGTCTGGTAATCAGGATCTGGGAGACCCATGATTTCGTTGAAGACGGCCTGGGCTTTTTCGCGGGCGAGGCGGGTGACATAGGCGATGGGGTCTTCGTTGGGATAGGGCTCTTCGGGGATATGGGCGGGATGAACCTCGAAGGAGTAGCCGGCCTGGGCAAGAAGTTCGCGGCGGCGGGGCGAAGCGGAGGCGAGGATCAGCATACTGGGATTATTGCAGGGATAGCAGTCAATTCGGCAGCGCGGGGTTCATGGTCTCCCCCCTAAGCGTAAAAACAAAGACGCGCCGAGGGTGGGGCACCTATTGAAGGGTTAATGCAATTTTCAAACGGTGAGGCCGGTTTGCAGGCCTGCGGGTGTGGCGATGCCCCAGGCCATGGCGGGGGTGTTGTGGGCCAGGCCGAAGCGGCCGTCGGGGCCGAGAAGGATGATGCCGCCGTGGCCGCCGAGACGGTTGTAGAGGTAGGCGATGGCTTCCTGCGCGGCAAGTTCGGGGGCGGTGCCTGTGGAGACGCGGTCGGTGGCCCACTTGCCCAGAACCAGCTTCATGATGGGTTCGCCCCAGCCGGTCAGTGAGACGGCTGCGGAGAGATTGTCGGCGTAACAGCCGCAGCCGATCAACGAGGAGTCGCCGACCCGGCCGGGAGTTTTGTTGAGGGTCCCTCCGGTGGAGGTGGCGGCGGCGAGGTTGCCGCGGAGGTCGAGGGCGACTGCGCCTACTGTATCGTGGGAGCCGAATGTGTCCAAATCATCCGGAAGCGCGGTCTCCGGGCCTTTGTCGTCTTGCAGGGTTTGGCCGGAGAAGGACTCGTCGGCGAGTCCTGCGGCCTGTCGAGCCTGGGCCTGGGCGAGGCGTTCGCGTTCGCGGTCGAGAACAAGCTCAGTGTTCTCGATGAGGGCCATGCCGTGGGCGTGGGCGAATTGCTCCGCGCCTTGGCCGACGAAATAGACGTGGGGGCTTTTTTCCAGGACCAGGCGGGCGGCCTGAATGGGGTTGCGCAGGCGCTCGACGCATGCCACGCCGCCGGCCTTCATGCGCCCGCCATCCATCAGCAGGGCGTCGAGCTGGACGCGACCGTCGGAGGTGAGAAAGCTGCCCCTGCCAGCGTCGAAGGCGGGATCGTCTTCAAGGACGGTGACTGCGGCTTCGACGGCATCCAGAGCCGATTCGCCGCGCGAGAGGACGCCGTAGCCGGTTTCCAGCGCGTGGCGGACTCCGGCTTGGTGAGCGGCCGCGGCCTCGGCGGGGATGGCCCATGCGCCGCCGTGCACGAGAAGCGTGGGTGAATGGAGTGCGGAAGTCGTCACCGGATTATCGTAGATCATTGCGGCGGCGGAGTGTGCATCTCCGCGACTTCGAGCCGCTCGCCGGGCTTGAGGTAGCCCTTGCGGCGAAACCAGTCTTCCATGGCCGGCTGGAGGCGCGAGAGAGGAACGCGCGTCCCGGCTTCCAGCACTCCATCGGCTACGGGCAGCGTGTCGTCGAAGACGGCATCGTTGGTGAAGTTGCGCATGGCGAAGTTGTCGATCCAGCCGATGGGGCAGGCGTGGCGTATGCCGGTCGCGTCGATGCGCTGAATGGAGAGTTTGCGCGCGTACATACCTTCCACTGTACCGGAAGCGGCGATGTGCGCGGCAACCGGGCTACGGCTTCTTCTCCAGCACGACCCTGGATTCCTTGCCCTGCTCGGCCTCCACATGAAAGCGCTGGAAGCTGTAGTTGCGCATGGTCTCGTGCTGGCGAATGCCCTTGACCAGAAAGAGACGCACCGCCAAGGTGCTCTCGCCGCCAGTGGGAAACCAAATCTCGCCATTCACCGGCGCCTGATCGAAGTGAATGCTGGAGCCTTTTTCGATATTGGCGACGAGTCCCCCGGCGACATGAAAGTTGTCATTGAAGGTGACGTCCATATGTGCCACTTCGCGGTCGGCCTCATCCACCCACATGGTTCCCTGTATTTTCTTGGAAGCATCTTCGACTATGCCGTGCGTCTTGGCGTCCTTGCGTCCCACAAAATCAAAGACGATCGTGGGCCGGCCGCGATAGTCCTCGCGCCGCGGATTGCGCACATCCATCACCTCCAGTACATCGCGCAGCGTGATCTCGTTCTTCTCTTCCTTTTTTGTCTCCGGCTGCTGCGCCTTTTCGACAGCCTTGGTGACGCGCTCGGTCTCCTTCTGCTGTTCGCTCTCATCCAGCGGCTTGCCATCCTTCTTTACCCGCCGGAAGATCTCGTGGCCGTTGACGAAGAAGATCTCTACCTCGCGCGTCTCCGTCTTGGTCACATGGCCTTTGGCGTCGATATCTTCCGTGGTCTGCGACGAGGTGTAGGTGTAATTCTCGCGCACTTTGTCGAGCTGCTTCTGATGCTCGTCAACCTCTTTCATCAGCTGATGAATATCCGGCAGAGGCTTCGCGGCCGGCTGCTGCGCCTGCGCGGGCAATAGAGGCAGAAGAAGAGCGGCTAGCGGGAAGAAGCGTCGAGCAAACAACATGAAGTCAAATCCTCTTGGATGAATTGTATCCGGCGCATAACGGCCACCGGAGGAGATATTGTCTTTGACCCGGCGCACCGGGAAAGGTTGCGGCATCGGAAATGGATCGACGTTCGATCTTGATGTAGCAGACCGGTTGCGGTTGACAGCGCCCTCGCCGCTGCCTAGAATTAGAGAGGAGAAACTTGCGCTTTTGCTGTTCTAAACGCTAGAAATATCAAGAGTTGGTCGGTTTTATCCGGGGCGCGGGCATCACCGCGGACGAGCCCGGACGGAGAGCGGGGAAGATGCCTGATGCGCGCGTCAGTCCGCGAGAGCGGCTGGTGCTTACGGCCATCATCGAGCAGTACATCGCGACCGGCGAACCGGTGGCCTCGCAGGCTGTCGCCCGATATTTCTCCCATCAGGAGGGCTTGAGTTCTGCCACCATCCGCAACGTGATGGCTACGCTGGGCGAGACCGGCCTGCTGGAGCAGCCGCACACCTCGGCCGGCCGGGTGCCGACCGCCGCTGCCTTCCGCTTCTACGTCGAACAGATCACCCAGCCGGGTCCGATGGCCGCGCTGCCGCAGGGAGCGAAGGCGCCGTTGCCGATGAGCGAAGCGCGGCGCGGCCAGATCGAGGAGAGCTTCAGTGGCGTGACCAGCAGCAATGACTACCTGGAGCGCACCTCGCATGTGCTGGCGCTGCTGTCCAGCGGGCTGGGCGTGGCGCTGGCCTGCTCGACGGCCAGCCAGGTGCTGGAACACATACACTTTTCGCGGCTCTCGGTGGGGCGCGTGCTGGCCGTGCTGGTCACCGAGGCCGGCGCGGTGCAGGACCGCGTGCTGGTGCTGGACCGCGAGTTGACGCACCTGGAGCTGGAGACGGCGGCGCGCTACCTGAACGAGAACTTTCGCGGCTGGCCCATCGAGCACATCCGCGCCGAAGTGGCGCGCCGCGTGGAGCTGGAGCAGGCCGCTTATCATCAGATGCTGGCCTCGGTCGAAGAGCTTTGCCGCAAGGGCGCGCTGGCCGCGGGCGAAGCCGGGCCGGCGATTTATGTGGAAGGAATGGCCAACCTGATTGCCGCCGAGGCAGACCGCGAACGGCTGCGCCAGATGCTGTTGGCCCTGGAGACCAAGCAGCGGCTGGTGGAACTGCTGACCGCCTACGTGGACGGACACCAGCAGGAGGTGCGCGTGGTGGTTGGCCTGGATTTGATGGGACAGGATGAGATTTCGCGCGCCATGCAGGATCTGGTGCTGATTGGCGCGCCGGCCCGGCTGGGCGGTGCCAACCGGGGCACAGTGGCCGTGATCGCGCCGACCCGCATCCAGTACCAGGAGATGATCCAGGCGGTGCGCTACATTGCGCGCCTCTCTGAGCGCCTGCTGGAAGTTCCCGCCGACGAGGGGTTGAGGGTGTAAGAGGCCCTGAATGGAACTCGCGCCGCTCCCGGCAAGCAAATGAGAAGCCGGCAAACGCCGCGCGAATTATCATGGAAACAGATGCGAGGAAATTTGCGGAGAATGCATAAAAACATGTCAGAAGAGAAGAAAGAATTGCGACTGCTGGAGAAGCTGAAGGGCGAGCAGGCCGCCGTGCCGCTAGAGCTGGCGGATGTAACCTCAGGCGAGCCGGAGCAGTCCTCCGGCCCGGAACCGGTCCAGGAGCCGCCAGTCAGCCGCGCGGAATTCGACCTGCTAAAGGCCGAGCGCGACCAACTGCTCGACCGGCAGGCCCGCCTGCAAGCCGAGTTTGAGAACGCCCGCAAGCGGGGCGAGCGCGAGCGAATTGCCGACCGCGACTATGCCACCGCGAATGTGATCGAGAAGTTTCTGCCGGTGATGGACCATTTCGAGATGGCGCTGAAGGCCAGCGCCACGGCCGAACAGTTGCGCTCCGGCGTCGAGTTGATTGTGAAGCAGATGGAAGACGTTCTGCGGCAGTTGCAGGTGACGGCGATTCCAGCGCTGGGCGAGGAGTTCGACCCGCGCCACCATGAGGCGCTGGGCTCGGTCGAGCGCGCCGACCTGCCCGACCAGCACGTAGCCGAGGAGATTCGCCGCGGCTACAAGTTGCGCGACCGGCTGCTGAGGCCGTCCCTGGTGCGCGTGGCGTCCAACCCCAAACAGATTAGCGAATAGGATTTAATAACAGAGTGAGCAAAGCAGACTATTACGAAGTACTGGGTGTCGCGCGCGATGTAAGCGACCAGGAGTTGAAGAGCGCCTATCGCAAGCTGGCGATGCAGCATCATCCTGACCGCAACCCCGGCGACCATGCCGCCGAGGAGCGCTTCAAGCAGGCCAGCGAGGCCTACCAGGTGCTGAGCGACGCCGACAAGCGCGCCGCCTACGACCGCTTCGGCCATGCCGGCGTCAGCGGCGGCGGATCAGGCTTTGGTGGAAACCCCTTCGGCGGCGGCGTGGACATCGGCGACCTCTTCGGCGATCTCTTCGGCGAGATGTTCTCCGTGGGCGGCCCGCAGCACCGCGCCAGCCGCCAGCAGCGCGGCGACGACCTGCGCTTCGATCTGACCGTGGACTTCGAAGCCGCCATCTTCGGTACGGAAACCGAGGTGAAGATTCGCCGCCGGGATACCTGCGACGCTTGCAACGGCAGCGGCAGCGCCTCCGGCCGCGGACCTAAGACCTGCGTTCAATGCCAGGGCCGCGGCCAGGTTCGCTACCAGCAGGGCTTCTTCAGCGTGGCCCGTGCCTGCGGCGCATGCGGCGGCACCGGCCAGGTGATCGCCGATCCCTGCCTCGCCTGCCGCGGCGAGACCCGCGTGATCAAGGAAATCAAGCTCAACGTGAAGGTACCGCCCGGAGTGGAGAACGGAACCCGCATCCGTTACAGCGGCGAAGGCGACGCCGGACGCGCCGGCGCTGCCAAGGGCGACCTCTATGTGGTGCTCGCCATCCGGCCCCATGAGTTCTTTGAGCGCGACGGGCACAACCTGCATTGCGTTATCCCCATCAGCTTTCCCCAGGCCGCTCTGGGCGCGGAGATCGAGATTGCCGCCATCGACGGCCCGGTCCCGCTGAAAATTCCTGAGGGCACACAGAGCGGACGCGAGTTGCGCGTGCGCGGACGCGGCGTCCCGATTCTCAACGGCAAGGGCAACGGCGACCTGATCGTCAAGGTGATGATCGAGATTCCCCGCAAACTCAACCGCGCCCAGCGTGAACTGGTCAGCCAGCTGGCCGAGTCCATGGCCATCGAGAACAAGCCCGCCTCGCCGAGTTTGATTGAGAAGATGAAGGATCTGTTCGGCTAGGTACCTATTTCCTATCCCCTACTTCGCCTTCACATCCCAATCGAAGCTGATCTGCGAGATCATCTCATTCAACTTTTCCACGGCGGCCTTCTTCTGCAGCTCCAGGTCGGCGGTCTGCTTGCGGGTGGATTGCAGCAGGTCTTCGGCGCGGTTCAGCTCTTCGACGAAGCGCTTGGCCGCGTCGTTGCCCTTGAGCGCGGTCAGGTTCTCGCGGTCGCGGGCCTCGTCGGCGGAGGCGGTCTCTTCCGTCTGCTTGGATTCCTTGATGCGGCGCTCCAGATCGGCGAGCGCAGACTGCGCATCGATCACCGGCTTCAGCTTGTCGAGCGCATCGGGCACGCGCTTGACCAGGTCGAGCAGATAGACAGTCTCCTGATCGTCGCCGTTCAGGTGAACAACTGTGTGCTCCGGCCCGCGCTCGCGCACTTCCAGCTTCTCCGTTGAATGTGCAGGGACCGGCAGCCGGAAGCGGTAAAGACTCGGCGTGCTCTCGGCGGGCTTCAAGTCGCCGTCCAGCTCCCAGCCGTTGGTACGGCGTGGATGCTCGATCAGCACATCGCGGGTTCCGTCCGAGGAGTTGATCGCCGAGTAGGTCTTGGAATCCACATTCATATAGGTCTCGACGATCACGCCCTTGCTGATCTGCACATGATGCAACGTGCGCAGTGTGCTGTTGTCGGTCACCTTCACGCGGACGGCCTGATCGGCGGCATAAGAGAGCAAGCGCCGCTCGCCGGGATGAATCGGATCGAGCAGGCCCTCGCCGGCAAACTCGCCGGATTCGAAGATCGAAAAATTGCCTGAGTCGAGCGTTAGCTTGGATTTGTTCTCCAGCCAGACCGCGCGCAGCGGCGTCGGCTCCTTCTCGCTCCAGATAGAAACGTGCTCGGCGGGTAGCTCCTGTTGCAGGATGGGCACCATCGCCGATTCGTTTTTGTGGATCGTGACCGGCTGCGTGAGCGCGTACTCGAAGAAGTCGTCGAATGCGTTGGTGGTGACGTCGCCTTCCTTGTAGGCGTCGCTGGCTCGGACAATATAACCGCCGCCAACACCATGACCAGTTCTGGCCAAATCGGCAAAGTTCCTGTTTTCTGTCGCGATGTTGGAAATCTCTTCGTTGGAAACAAGTGTGGAAACCACATTGGAATCAGTTTGCACTGTCAATGCATCCGCACTAACCGTTTGAGATTTTTGCTTCTTGGCGCGTTCTGGGAGTCCGGCGCTTACACCAAGGCCCAGTGCTGCGAGGGCCGCGAAGTTCCTGTTCTCCGCCGCCTCATGCGTCTGCGGCGTCAACTCCGACTCAGTGGCAATCGGAATCTCCACGCGCCGCGTGTAGATCGGCTGCGAGAGCGGCTGGATGAAACTCTGCGGCGCTCCGGCCACCAGCGACAACTGCACATTCTCCCAGTCCGCGCCGACGGTGTTATCGACGACCGCCCAGCCCTGCATCGTGGCGCTGCCGTTGGGCGTGCGCGGGAAGACGATGCGATAGGTGGACTTCCAGACCGGAACCTCGCTGATGTAACTGACGCGCAGCTCGCGCTGGTCAACCCCAAGCGCGTCGAGCGTCAGATGGCGCAGGCCGTTGGCGTGGGTGGTCGAGAGTAGTTCCAGATAACGGTCGAGCTGACCTTGCAGATTGGCGTCGAGCGGGCGCACGCTCAGCGCCGGAGTCAGCTCGATGACCCGCACCGCGCCCGTCGTTGCAACCAGCGTCAGATAATATTTGTTGATGGATGTGTCGGCTTCGCCCATCTTCTCGTTGCGCGACTCGATGGAGAGCAAGCGGCCGGTGATCGGCCCGCCCGCGGCTCCGGTGACCTCGACCCGCTGGCCGCGCAACGCCAGAAACAACTCGGTGGAGTTGGGGTCGTCGGTCATGCCCAGCGAGAGCGATTTGAGCTGCTCGGCGAGCGGCGTCGTCGAGTTGTAGTTGACCCCGGCGACGCGTCCGCCGCCTTCGTCCAGCACGGTGAGCGATTGCAACACGTCGTTCAACTGCGGCGAGGTAAAGTCGATAGCCACACGCTGATTGCCGGTGACCGTGCCCGCGTGCTCGAAGTAGCCGACGCCGTTCTTGTAGAGGACGACCTTGCGGACGGGCAGGTCCTTGACCACCCCAGGCGCCTGCGGTGCGGCTAACTGCGGCGCCTGCTGTGCGGCGGGCTTGACTTTAGCTTGGGAGCCAGCCGGAGACTGCGCGGCCAGCGTCACGGTGAAGGCGGCGAGACAGAAGACGGCGAAAGAACGGCGCACAAAGCCTCCTCGGAGCAACCAACAAGAAACTCTATACCCTTAGACCCCGGTGCGCGCAAAATGGTTCCCATCCGGAAATGAATTCGCCGGCCCGAAGATGCACAATAGAGGGTTGGAATTTTGGAAGTCAGTGGAGAGAGACAGATGAGCAGCGTCAAGGTCGTAGCATTCAACGGCAGCGCGCGCAAGGGAGGGAACACCTCCATCCTGCTGCGCACAGTTTTGCAGGAGTTGGAGAGCGAAGGGATCGGTACTGAACTGATTGAAATGAGCGGAATGAAGATTCACGGCTGCTTGTCCTGCCGCCAATGCTCGACCAACAAGGATCGCCGCTGCGGGCAGAAGGGCGACGACGGCAATGCACTGATTGCAAAGATAGAGGAAGCAGACGGCATCCTGCTCGGCTCGCCGACCTATGTGGCCGACATTTCGCCGGAGATCAAGGCGCTGATGGACCGCGCCTGCCTAGTTTCCAAAGCCAACGGCAGCCTTTTCCGCCGCAAGGTGGGCGCGGCTGTGGTGGCGGTGCGGCGGGCGGGGGCGATCCACGCCTTCGATTCGCTGAACCACTTCTTTTTGATCAGCGAGATGATTGTGCCCGGCTCGTCCTATTGGAATATCGGCATCGGCCTTCAGCCGGGCGACGTGGAGCGGGACGAAGAGGGCATCAGAACCATGAAAACCCTGGGCCAGAACATGGCGTGGCTGCTGAAAAAGATCAAAGACTAACACAGCCTCTGCAACTGTCCCAGGTGATTGAGATCGTGGCCGGCTATCGTCTCGACGAGAGTCTGGAAGGTCATCGTGCCCCGCTCAGGGTGCGTGACCGGCCTGGCCGCCGCTGCCGGAAGGGCTGAGACAATGAGGCGCAGGTTCCATTGGCGCACGGCACTGAAGGCTTGAAGAGCCTGTTCGGCAGCAATGCCTGGGTAGACTGCGGCCCACTTCTCCTGGTCAAAGGGTTGGATCACCGGCGCATCCTCGGCCAGCGTCTGGCGCAACCGGAAGGCAAAGACAATTTCGCAGTCAGCCAGATGACAGACAATCTCCGCCGGGCTCCATTTGCCGGGGGCTGGCGGAACGGAAGCCTTCTCCGGGCCAATCGCTGCAAGCAGTGAGGAAAGCCGCACGTCCGTCTCGGCAAGAATTGCCTCCAACGACCGTCCGTCCAGGAAGCGGGCATAAGGGTTGAGTTCGCTCATCGATGTAGCCTCCCATATTTCAGAGTTATATCAAATTGCCTCGTGCAGACATTTAATACTCTGTTCTTGTTCCCTGTCACAAGTACTCCGCCACCATGCGCTGCCAGGTGGGCCAGTCGTGGGAGTTTGTTGCATCCCAGATGTGGAGCTGGTGGGGAATCTGGAGGTCGCTGAGGATGCGGTCGAGAGCCTGGTTTTGCGCGAGGCACTGGTCGTCGTGGCCGGTGGCCAGCACGTAGCGGTTTTGGCGGAAGCGGTCGAGGAACCAGGGGTCGGTCAGGTTGGGCAAGTAGTGCGTGGGCAGGTTGTAGTAGCACTCCTGGTCGTAGTAGCCGCCGAGAAAGCTCTTCAGGTCGAAAGCGCCGGAGAGCGAGAGGAAGCCGGTGAAGACGTCGGGATGGCGCAGGGCGATGTTGACCGCGTGATAGCCGCCGAAGCTGCAACCGAGCGAGAGCAGGCGCGGGTCGAAATTCCGCTCGCGGATCAGCGGGAGCAGTTCGTGGAGCAGGTACTCCTCGTAGCGCAGATGGCGAGTGATGCGCCAGCGCGGGGCGTGTGTCCGGTTGTACCAGCTCTCCGCGTCCACAGAGTCGACGCAGGTGAGCTGGAGCTGGCCCGCGTCAATCTTGCCGGCGAGAGCGGCGACCATGCCGCGGTCTTCAAAGTCGAAGAAGCGCCCGCAGGAGGTGGGAAAGACCACGACAGGCAGGCCCGCGTGGCCGAAGATGAGCGCTTCCATCTCCCGTCCCAGGCGGCTTGAATAGCCTTTGTAGTACTCACGAACCATGTGCGCGCGCTCCGCGGCGGAGAAAGAAAGAACCGCCGGTTTCAATTTCATGGTACCGCTCAGGCCGCTGTTGAGGTTACTGTGATCAGTGACGAGCATGCTGATTTGCTTCACAGGCCTGTTTTCGGCGATACTTAGGTGTTGTGTCTTGCGCGACGGGTTCCCCGCGAACAGGTCTTCGTTCGTGGGGTGATCGGTCGGACGCATAGGTCTGGCCCTCAAATGGCCAGGCAAGTCCGAGTCAACCCAAAGGACCCCCAATCCGGGGTCCCCGCGGATAGGTCCACGTCCGTGGGGTGGAAAGAACCACAACAGAGTATCGGAAGTCGAAAGGAACCGTATCCCGTGGTAATGATTCGTTTGGCGCGATTTGGCGCCCCCAAGCAGCCCTGCTACCGCATCGTGGTCATCGAGAAGGACCGCGCCCGCAATGGCCGTTCCATCGAGGTCGTCGGCACATACAACCCTCGCACCGAGCCGGCCACGGTCGATTTGAAGCACGAGCGCGTTGCCTACTGGCGCAGCATGGGCGCGCAGATGACGCCGATTGTCGCCAAGCTGGTGGCCAAGAACCCCGCCCCGGTTGCCGAGCCAGCCGCGGCCTGATTTTTCTCCTCCCCCGGAGCGTGCGAGCGGGCCTTCGAGCCGGCGCGCACATTATTTGCTGAGGATGGGTGCGGGCTGTTACTCTGCGCGCACCGATCCGAATCGTTCATTCTTGTCGCCAATTCCTGAACGTATCCGGTCAGGGGCAGGAGCATGACGCAAAACGCTATGGTCGAAGTGGAAGAACTGGTTCGCGAGATTGCGCGGGCGCTGGTGGATGAGCCGGCATCCGTTGAGGTGGAGAGTGTGGGCCGCGAGGAGAGTACGGTGATCAAGCTCCGTGTGGCGCCGACGGACGTGGGCAAGGTGATCGGCAAGCAGGGGCGGACCGCCCGTTCGGTACGCACGATTCTGGGCGCCGTCAGCATGAAGCTGCATCACCGCTATACGCTCGACATTCTGGAAGAAGACGAGCTCTGAGATGGGCGCTGCCTCCGGGTCCGGCCCCGCTCAGCCGACAGCGGCGCCTGTACCAGAAGACTGGGTTCATCTGGCGCGGATTCGCCATCCGCAGGGGCGCAAAGGCGAGGTCTTCGCCGAGCTTCTCACCGATTTCCCTGAAAAATTTGCTGAACGCAAGCGGCTCTGGCTGTTGGCGGACCCCTCATCTGCAAAACTTGATTCCGGATCGCGTCAAGGCGCAACTTCAATCACGCCACAAGTGTCAGGGCACGACTTCAGTCGTGCCGTAAAAGCTGTAAAATCCGGGCGGGCTTTAGCCCCTGAGGGAACCTCTCTAACCAGCGCCCCTCCCCGCGAAGTGGAACTCATCGCCCATTGGCTGCACAAGGGCGGCATCGTGCTGCACTTTGCCGGAATCGACTCCATCTCGGCGGCCGAGACGCTCAACGGGCTGATCGTGGTGATTCCCCGCTCCGAGCGGGCCGCACTGGGAAAGGACGAAGTTTACATCGGCGACCTGATCGGCTGCGCGCTGATTGACGTGGCGCCTGCCGCTCCGGTCCTGGTCGGCGAGATCGAGAATGTGGACAGGACGGCAGGTCCGGTGGCGCTGCTGGTAGTGCAAGGCGCGGCGGGCGAAGTGCTGGTGCCCTTCGCCAAAAGCTACTTGCGGAGCATCGACCTGGCGGCAAGGCGCGTGGAAATGGCTTTGCCGGGAGGATTGATCGATTTGAATCTTCCAGGAAAAACTTCCCGCGAATAAGCCCGGCCGCAGACCATCTTCAATCGCGCAAAAATCCCGCCTATTCTGTAATCGTTGAGCCCCAGTTGTCCGGCTGCGGAGCTGTGCCGCGAACCTGCTCGATGAAAAGCGGAACCTCTTTCTCGATCAACTCATAGCGGTCAATATGAATGTAGTGGCTGCTGCCTTTGGCGATGATTCTGCGGCTGCGCGTGGAGAGTTTCTTGAGGTCTTCCTGCATCCCGTAAAAGACGTTCGCTGCATCTGTCGATGAAGCGGCGACCGCCTGGGCGGGATCCTCCGAGAAGATGAGAATCTGCAGCGCGCCGTAGGGTCCGGTATGCACGGTCTCCTGGCCGGATCGATTGATGCTGTCCATCGCGTCAAACATCGGGCTGACATTTGTATGACAGATATCCTCCGCCTGCAATTTCGCTGCGTGGGCATCAAAGCCTTTGATGGATTGCGAACACATCCCAAGAAGGCGCGGAACACCTATACTCATTGCGGATTTTGCCAGCAGCTCAAACGCCCATCGTGGTGGCGCCTTGCTGTCCATGGCCTTCATCACGGGGTTCTCGTCCTGCAAAGGCGTGGAACTATCTTCAAAGACGATCCCAACAATATCCGCCGGATAGCGGGTGGCGTAATCACGCTCATACATTCCACCAATGGAATGTCCCATCAGCACGATGGGTCCGGTGACCTTGGCCTGTTGCAGAAGTTCATGCAACTCGGCGGCGACATGGTCGGCGTCGCGCGGAGCCGGCAGCGGGTCGCTCCAGCCAAATCCGGCGCGGTCATACGAGCAGACGCGCGTTGTGCTGGAGAGCACCGGTTGCACCCCTCCCCAGGTCAGCGCGTCGTTTCCTAGTCCTGATTCCAGAACGATGGTGGGCGAGCCACTACCCGTGCAAATGATGTGCATCCTGTGGCCATTGACGGAGTAGAAATCGCCTGGAGGCTGATTAGCCGCCCAAAAGAGGTGAAGTGCGATCGCGTTGTAGGCGCTGCTGCCGGCCAAGACAGCCACGAGTATGACCACAACTGACAAAACAATGCGCTCGACAACCTTCCGCCACGTGCGGTAACTCTTGGTGGAGAGCGAACGAAAGCGGCGAACGCTCAACCAAATCAACAGAATACCCACCACAAATAGGATGGCCGGCAAAACAACATAATCGAAATCCATAGCTTCCCCGAACTTTCCGAAGCAGAAAATTTTCTGCCTTGCAGGATAGCATTTGTGGCCTCTATCGTTCGCCCACTTCGATCATTGCGCTTCCCGCCGGATCGCCTCCAGCAATCTCAGATCATCTTTGCTCAGGACAGCCCCTTCCAGCAGATCCGGGCGATTGGCGAGGGTCTTGCGCAACTGCTGCTCGCGCCGCCAGCGGCGAATCCCGGCGTGGTCGCCGTTGAGCAGCGTCTCGGGAACGCGCAGGCCGCCAAACTCCGCCGGGCGGGTGTAGTGGGGATAGTCGAGCAGGCCGCCCGAACCGTGCTGCGAGCGCGGGACGCCATCTTCGGCAGAGGCAATCTCGGCGTCGGCGACGCCAAAGCTCTCAAACTCGCCCGACTCCTCGTTGCCCAGCACGCCGGGCAGCAGGCGCATCGTCGCATCCACCACTACGGCGGCGGCCAGCTCACCTCCGCTCAGCACATAGTCGCCGATGGAAAGCTCTAAATCGCAATACAACTCATTGATACGCTCGTCCACGCCCTCGTAGCGGCCGCAGATCAGTACCACGCGGTCTTCTGAGGCCAGCTCCCGCGCCATCGCCTGGGTGAAGGGACGGCCCTGCGCGGAGAGCAGAACCACCCGCGGATGCGGCTGGTAGGTCGGGGCTTCAGTCCCGACATCAAACCCTATATCTTCGGCGGGGGATTTAGCCCCTGAGGAAGTCTGTCGCCCCGCCTTCGGCGCAATCCCCAGCGCGGCCAGCGCCTCGGCCATCGGCTCCGGCTTCAGCACCATCCCCTCGCCGCCGCCAAAGGGGCGGTCGTCCACTGTGCGATGACGGTCGTGGGTGAAGGTGCGCAGGTCGTGTACCGCGACCGTAACCAGCCCCTCGGCCAGCGCGCGGCGCAGAATCCCGTTCTCGAAGATGCTCGTGAAAAACTGCGGGAAGATCGTGATGATCTCGAATTTCATACTCCTCGATGATATAGGCAGAAATATCCGCGCCCGAAGTAACCCGAATATGTTTTACTGTTGGCGGACTGTTTATGGAAGACTTTGAATCGCAATTAACCCGCTGGCAATCGGCTGGCCTCCTGGATGCGGAGATGGCACGCCGCATCCGCGCCTATGAAAGCGAGCTGAAGAAGCCCGCAGGCTTGCGCTGGCTGGTGATCGCCGGGTTGATCCTTGGAGCCATCCTGCTGGCTTGCGGCGTGGCGCTCTTTGTCTCGGCGCATTGGGACCAGATCGGCCGCGGCGTGCGGCTGTCCGTGGTGCTCGCCATGGTCAGCGTCTTCCACCTGGGCGGAGGCTGGGCGCGCTCGCGCTTCCACGGGCTTTCGACGGCGCTGCACGCCGTGGGAACGCTCTCCACCGGCGCGGCCATCTTCATGGTCGGGCAAATCTTCAACATTCAGGAGCATTGGCCGGCGGCGGTGCTGATGTGGGCCATCGCCGCGCTGGCCGGATGGATTCTGCTGCACGACGAGGCACAGCAGACGCTCACCCTGCTGCTCTTCCCGGCCTGGATTTTCTCCGAGTTCACTTATTACGCTGACGGCCACATTGGTGAAGATGTCTACCTGGGCCGCTTCCTTATCGTCTGGGCGGTTCTCTACTTGACGTTTTTCCTTGGCTCGAAGCGCAGGATTGTCCGAGGCATTCTCTTTGTGGCCGCGGCATTCGCCGCAAAAGCCGGGATTGTCTTTCTGCTGGAGGGATGGAGTTCGTGGGGGGACATGACCTATATTTCACTCGGACTCCAGACTTGGGGCTGGGTGGACGTTGCCGCAATTCCGCTCCTTATTGCGATATTCAAGTTCCGCAAGAGCGTGATTCCCGTGTCTGCCGCGATCATCTTTGCGTTTGCCCTGCCCTGGTGCCAGCGAACCTGGACGGAGTATTACAACTACGGAAACGTTCACGGCTCCAATGTGCGCTACGAACCCAACCTGGCCGCCCACGTGCTGGTCTTGGCCTTTGCCGTCTTCATCATTTGGTGGGGCTTCCGTCATCTTTCGCATACGCTTGCCGGCCTGGGCGTTCTCTGGTTTGCAATTGCCGCGCTTTGGCTCTCTTTCAGTCACCTCTATGGCGATTTTAGCCGTGTCCTGATCTCCCAGGTTCTGGAAGCCGCCGCTGCCCTCTTCGTCGTCTGGTGGGGTGTGCGGCTGGCCAGCAAAGTGATCGTCAACCTGGGCGTGGTGGGCTTTGCCATTGTCGTGATCTGGTTCTACTTTAGCGACATCTTCGACAAGCTGGACCGCTCGCTGGGGCTGATCGGGCTGGGGATTCTCTTTTTGGCCGGCGGGTGGGCGCTGGAAAGAGCCCGCCGCAGAATTGTCGCCGGCATGGGAACAGCGGACGTTTCCGTTAATCCGTCCGAGGAGGCGTCATGAAATTCTCGAAAACCTCCATTGTTTTGCTGGTCATTCAGTTGGCGCTGGTCCTGTCGATTGCGGCCAAGTACCTCTACCAGCGCTCGACCTGCCCGCGCGTTTGGACGCGGACGGCGGCCTTCGATCCCAACATGGTGATGCGCGGGCGCTACCTGAGCCTGCGGCTGACCGTGGACGGCTGCCAGAGTACGCTGCCCAGCGCTTTTGACGCCATCTTCCCGCGCAACGCCGACGGGACCACAAGGCCGAACGGCTTCACCGTCAAATCAGAATATCCCGTTCGCTTCCGCGCCAAGCTCAAGGTGCAAGGCAACAAGCTGCTGGCGATCCGTATTCCGGAGGCCGACCTTACCTCGAAGGGTATGGAAGTCATGGCGATGCCGGGAGCCTCCTGCGACGCTCTGCGTGTCGTCGAGCCGGTGGACTTCTTCATCGCCGAGCACGCTTCGGACCCGACGCAGCTCCAGCCCGGCCAAGAGCTATGGATTGAGGTAACGGTCCCGCCGCAAGGCCCGCCCCGGCCGATTCAACTGGCGCTGAAGCAGGATGGCGCGTGGATGCCGTTGGCGTTCCAATAGACGCGCCACCTTGCGCGATTAGTACCGTGTCCGCAAGAATTGGTAATGGCCAGAATGTAGCGTCGGTCTCCCGGCCGGCTGTAGCGCGGACGTCCTCGTCCGCGCTTGTCTGGGAGCAACTACCAAATCATTCGGCCTAAGCACTAAAACGTTTTGAGCGGCGCGGGCTGAGCCGCGCCGACCTGGCCGGCCTTGATGTCGGCGACGAAAAAATTCTCGCCGCGCGTGGGACTGCCGGAGAGGCGGCGCAGCATGGCCAACTGGCCCACGTGGGTGAGCGCGTCGGCTACCGGCCCCTGAAACAACCGCTCGACCGGCGCGTGGAGCGGCCCGCCGGTGGCCAGGTACGCGTCGAAGGCCTGGAGCGACTGGAAAAAGCGCTGCTGCTCCTCGGCCCAGGTGCGCGGCTGGGTGTCGTGCCAGCGCTCCTGCCCCAGGGCCATGCTCAGCGCCCAGTCAAAGAGGTCGCCCATGTGGGCGAGAATCTGCACGGGCATGCGTCCGGCGCCGGTAAACCCGGCAAAGTGATTGGGAGCGCCTTTCAGGGCGCGGGCGGACCGGTAGGCGACGGTGGCCAGCGTGTGGCGCAGCAATTCGCGTTTCTCATCCATACGAAAAATATAGCGCAAGCGGCGGGGCTGATGGAATTAGGCGCGATAAGCAGTTCTCTGATAAACTGAAAGTTCTGAGTCCATCAGCAGGAAAAAACAATGTCCATTCATCCCGTTATGCAGCGCCTGGCAGACAAGCTCAAGCGCACCGACCTCCCCGAGTTTGTACCTGGCGACCAGGTTCGCGTCCAAGTGAAGATCAAGGAAGGCGACAAGGAACGCTTGCAGGCCTTTGAGGGCCTGGTCATCGCCATCAACAAAGGCCCGCAGGGTACGTTTACCGTGCGCAAGATGAGCTTTGGGCAGGGCGTGGAGCGCATCTTCCCGTTCAACTCCAAGGTCATCGACAAAATTGAGAAGGTGCGCAGCTACAAGGTGCGCCGCGCCAAGCTCTTCTATCTGCGCGAACTGCGCGGCAAGGCCGCCCGCCTGAAGGAAGTGGGCCGCATTGTGGCCAAGGCGTAGGCCTGCCCAACTTCTATTGCTCGACGACCCCGGCTCCGGCCGGGGTTGCTTATTGGGGCTGCTTTCAGCTATCAGCTTTCAGCCGTCAGTTGATTGTTGGTAGAAATTCGGATAACCACAGAACAGCGATCTGTGGACTGACAAAGTGGCCACTCAAGCCTGTAGCTGAAAGCTGACGGCTGAAAGCTGAGAGCTGTAAGCTGTATTTATGACTCCTGCCGATCAGGATCGCAGCCACGCCTTCCAGGAGACTCTGCTGAGCGCCCGCCACACCATGGTGCTGAGCGAGATTTTGAAGCTGGCCGCGGACAGCTTCCGCTCCAACAAGGTGCGCTTTGCGCTGACCGCGCTGGGCATGGTGATCGGCACCGCCTCGGTGATCCTGGTGGTGACCATCGGGCTGACTGGCCGGCGCTTCATCATGGAGGAGATCCAGAAGGTCGAGACCAATTCGGTCGAGCTGGAATATACCGGCGGCGGTTCAACCGCGTCGGAGCGCGTTCTCTACGACGACTTCCTCACCCGCGACGACGAGAAGGCCGTGCTGGCGCAGTTGCCCGGCGTACTCTACTCCTCGCCCATTCTGACCATGCACGACCGCATCAACTTCGGCGGCGGCGTCAACAAGGACACGCTGGTGCTGGGTGTGAGTCCGCAGTACCAGCAGATTCGCAACCTGATGGTGCCGGTGGGGCGCTTTTTCGACGAGAATGACGACGCGGCTCACATTAAATGCGCCGTGGTCACCGAGCTCTTTGCCCGCGATCGCTTCGGCAGCAACGACGCGGCGATCGGCTCGAACTTCGAGATCAGCGGCATCCCCTTCACCATCATCGGCGTCTTCAAGGAGAGCGTGAACGACTTTGGCGAATCGGAGATTGAGGACCAGACAATCCTGATTCCCTTTTCCGTGGCCCGCTACTTCACCGGCACGGAAAATGTGAACCAGATTTACTTTTCCATGCGCACGATGGACGAGGTTCCCGACGCGGCCAAAGAGATCGTGCGCATTGTGCGCGCGCGCCACCGCCCCAACTCCGTCTACCAGGCGCAGACGCTCAAGGAGCTGCTGGTGATGGCCGACAAAATCATGACCTACCTCACGCTGCTGCTGGTGGCCGTGGCCGCGGTCACGATGGCGGTGGGCGGGGTGGGCATCATGAACATCATGCTGGCCACCGTGCGCGCCCGCACCCGCGAGATCGGCATCCGCAAGGCGCTGGGCGCCACCTACCGCGAGATCAAGTACCAGTTTCTGGCCGAGGCGATCATCATTTCGCTGATTGGCGGGCTGGTGGGCACCGCCGCCGGACTGGCCGCGCCGCTGGCCGTCCGCTTCTTCTCCGACTATGTGGTGCCGATCTCGCCCTGGTCGGTAGCCATCGCTCTGGCCGCGGCGATGCTGGTCGGCGTGGTCTTCGGCACCATTCCCGCCACCCGCGCCGCGCAGATGGACCCGGTGGAGTCGCTTAAGTATGAGTGAGCATGAGCGCGAGCCGGCCCGCTCCGGCGACAATCACGAGGAAGACCCAAGCGAAGGTCCGAATCTCACGCTGCTCTATGGGTTGCTGGTTCTGGCTCTGGCCGCGGCGATCGGCTTTGCCCTGATGATTGTGCTGCCCTTTTATCACCGGCGGTAGACGCGCCTGGACTGACACTCGGGAATGCGTCAACGCGACGAAACCCGCGCCCGCGACGTAAGATACTCCTGATCGTCGATGGAGCGTCGCCATGAACCTGCCTTTTACGCAATCCTTCCGCCGGCTAGCCGTCCCGGCGCTGTTGCTCACCCTGAGTACAACCCTCCACGCGCAGGAGCGCTGGACGGAGGCGCAGGCCAACGCATGGTATGCGCAGCAGCCCTGGCCCGTTGGCGCCAACTTTCTGCCCTCGACGGCCATCAACCAGCTGGAGATGTGGCAGGCCGAGAGCTTCGACCCCGCGACCATTGACCGCGAACTGGGCTGGGCCGAAGCCATCGGGATGAACACCATGCGGGTCTTTCTGCACAACCTGGTGTGGGAGCAGGATCCCAAAGGCTTCGAGCAGCGCATGGATGCCTTTCTGGCCATCGCCGCCCGCCATCATATCCGGCCGGTCTTCGTGCTCTTCGACTCCTGCTGGGATCCGTACCCCCAGCTCGGCCCCCAGCATCCGCCCATCCCCGGCGTGCATAACTCCGGCTGGGTGCAAGCGCCGGGCGCGGAGATTCTCTCCGATCCCGCACAGTATCCGCGCCTGGAGCGCTACGTCAAGGGCGTGGTAGGCGCCTTCGCGCGCGATCCGCGCATCCTGGCCTGGGATCTGTGGAACGAGCCGGACAACGGCAACGACAGCTCCTACGCCCAGGGCGACCCCCGCACCAAAAACCAGATCGTCCTCGACCTCTTGCCACGCGTCTTTGCCTGGGCCCGCTCCGCAAAGCCAACTCAGCCGCTCACCAGCGGCCTGTGGCACGGCGATTGGAGCTCGCTGGCCGCGATGCCGCCGCTGGCGCGCATCCAGATCGAGCAGTCGGACATCCTCAGCTTCCACAACTACGGCTGGCCGGAGGACTTTGAGGCGCACGTGAAGCTGCTGGAGCAGTTCCACCGCCCGCTGATCTGCACTGAGTACATGGCGCGCGGCGCCGGCAGCACCTTCGACACCATCCTGCCCATCGCTCGCCGATATCGCATCGGGGCGATCAACTGGGGCCTGGTCGCCGGCAAGAGCCAGACCTGGCTGCCCTGGGACTCCTGGCAGCGCCCCTACGTCAGCGATCAACCCACGATCTGGTTCCACGACGTCTTCCATCCCGACGGCAAGCCCTATCGCGAGCGCGAGGTGGAGATCATCCGCAAGCTGACGAGCGAGAAATAGGCGATTCTGTGCTTTTTTGCGAAGGTGCAAGCCGAAGATGGTATTCGTTCCAGCGGATGCGATCATGGAATCGCCCTGGCTGCCGATAATTTCCTTGTTAACGGTTAAGAAAATCTGGAATAGGCAGGGAGTTGATCGCTATGTCCGCCTTCACAAATACAATTCCGTCGAAGAGTTACGTGGCCAAAATCAGCCACAAGGGAGTAGTCACCATCCCGTTAGAGCTTCGCCGATCAGCGGGACTGAATTCTGGGGACACTGTTTGTTTTGAGTTGCCGCAAGATCAAAGCAATCTTCCCGTTCACTCAGTGAATATGCGTATCTGCAAGAAATCGAGTGGGATTGACCCAGATTCTTCCAAGCAAAACCAAGGCCCGAAAGGAAACCAGTCCGTATGAAGGCAGCGGAATTACCGCTGGTTTTCATCTTCCCGTCCGGCAATCAGTATCGGAATTCCATCCACAATCGGATAAGCGCGGCCACACTCCACGCACAGCAGCTTGCTCTCATCAAGACGAAGAGCGCCCAGGCAGGCCGGGCAGGCCAATTGATTCATCACGGACGGGACCAACGCGAAGGAGTGGCTGGATTCGGCAGGCATAAGGCCCTTACTGGATGGGACCGGTGGAACCAGGAGGCGCATCAACAACTACTTCCGGGCCGGGCACGGGAGCGGCAATCTTGGGACGGATGGCGAACTCGGATTCGATGCTCTGAATGGTGCCCCCCTTAGCCGACTCATATGCCACGCGAATGCCGTTGTAGATGGCGCGGTCGTTCGACGAACCGTGGCCGATGATGCAGACCCCGCGCACGCCCAGCAGATGCGCGCCGCCGTACTCACGATAGTCCAGGCGCTGGCGGAATTCATTGAAGGCCCGCCGCGAAAGCAGCGCACCCACCTGGGCGGTGACGGTGCGCTTCAGCGACTCGCGCAGCACGTCGCGCACAAAGCGGCCCACGCCCTCGCTGGTCTTCAGTGCCACGTTGCCCACAAAGCCGTCGCATACAATCACGTCGGCCTGTCCGGAGAAAATGTCGCGGCCCTCGACGTTGCCCACAAATCGAATCGGCAGCGCCTTGAGCAGCGGAAAGGCCTCGCGGGTCAGGTCGTTGCCCTTGGATTCTTCCTCGCCGACATTGAGCAAGCCGACGCGCGGCGACTCGATCTTGAGGACGCTGCGGGCATAGATTTCGCCCATCACTGCAAATTGCGCTAGATTGTTGGCTTTGCAGTCCACGTTGGCGCCCACGTCCAGCAGCACGCAGGGATTGCCCTTGGAGCTGGGCATAGGTATCGCTAGCGCCGGCCTGTCCACGCCGGGCAGCGCGCCCAGCACCATCTTGGCGGTGGCCATGGCCGCGCCGGTGTTACCGGCGGTGACAAAACCGGCCGCCACGCCATCGTGGACCAGCTTGAGCCCCACGCGCATCGAGCTGTCTTTTTTGGTGCGGACCGCGTGCGCCGCCTTCTCCTCCATGCCGATGCGTTCGCTGGCATGGTGGATGACGATAGGCAGGTCATCGTTGCCCAGAGCCTCGTCGAGCAGGTCGCGCAGCTCCGCCTCCGGTCCCACCAGGTGGACCCGCACAGGCAGAGCCTTGCAAGCGAGGATGGCCCCGCGAATCTCCGCTTCCGGAGCTTTGTCGGTGCCTACGGCGTCAAGCGCAATATCGATGAGCATGGGCGCTAAGACTACTTGGCTTCTTCCTTGACATTAATCACGGCGCGGCCCTTGTACTCGCCGCACTTGGGGCAGGCGCGATGGGGTAGCTTTTTCTCGTGGCAGGCGGGGCACTCGGAAACGCCCACGGCAGTGAGAAAGTCGTGCGAACGGCGGAGTGCGGTGCGGCGCGTCGAATGGCGCCTCTTCGGGTTCGGCATTGCAAAATTCCTTTCGTCTCTCGACCCGCTTCAGCCATGCCTTCCGGCTGCTGAACGGCGCGGGCGAGCACCCTCAAGTTCTCTTGGGGCTATTCTCTGTGGACTCGATCCGGCTGCGAAGATCGGCCAGCGCGGCCCAGCGGGGGTCGCTCGGACCCACGTCGCAGGAGCAGGGCTGGAGGTTGCGGTTTTCACCGCAGCGCGGGCAAAGTCCCTTGCAGTCGGGCTTGCACAATGTTTTGACCGGCAGGGACAAAAGCACCTGCTCGCGCAGCACATCCTCAAGCGAAAGACTGTCTCTTAAATAATACCCGATTTCGGTCTCCTGCGCCGTAATGGAGCGTTCAGGAGCATCGGCGTCGGCGGCCGCGGGCCGGAAGATGAGGTCGTAATCGGCGCTGAGCGGAATCTCGACCGGCTCGACACAGCGCGCGCAGGGCACTTGAAAGCGGCCGACAAAGCTGCCCCGGAGCCGGATGTCGGCCACAATGTCCCTCGGGCCGCGGTGCTCGTGCAGCACTTCTACATGGCCGGAGGTAGCCAGCGGCCCCTGCTGCTCGGCCTCCTCGCCCAGATCGACCGCACCCGGCACTACTTGCAGATCAAAGTCGATCGGCTCCCGTTCCAGTTCGCTTACCTTGAATTCCATGCTATGAGCCTACGGCGCTCGGGCGGGTGAGTCAATGCGCCTCTTATAGACTGTTTGAGGACTATGACCCAAAACAGCCATCTCGCTTCCGATCCGGAATCTCGCTTCCGGGTGCGTCTGGCGACCGAAGCCGACCGGGCGCATTTGATTCCGCTGATCAACGCCGCTTTTGCCATCGAAACCTTCCTGGAAGGCACGCGCACCGACGAGGAGCGTCTGGCGGTGATGATGCGCAAGGGCAGCATTCTGGCGGCGGAGGACGGCGCCGACCAGCTTCTCGGCTGCGTCTATACAGAGGTGCGCGGCACACGCGGCTATCTCGGCCAGCTCGCCGTGGATCCGGCGCATCAGTGCAAGGGACTGGCCATCCGCATCGTCACGGCGGCCGAAGAGCATCTGCGCCGTCAGGGATGCGATGCCGTGGAGATCACCGTCCTCAGCCTGCGGCCCGAACTGCCACCCATCTATCGCCGTTACGGCTATGTTGAACTCGGCACAGAGGAGTTCAAACCGTCCCGCCCGCTCAAATCCGGGACCGAGTGCCACTGCATCGTCATGGTGAAACAGCTTTAATTCCCGGGAAACTCGGATTCAGTTCCAGTGCACGCGCAGACATTCCCTCGGGGGCTAAAGCACCGTTGATTTTGCAGTCCTAACGGCACGACAAACGTCGTGCCCTTTCAAAACATCGACTAAATCAGATCCGGCGTATTTCTTCCGCCACGCTGCCGGGATTCCTTCCAGCAGCGTTATAGTAGAGAGCTACGGCCTATCCTCAAGCAGGTTTCGAAGCCGTTCTCAGCCCTTGCGCAGATACGTCCGCGAGAGGCGGTCGTGCCAGCAGAGGTGGTCTTCGTCAAAGAGCGCCCAGGCCAGGCCCAGGCCCACGGGAACCACGGAGAGGAGCAGCGCGCCCAGGCGACTGCGCAACTGCTCGGGAGTAGGGATCTGTCCGTCGAAGGTGCAGAGGGAGATGCCGGCGACCCTCATGCCCGGCGTGTCCTCGGCGAGGGTAAGGAAGAGCGTCTGGTAGACCATGGCGACGAACAGGAAGGCAAAAAGCGCGCAGATTTCCATGATCCGGGAAGCAGGCAGTGTTGCGATGGCGGCCACGGCCACCACAGCCGACCCAAGGAAGAGTGTGGTGATGATCGCGCCATCCACCAGGGCCGCCATTAGCCGGTGGCCAATGGGCGCCAGTTGCACCTCCGGCTCCGATGCTGGCGCTTCCTCGTACTCCGGTTCGTTGCGGGGTTGAGCCTCCAGCTTCAGGCCTGACCATGCAGGTTCCGGCCAGGCGGCGGCGTGCGCGGCCCGGGCTGTTTCGGATTGGACAAGGAGGGGGCCGGGGTCTACTTCGAAGATGTTCAACTGCCTCTCTAGGCTCTCGGCCGGAAACGGCCTCTCGACCCGCCGCGGACGCAGCTTGCGGACGGCGACCAGCTCACGGGGGAACTTGATGAGGTTGGCGTGGATGGGCTCTTCCGGCTCGGCCCGCTCCATCGCATGAATGCCACTGGAGTGTTCGGCTGGCTGATGTTGCTCCCAGCAGTCTTCATCCAGAGACGCAAAGCCCTCCTCATACCGCGAAGCGGGGGCAGCGGCTGGGGCTGAAACCGGCTCGATGGGGCGCATGCGCAGATCCGGTTCCGGGCGGATGTGTGAGAATTCGCTCTCCCAAGCCTCCAGTGAGACCGGCAACGTGTGCGGCGCAGGCAGCGGCACAACGGCTGGCTCCCGTTCGGGCGCAGTGGGGGAGGCAAGTGGCGGGGCTTCGGACTCCCATGGACGCGGAGCGGCGGGGAGCACCGGCAAGCCCGCTAGAATGGCTGGGGGGGCATGGTCCGCGACGGCTGCGGGAATTGGAAATACAGCCTGCGAAAACTCCGAAAAACATCCCTCCGGGGATAAAACCCGCGTTGATTTTGCCGGGCTTATGTATGGGCTGAAGCTGGTACCCCTCACTGCGGGAAGTTGATCCACGGCATCATCTTCGGCGGCATACAGCTGGCTGTAGCTGGGGGCATGGGCATAGCGCGCGGCCACGCGTGCGGCGACCTGGGCGCCGCGGCTGCCGGCTGTAGGCCAACTACTGGGAGCGGGGGCGGGCGGCTGCGCCGTGGACAAGCCTCTGCGGCTCCTGTGCGCGGCAAGGCGCAGGTTTACTTCCTGCTTCCAGGAGGTGGCGGAATGAGGCTGGACAAGAGATGTGCTCATGACTCCAGTTTCCCTTCTGACGCGCTCTTGGGGCCGATCTTCCCGGCCCAGGGCGACCGTTCCGGTCCTCGAAGTCCGCGGAAAACGGGCCTGAAGAACGTTGATTTCAAAAGAGAAGGGAGGTACGTAAGAAAACAGGCACGGCACGGATCGCTGCATCCGAGCGCGGTGAAAACCAACCGATATTTGCCTGCTGCCAGAGCCGCGCGGCGCATCGGATACCAAGGCAGCCATTTTTGCTATGCTGACCTTGGTCCCTGGGATGCGTCCTCGCTGTTTAGTGTTTATCACGATGCTGGCCCTCTGTCACCTCCAAATGCGGGGGCAGGCGTTGACCAATGCGGCACCCCCGGCTCCGCCGGAGGCCGTTCAGGCGGCTGAACCCGGCCTGAACAGCCCCACTTCGTCCGCTCTGCCGGACGACCCGGGCCAGCAGATTCTGCCCGTGGCCCAGCCGGAGGCGGAGCCAGCCAGCGGTGTGCCGGTGCAATGGGAGGCCCAGAACCAGAGCCGTGTGGGCGACACCTGGACCCTGACCGACGGAGTGGTGGTCCACTACCGCGATTACGTTCTGCGCGCCGACAAGGTGGTCTATCACCAGTCCACCACGGAGCTGGAAGCGGAAGGCCATCTGCAAGTCGCCGGCGGAGCCAATGATATTCTCATCTACGCCGATCACGGCGATATGCGGCTGAATATGCACACTGCGCGCTATTTCAACGTGCATGGCTCACAGGGTGTGCGCAACTTCGGCCGCACGACGGTCTATTCCACGACGAATCCACTACTCTTTACCGCCCGGGTCGTTCTCCAGACGGGCGAGGGCCGTTACAGGATCATCGACGGCACGATGACCAACTGCCGTCTGCCCAGACCGGACTGGGAGATCATCTCCCGGGCCATCAAACTCGAAGACGACAAGGCCTCCACGACCAATGCGTGGTTCAAATTTCTCGGAATACCTATTTTTTACCTGCCCTATCTGCGCCATCCGGCGGACGATACGGGCCGCGAGAGCGGGTTTCTGATTCCCATCCTCCCCAGCAACTACAACTCCATCCGGGGCTACACCTTCGGCGAGCAGGCCTACTGGGTGATCAGCCGCAGCATGGACCTGCTGGTGGGCACGGAGTACTACAGCAAGCGCGGCTGGGCGCCCAACGGCGACTTCCGCTACAAAGGCCTTGGGCTGGACCACCTGACGGCTCGCTGGAACGCCCTGCTGGACCGCGGAATCGAGCTGCCCAGCGCGACCGATCCGAGTCGGATGGTGCTCACCAACCAGGGCGGCGTGGATATCGCCGTCCTGGGCCGCAAGGACCTCACCTCCGAAACGCGGCTGGCCGGCAGCGTCGATTTCCTGTCCAGCTACATCTACCGGCTGGTCTTCAACGACAACTACTGGCAGGCGGTCAGCTCTGAGGTGAAGAGCGACATTTCGCTCACCCATGTGCACAAGGGCTTTGTTCCCTCCATCTCGTTGGAGCGCTTCCAGACCTTTGCCGGCACCGCCGCCGGCAGCAGTACGGCCTCGATCAACGGCAACCAGGCGAGAATTCTGCATCTGCCCAGCCTGCGCTTCGACGTGCTGGACCGTCCGCTGGGTGCGTCGCCGCTCTACTGGGGCCTGAGATCTTCGCTCGGCTATTTGGGCCGCTCCGAGCCCGGAGAACCAATCTCGCCCGGAGGCGCTGTCGGGACCAGCTTCCACGCCCGCAACGCCGGCCGCATCGACTTCTATCCGCATCTGGCGCTGCCGCTGACCGGTGGCGGCTGGAGTGTGCTGGCCGAGGCCGCGATGCGCGAGACCGCATACACCATCAGCCAGACTCCCGATCTGAAAGGCTTGAACGGCGGCTTTCCCACAATCAGCCACGATCCGCTAAACCGGACCGATCTGGAAGCCTCGGTGGACCTTCGGCCGCCGGCTTTCGAACGGGATTTCTCGCTCGCCCGCTGGAACCGCGAACTGCGCCACGTCGTCGAACCCGAGATCTTCTACCGTTATGTGGCCGGCATCGGTGAGCAGGCGCGGAAGGTGCTGCTGATCGACAGCACCGACATCGCCACCAACACCAACGAAACGGGATTCTCGCTCACCCAGCGCTTTTATCTGCGCCCCACCGGCGATCAGCCTTGCGCCGAGGCGGACGGCGACGCGGCAGAAAAGGACTGCCCATCACGGGTGCGCGAGTGGGCCAGTTGGCAGATCGCGCAGAAGTATTTTATCGACCGAAACTTCGGCAGGGCACTGATCTACAACCGGCGCAACGTTTTTGACGCCACGCTGGACCAGAGCGGGGTCGCGTTTCTCACCTCGCCGCGCAATCTGGCGCCCATCACTTCGCGGCTGCGCTTCGAGGCCATCGACAACCTGCGCGTTCAGTGGGATATGGACTACGACCCCAAGGCAGGCCAGTTCGGCGCGAACAATCTCTATGCCGGCTACAGTTGGGGGCGCACAACGGTCGGCGTGGGCCATGAGATGCTCAATGCCGTGGATGAGAACGGTAGTGCGGCCACGACCATCAAGAGCCAGCAGGTGGAGCCGTTTCTCTCGATCGGGAAGCCCAGCGGCAAAGGCTTAAACCTGGCCGCAAATGGCGGCTATGACTATGACCACAACACGCTGCAATACGCCGGGGCGCAGGCGGTTTATAACTGGAACTGCTGCGGCCTCAGCTTTGGATACCGTCGCTTCGAGCTGGGTTCGGTGCGCAACGAGACCCAGTGGCTCTACAGCTTTACGCTGGCCAGCTTCGGCTCGGTGGGCGACATACGCCGCTCCAATTCGGCCTTCCGCAACCCCACCCTGCCGCCGGCTTACTAGGGCCTGTGGAGTATCCTTTCTAAGAGGAGTTGCCTTTGACCCGCATACACTTTCTGACTGGCCTGCTCGCGCTGGGCATGGCCGTGGGATGCAAAGCCCAGCCTGCCCCGCAGCCGCCCGACCAGACGCTGAACCGCCGCATTGAGGTCATGGTCCGTGACCACTACAACCTTCCTCCGGACTACACCGTGACCCTGGGCATGCGCAAGCCAAGCCAGATTCCCGGCTATGACACGCTGCCCGTCACGCTTTCGCACGGCGCCACGCCAACGGTGATCGATTTTCTGATCTCGTCCGACAGCAAGACCCTGGCCCACATGGAGAAGTTTGACCTGCTGAACGACCCGCTCTTCTCGATCAACGTGGCCGGCCGGCCCATCCGCGGAAATCCCGCGGCCAAGGTCACTGTCATCAGCTTTGACGATCTTGAGTGCCCCTACTGCGCCCAAATGCACCGGACGCTCTTTCCCGCCACTCTGGACCACTACAAGGACAAGGTGCGTTTCATCTACAAGGACAATCCACTGCCTCCGGAGATGCACCCCTGGGCGATGCGCGCCGCCGTAGACGCCAACTGCCTGGTCGCGCAAAGCACCGATGTCTACTGGGCCTACGTCGACTATATCCACTCCCACGGCCAGGAGGTCAGCGGCGAAGACCGCAATCTGGCCAAAAGCTACGACGCTTTGAACCGCATCGCACGCCAGCAGGCCACACTCGGCAAGCTCGACGCCGCGCGGCTGGATGCCTGCCTGGCCCGGCAGGATGAGAGCCAGGTGCACGCATCGATGAGGGAGGCTGAGGCGCTGCGTATCGACGGAGCGCCCGCCCTCTTTATCGATGGCGAGCGCATCAACGGCGCGATTCCCCAGGCGCAACTGTGGATGGTGATTGACCGCGATCTGCGCGCCGCTGGAGTGGAGCCGCCAGCTGCGACCGCAGCAACAGCGCCGGCAACGGTCTGGCCTCCGCAAGTTCAGCCCGCGGGGCCGGCCAAGTAGCTGGCGGCTCCGCACAGCCTCGCTTTTGCCGCTTCCCGCAGGTCGGAGGCGGCAAATAGCAGTCGGGCTGTGAAAAATCGTATCCCCTGACCGGCTCGGGGATTTATGCTTGATTGCCGGGGGCTATTGCGCCCCCCAGGAGATACCAAGTTGCAAAGCAAAGCTTTTTGCCGCACGCCGTTCCGTTTAGTTGTACTCGTTCTTTGCGGGGGAGCCCTGTTGACTGCGGTGAGCGCATGTCATCGCGCGCCCGCCGCGGATGTGGTGGCAACCGTGAACGGCAAGGATATTCAACGCTCGGAGTTGGAAAAGTATTACAAGGCCTATCTTGCAGACAATGCCCAAAAGCCCTCCGCCGAGCAGGCCGACATTGTCCGCCTCAATATTCTGAAACAGATGATCGAAGACGAGATCCTCTGGCAGCGCGCGACCAAGCTCAACCTGGCCGCCAGCGATGAGGACGTAAACGTCAAGCTGACTGAGATGAAGGTGCCTTTCACCCAGGAAGAGTTCGACAAGCAGCTCCAGGCGCACAACATCACATTGGACGATTACAAGCGCGAACTGCGCCGCCAGTTGACCAAGACCAAGCTGCTCAACAAGGAAATCGAGTCCAAGATCAACATTACCGACACCGAGATTGGCGCTTATTTTGCGGCCCATAAAGCGGAGTTCAATCTGATCGAGCCCCGGTACGGCGTGGCGCGGATCATGGTCACCAGCGGACCCGCGCAGCAGACCGGCAACCTACAAAACAACAAGGCCTCCGGCGACACCGATGCGAAGAGGAAGATCGAGACGCTCCATAGCAAGCTGGAGAACGGCGAGGACTTCGGCGCTGTGGCCATGAACTTCTCCGAGGATCCGAACACCGCCTCGAATGGCGGCGACATGGGCTTTGTATTAGAGTCGCAACTGCGTACAGAACCGGAAGTCTACAACGCCATCAGCAAGCTCAAGCCGGGACAAATCACGGAGGTTCTTCCCGTCTATAACAGCACCGCTCCCGGACGACGCGCTGCTGGCTACGCCATCTACAAGCTGATCTCCAAAGAAGCGGCCGGGCAGCGCGAACTGAACGACCCGCGCGTGCAGCAGGTCATCCGTCAGGGTCTGCGTGAAAGCCACGCGCAACTGCTCCAAACCGCCTATTTCGAGATGCTCCACGACGAAGCCAAGATCCGCAACTACTTTGCCGAACAGATTTTCAAGCAGGGCGCGCAATAAAGCACGCCGCCTGATACTTGCCGAACCCGCTTCAAGAGGCCGCAAACGGAAGAGGCTGCCAAGGGCAGCCTCTTCCGTTTGCATACCATTGCGTGCCTGGAGCATTCTTGCTTTTGCTATAGACTTCGGTGCCCCATCCATTCCGCGTTTTTCTACGGAATGGGTGGGAAGCCGACAAAATACCGGTCTACACTATTTGCGACAATGCCTTATTGCTGCGGCTTCGCCGAATCAGACCCCGCGCCCGGCTTCTCCATGAGGGCCTTGCGCGCGCTGATCGCCTTGGCCCGCCACTCCATCGCCTTGGCCACGTCGTCCAGGCGGGCTTGCTCATTGCCGTAATCCAGATCGGCCTTGCGCCGGTATACCAGGCCAAGGTTGGCCATTGCATCGGCATAATTGGGCCGGTTCTCCACCGCTTGGCTGAGAGACTGCAAGGCTTCCTCGACAAGCGCGCCGTTCTGCGCCTTGATGGCCTCCATCGTCTTGGCGGGCGCCTTGGCGTTGCCCTCGCCATCATCTTTGATACCGGCCCGCTGAAGCACAGCGAGAGCGTTCTGATGCGCCTCCATCCCGTCGATCACGCCGACCACATAGGCCGCCTCGGCATCCTTCGCATCCACGGCCAGCACCTTCTTCTGCCACGCCTTGGCCTCGTCCAGTTTCTTGATGCTGAATTCAATGCCCGCGATCTGCTTCATGCTCTTCACATCGTACGGGGCCTTTTCCAGAACCTCCTGGAAGAGGTCGATGGCCTGCTGCGCGATCTTCAGGTTCTCCGGCGTATCCACTCCTGGCGCAATTTTCTGCGCCAGCGCGGTGCCCAGGTAGACCTTAGCCGTGGGATTCTCGGGGTCCAGCACCGCCGCTTTGCGGAAATGAAGGATCGCCTCATCAAGGTGGCCGATCTTGTACGCTTCCAGACCCTGTTTCAATTCTTCGCGAAGTTCAATTTGCTGCGGTGAAAGCTGGCGCCCGCCTCCGCCTCCGCCCCTTTGCCCGACGGCTGGGAACCAAGTGGTTGCGAGGATCGTCAGGCCGGCAACCGCGACCTTGAATGCGCGTCCGGCATTCTGTGAACTGAACATAAAGCACCTCGATCTATCAAGTTGGATATGCTTCAAGCAAAGCGGCCTCCGCGCAGGGCGGAGGCCGTTCGTGTGCGTGAAAAGTCCGCGGCTTACTTCAACTCGCCGTTGTCGCCCATGGTGATGCCGCCAGGGCCGGCGTTCTTCTTCGCTTCAACGATTTTGCGCGTTTCCATCGCCTTGGCGCGCCATTCGTCGGCCTTGGCGACGTCATCCTTGCGGGCTGCCTCGTTGCCGTAGTCCAGATCGGCCTTGCGCCGGTACATGAGGTTCAGGTAGGCCATGGCCTCGTCATAATTCGCCCGGTTGTCATTGGCCTGTGTGAGGTATTGCAGACCTTCCTCGACCAACGGAGCATTCTGTGCAATGAGCGTCTCCATAACCTTCTTGGAGGCCTTGGCATTGCCCTCGCCGTCGTCATTGATGCCCTCGGGGACCAATGCGCTCAGAGCGTTCTGGTGCGCTTGCATCCAGTCAATCACGCCAACTGTGTAAGCCGCCTCGGGATCCTTGGGATCCTCGGCCAGTACCTTCTTCTGCCAGGCCTTGGCATCGTCCAGCTTCTTGATGCTTAATTCTATGCCCGCGATCTGCTTCATGCTGTTCACATCATGCGGGTTCTTGGCCAGTACCTCCTGGAAGATGTCAATGGCCTGCTGCGCGGACTGCAGGTTCTCCGGCGTATCCAGCCCGGCCACCACGTTTTGGGCCAAAGCGGTGGCCAGATAGCTCTTCGCCTGGGTCAGGCTCGGATCAAGCTTCATCGCCTGCTGGAAGTGATTGATCGCCTCTTCGTAGTGGGTGCCCTTGTACGCTTCCACTCCCTTGTTCAACTGGTCGCGGGCTGCAAGCTTGTTGCACCCGCTCATGGAAAACACCATGCCGGCCAAGGCAATCGCGAGCGCCGTAATACGTGCGGGTCTATTCATTTTCGTATCCTTCTCCTTCAGGCAATAGCCTATCGGCCACGCGCCTGGAATCTCTGCTTCTGGCCGCGGGCGGGAGATACCGCAACCAGGATGGAAAACTCTACTCCTGTTTCCCATCCGGAAAAACCGTCTCCGGACGGGGCTGACACCAATCATCTGCAACCTCCCTCTTCAGGGAAGCGGTATCCGCATGGCCCGCTATTGGCCGGCCATGATCTTGGGCGTCATCAAGCCGACGTGATCCACGTTCGCGGAGCGGCCGATATCGATCACCTCGGCGACATTGCGGAAATCGACATTGTCGTCGCCCTTGACGAACATGACGCGCTCGGCGCGATTGGCATAAATCTCGGTGAGGCGGGCTAGCAGTTCTTTCTGAGCCGCCTGGCCGCCGACGCCATTGTTGATGACTGTATCGTTGATCTTGTACGAGGGGGCCTTGCCCGCCTCGTGCAGAACCTGCACCACAATAGTGCGATCGGTCGGATTCTGCTGCTGTTTATCCTTGGGCGGCTGAGGCACCAGCGCATCCAAACCCTTGGGCGTCACCGGCACGATGACCATGAAGATGATCAACAACACCAAAAGAATGTCGATCATCGGGGTCATATTGATGTCAGACGAGTAGCCTCCCTCGCTTCCAACTGTCATTGACATGGCTTAAACTCCTCGTTGGTTCAACAAACATTAAAGGGACAGCAGAAAAGTTACTCGCCCCCGATAGCGCCGGGTTCTTTTCTCTGGGTCAGCAAGCCCACGTCGTCCACACCGGCGGTACGCACAGCGTCGATGGCGTTTTCCACCGCCAGGTACTGCGCACGGGCATCGGCGCGAATGAAGATCGTCTTGCCGGGCTTGTCGGCCAGCTTCTCGCGAACCTGAACGCCGAGCTGATCAATGGAGGTCTTGTTTTGTCCCAGGAAAACCCCTCCATCGCGCGTGACGGCCACGACAATGGCGTCTTCCTTGTCGGCGTCGGGCATGTTGGTGGCGTTATCCACCTTGGCCATATCGACGGCCACCTTGTTCTGGAGCATGGGGGTGATGACCATGAAGATGATCAGCAGCACCAGCATCACGTCCACCATGGGAGTGACATTGATGTTGGAACTGACCTTTTTGCTTTCGTCGCGGACTGCGATTGACATTGCGTGTGCTCCATTGCCAGAAATTTTTACTCCGGATGGCTTCCGGCATTGCCCGGCAACCACGTGGATGACGCGAGGTAGAAACCGGCGGGCGGGATAGAAGTTGAGTTCTCCCGCCCCCGCAGCCTCTCGCTCACGCCGCGAGCCGCTTCGCTTAGCGCTTGTGGCTCTGCTTGATGAAGTAGTCGATCAGTTCGCTGGAGGAGTTGTCCATCTCGACGTCGAAGGATTCAACTCTTCCGGTGAAGTAGTTAAAGGCCATCACGGCAGGAATGGCTACAAACAGCCCGGCCGCGGTGGTCACCAGGGCCTCTGAAATGCCGCCGGCAACCGCGCCGATGCCCGAAGTCTTCTGGGTGGCGATGGCCTGGAAGGCGTTCAGAATGCCGATGACGGTGCCGAGCAGCCCGACGAACGGAGCGGTGGCGCCGATGGTTGCCAGAACTGCAAGGCCCCTCTTCAGCTTGGCGTGAACGATGGCCTCGGCCCTCTCCAGCGCGCGGCCGGAACTGGCGATGGACTCGTCAGTCGGCGCGCCGCCCGAGGCGCGAAACTCCTGCAGGCCAGCCGTCACAACCTCGGCCAGGTGGGACTTCTTGTTGCGATCGGCGATCTTGATCGCCTCTTCGAGCTTGCTGTCCTTCAGCGCGCCGGCAACCTTGGGCGCGAATTCGCGCGACTGCTTGCGGGCTGCCGAGAAGTACAGGTAACGGTCGATCATCACGGCCAACGACCAGATCGACTCGACGAAAAGGATGAAGGCAATGCAGCGTGCCGGCCATCCCATGTTGGTAATAAGATGCGTCAGGTTGAAGCTGACTGCCTCTTCATCAAAGAGAAAAGCCAGATTGGCCGAATGCGATGCGAAGTGCGTGAGCTGAGCGAGAATCACTGAATCATTCCTCCTAAGGAGTTTCTTGTGGACTGCGACTGCCTTGCGGTTGCGGCGAATGCGGCTCTTTGCGGATTCGCATTCAGGTCAAAAGCGAAGCCCTTCCCCCAGGATGGCGGGAAGAGCCAAAATGTTCCTCATCCGCCCAGAGTGAAGATCACGTTGACTTGCGTCTCCACTTCCACCGGTTCGTTGTTGAGCAGGTAGGGTTTGTAGCGCCAGGACTTGACGGCGTCCAGAGCGGCCTGTTGCAACATGGCCGGACCGCTGACGACGTGCAGGTTTTCGATGGAGCCCGTCTTGGAGATCGTCGCCTGGAGGACCACGGTGCCCTGCACGCGAGCCGCCCTGGCGATGGGTGGATACAGGGGGGATGTCTTCAGCAGTAGCATGCCCTGCATGACGCCGCTCGATATTTTGACCACCTTCGGCGGAGCGGCCTTTACCATGGTCTTGCTGGCATCGCCAAAGATGCCGCCCATGACGCCGCCCGTTGCGCCAAAGTCCGACCCGGCCACGCCAAACGAAGCCACCGGGGCTTCTTTCTCGGCGACCATCTTGATGTCATGCGGAATGCGTGTGGGTGCCGTAAGCTGATTGTTCATCATCTCCGACTTCACCGGAGCCACATGCACCGTCTCTGGCGGCGGCGGTGGCGGCGGCGGTGGTGGAGGGGGCGGGGGAGCTACCAGGGCCATCTGCATGGCCGCCATGGGCAGCGCCTCGGGATGGAGAAGCGGAATCAGGATCACAATCACTATGACGAGAATCTCGATGGAGCCCGTCAAAAGCGAATAGCGCGCGCTCCCGCTCTTGATCCTGCCTCCTGATTCAAACGTGGAATCTTCAAACATGGCCAGCCTCGAATCGGGGGTTTACTTACCTCTTACTTAGACACCGAAGAAACCAAAAATGTTCCCAGCATCAAAACATTATCACAGTAGAGCGCCGCTTCTGAGCAGAACCGCACACTGCATTGAAAAACACACACAAAAACCCGGCGAAATGCCGGGGGAAACCCTACACTCGGGCGCGTTTTGCGGCCGGAAGGGCCACAGCCTTACCCTGCTTCGTCCGCCACTCCTGCCATGCTACCAGCATTGGCGCCGCCACGGCAATGGAGGAGTACGTCCCTATAAGAATACCTACTACGAGCGCAAAAGAAAAGCCCCTCAGCACCTGTCCGCCAAAAATATACAACGACAGTACTGTCAGGAAGGTCAGTCCCGAGGTGAGAACGGTCCGGCTCAGCGTCTGGTTAATGCTGCGATTGACCACGTCGGGCAGGGCTTCGCGCCGGTTGAGGCGCAGATTCTCGCGGATACGGTCAAAGACGACGATGGTGTCGTTCATCGAGTAGCCGACCAGGGTCAGGATGGCCGCAATGACGGTCAGGCTGATTTCCTGGCTGGTCAGCGCAAAGGCGCCCACGGTGATCAGCGTGTCATGAAAACAGGCCACCACCGCGGCCACGCCGTAGATCAACTGGAAACGGAACCAGAGGTAGACCAGCATTCCTGCCATTGAGTAAAGCGTGGCCAGCAGGGCCTTGTTTTCCAACTGCTTGCCCACTGTGGGGCCGACCACATCCGCACTCACATCCGAGTCTGTGAACGGATTCGAATAGTACTTGTGCAGCGCTTCAACGATCTGCTGGCGCCCTAGATCCAATGACGATTCATCCTGCTGCTCCGGCAGGGCGATGAGCACCTCGTTGCCTCCGGACTCATTGATCTCCGACTGAATGCTCTGAATGGTCGCGTCCTTGATCCCCGCGTCCGCGACGGCCTGTCGAATCCGGTTGATATCCGGCGTCTGCTGGAACTTGACGTGCACCTGCGTGCCGCCCTTGAAGTCCACTCCAAGCGGCAACGGGCTGCCGATTTGCGCCCAGTGAATGCCCATCGAGATGAGGCCGGCCACACTGAAGATCATGGAAAAGGCGAGGAAGTACCACTTCTTCCCGAGCCAATCAATATTTACGCTGCGAAACAGTTCCACTGGTTCTCTCCGCTTCCTGGGGCTGGAACTCTTCCGGCTCCAGCGTTCTTGTTATTCCTTAGTCCCTAGTTCCTTAGTCCCTTAGTTCCTGGTCCCTAGTCCCTAAATCGACAATGGCTCCCCTGGTTTCAACTTGTTCAGATGGGCATCGAAGATGACGCGCGAGACGAAGACCGCTGTAAACAGGTTGGCCAGCAGGCCGATGGTCAGAGTGACCGCGAAGCCCTTCACTGGGCCGGTGCCGAACATGAATAGAATGGCCGCCGAAACGATGGTGGTGACGTGTGTATCAACGATGGTGACCCAGGCGTGGGCAAAGCCCTGATCGACGGCAGCCGCGGGCGCCTTGCCGGCACGCACCTCTTCGCGGATGCGCTCGAAGATCAGCACATTCGAGTCCACCCCCATGCCGATGGTGAGAATGACGCCGGCGATGCCCGGCAAAGTCAGCGTGAGCGCATTGGCTCCGCCCGACAAGGCGCTCGACAGCCCCATGATGCCCAGCAGAATCAGCAGGTTCAGAAACAGCGCCAGATCGGCGTTGATGCCCGAGCCTTTGTAGTAAATGAGCATAAAGATCATGACCACCACCACACCCACAATGGCCGCGGTGACGCCCTTCTTGATGGAATCCGCGCCCAGCGAGGCGCCCACAAAGCGCTTTTCCAGCTGCGACAGCGAGGCCGGCAGCGCGCCGGTGCTGAGCAGCTTGGAGAGTGCCAGCACCTCATCCTGCGAGAAGCTGCCGGTGATCCGGCCGGAGTCGCGGATGGCGTTCTCGATGTTGGCCACTTCTTTGACCTGGTCATTCATCACCACGGCCATGCTGTGGTTCACATTCTTGCTGGTGTACTCGTAGAAGCGGTCGCCGGCCTCGTTGGTCAGCGTAAAGTTGACTTCCCTGCGCCCGGTGTTCGCATCGATGCCCGGATCGGCGGAGCGGAAGTCGTTGCCGGCCACAATCGAGAGCCGCTGCAAGACGTAGACGCTCTGCTGATCGGAGCCGGTCGCCATGACGCCCGTGAAGGTCTTCATTTCATCCTCGGCCGGAATGTTGCCGCCCAAACTGGCTGCCGCCTCCTGCTCGTCCTTGTAGGGACCGCCGACCACGGCGTGAATCTCCAGCCGGTTGGTGCCCTGGATGATCTTCTCAATATCGCTTTCATTTTCCACGCCCGGCAGCTCGACCAGAACCTGGTTGGCGCCCAGGCCGTACTCCTGAATCACAGGCTCGCTGACGCCCAGCGCGTTCACCCGGTCTCCCAGAGCCTCAATCGCCTGCTGGACGGTCTTCTTTTCCAGAGCCGCCAGCACCATCGGCTTCATGGTGAGCGTCCAGGCATTGCCGGAGACGCTGTCCAGGTTGTACTGGTTGGAATACTTACTGTCCAGCAGGTTCTGAACGGCGTTGGAGCTGGCTGTCGCCGTGCCTTCCACGCGGATCACCTGCGGCTTGGCCGCATCGGGCACGTAGACCTGGGAAAAGGTCAGATTGGCCTTCTTCAGATCCTGTTGGATGCGCGCCGCGGTGTTGCTGGTTTCAGCGTAGACAGCTTCCTCGACCTTGACCTGCAAGATCAGGTGAGCGCCGCCCTTCAGGTCCAGGCCAAGGTGAATGCGCTTGGTCAGGCCTTCCGTCAGATCCTTGCCGCTGAAGCCCGTAGAGGCGCCAAAGATGCCCCAGACGCAAACCAACAGCACCGCAACGATCAGAGCAATTTTGTTATTGAGATTCTTCTTCATCGTCCCGTTTCTCGAAACAGTTCTCAGTTCTCAGTTGTCAATTCTCTGTTTTTCCGCAGTCAGCGCTTGAGGGCTGAAGACTAAGAACTGAGAACTGCTTTACAGCTATGATCCAGAAAGCCCATCCTGCATGGTCACCGAGGCAATCGCGTTCTTGGCTACTTCCAGCTTGATGCCGTCCGGCGCCACCTTGATGACGATCACCTCGTCCTTGATGGAGAGGATGATGCCGCGAATGCCGCCCGCGGTAGTGATCCGGTCGCCGGTCTTGATCTTGGAGAGCATCTCCTGCCACTGCCGCTGCCGCTTCTGCTGCGGGCGGATCATCATGAAGTACAGGACCGGAATCAACAACAGGGGCAGAAGCATCATAATGCCGTTTCCGCCACCGGCTGCCTGCTGCCAGACCATCAAAGCTAAACTCATTGCCACGCTCATCCTTTACTCGCCCCTGAGCCGCGCACTCCGCCGCCCTTCAAGGCACAGGCGCACCCGGCCGTCGGCCGCCCGCCCGTAAAAATTTGTCTCCGGGAACGATCCAGACTGGTCCGTACTGCTGACCTGGGCCTTTGATTGCCGCCGTCTGCTTCCTGTTCGACACAGCCCGCCTCTGGAAGTCCGTTTTCGCTGGCTGCGCCATTTTTGCGCACACGTTGCCCGGATTCCAAAATGAGTGCCTCAATAGATAAGAAATGCGCGGGCGGGGGGCTGTCAAGGAGCGGCGCAGGGAACAGGGGGCAGGGGGCAGGGATCAGGGGCGCTTTCTTGCCGCTTATAAAGTTTTTACACATCGCCTATGCCTGATTTACGTCCGCTGGATTCTTCTGTAATGCAGATGCTTTTCGGCAGATGCACCTTGAAATCCAGCGCCGCGCGCCGCAAAGCAGGATCGGGGGCGACCCATGGACAGCACGGTTCGCGACTTGCTTTTAATCACCTTTTTCGGTCTCGCCGAGGCCTTCATGATTTGGACGCTGTGGAATTTTATTCGGTCTGGCCGTCGGCGGCCGAGCGCCAGTAGTCAGTTTTCCACTGTCAGCCGTCAATATAAGCACCCAACCGACTAAGGGCGCCCAGTTCCGTATTTTCAGAGCAGGAAATGCAAACAACGACTGCATGGGTGGCCCCAAAAAGCCGGGTTCCCCATCCTTGCGACGTCTTTGTTTTGTCGCAAGGGTGGGAAACTATGAATCCCATCCAGCGATTGAAATCGTCCCTAGTCTCTTAGTCCCTAGTCCCTCAGTCCCTACTTCGTCTTCTCCGGTTCGTCGCCAGCATCCTCCACCAGCACCGCCGAACCGGGAACGACGTCGAAGCTCACCGCTTCCCTGCCGGTGGGGTGGAAGGTAACGCGCAGCGGCTCGCGCTGCCACTCCGCTGGGCCGCAGACCGGCTCCGGATGGCTCTCCGCGTCGAAGGTCGAGAGCTTTTTGGCCAGCACCGCCTTGCGCGCCTCGACCTGCGCCACCACCGCGTAGAGGCTTTTGCCGCTCGCCGTCACGCCGCAGTAAGCGCCATAGTCGCGGAACCAAACGATTTGGCTGACGCCGGGGTCGTAGTCGGGCAGCTTGAGAGCGGCAATGTGGCCGGTCACGCGATCCACCAGCAGCCACGGCCCGCGCTGCCAGACCCAGGGGGGGCTTGCCGCCCGGGCGGAGGCCGGCTTGACGCCGGGGACTGCATTGTCGCCAGGCAAGGAGTCATTCAGCTTGATCGCGCGCCGCACCACGAAGCTGCGGTCGGTCACGTCATGCGCGTCGCCGGTGGTCCACTCCTTCACAACGCCATCGACCAGCAGCGCGCGCACCTTGAGTTCGGTTTCGCCGGGAGCCGCCCCCGCCGGGTCGCCCGCCTTCGAGTAAGCCACCTTCCGCGCCGCGCCCAGAACCACCACGTGCGCCTTGCGCGGAGCCGCCTGAATAACTGGTGAGACAGAGAGCAATGTTACGATTGCGACAATTGCTAACCACGATTTTCTTTTCATGAAATCTGCTCCCGATTCACGAAGTTCTTGTTGGGTTCGTGGTTTCCCACCCTTCGCAATGAACGCGAAGGATGGGGCACCCGGCTATTCCTTAGCACCTGCTTGCACCAGAAGTTGAACTATAGCAGTATCTCGATCATCCTTCGCTTTCTTCAGGGCTGTAGTGCCGTCCTTGGCCTTAACACTTACATCGGCACCCTTATCAAGCAGTAGCTTGACAGCTTCTGTATTACCTTGAAGTGATGCCCACCAAAGGGCAGTTTGGCCTTCGTTGTTCTTTGAATTTACATCTATTGTTCTATCGAGCAGTAGCTTCATAGTGTTATTAGCATTGCCGAACCTTCGATTATTGCCACCAATAGATGCCCATATAAGCGCGGTTGTGCCATCGTTGCTCTTGGCATTTGCATCAGCGCCCTTCTCTAGTAGTAGTTTGACAGTCTCTGCCTGTCCCCAAAACGACGCTTCCATTAAAGCGGTCTTGCCAATATTATCACTATTATCTCTTGCATCAACCTCGGCGCCCTTATCCAACAAAAGCCTGACCACTTCTATATTGTCCTGACTTGATGCCACATTCAAGGCGGTTGGACCATCTTTATTAATGAGAGTTCCATTAATATGCGCGCCTTTGGCCAAGAGCAGCTTGACAATATCTATTCGACCATCACGTGAAGCCCAATATAGAGCAGAGAAGTGTGGCCCATCTAGTACTACTGCATCAGGACTTGCACCTTCATTCAAAAGAGTTCGAACAGATGTAAGATCATTGTTCATTACTGCCTGAATTAGGTCTCCATTCTTGTGAAAATTAGCTGACTGAGCAGATCCAAAAGAATTCAATACGAGGCAGAAAATAACCACCGTCAATCGCTGCACTGTCATAATTCCTCCATTCAATTCGGTTAATTCGCTTGTGGTGCCGGATGCCCCATCCTTCGTGTTCTTTGTGAAGGGTGGGAAACCATGAACCTCAACCGGCGACCTAGTCCCTCAGTCCCTTAGTCCCTAGCTTCCACCGCCCTTGCCACCCGAAATGCCGTGCCCTCATTCAGATGCGCGGCTAACACCTGCATCCCTACCGGCAATCCCGCCTTGGTTGCGCCGCAGGGAACCGTTACGCCGCAGATGCCCGCCAGGCTCGCCGTCACCGTATAAATGTCGGCGAGATACATGGCCAGTGGATCGCCGGTCTTCTCGCCTAACTTGAATGCCGCCGTCGGCGCGGTGGGAGTTACAATCGCGTCCACTTCGGCGAAAGCGCGCAGATACTCCTCGGCCAGGATGCGCCGCACCTGCTGCGCCTTCAAGTAATAAGCGTCGTAGTAGCCCGCGCTGAGCGCATAGGTGCCGAGCAGGATGCGCCGCTTGACCTCGGCGCCGAAGCCCTCGTCGCGCGAGTGGCGATACATATCCGCCAAAGTCGCCGAATCCTTCGACCGCGGTCCGTAGCGCACGCCGTCAAAGCGGGCCAGGTTGGCGCTGGCCTCGGCTGTCGCAATCAAGTAATACACCGGTACTGCGTACTTGGTGTGCGGCATCGCGACCGGCTTCACGGTGCAGCCCGCACTCTCAAGCGCGCTGATGCCCGCCTCGATACAGGCGCGGACTTCCGGGTCGAGGCCCTCGGCGAAGTACTCGGCCGGGACGCCGATGCGCAGGCCCTCCGCGCCTTTATCGCTCTCGGTAGCATAGTCCGGCACGGTAGCCGGGGAGCTGGTGGCGTCGTGGGGATCGTGGCCGGCGATGACAGACAGCAGTGTCGCCGCGTCGCGGACGTTGGCGGCAAAGGGCCCCACGCGGTCCAGCGAAGAGGCGTAGGCGATCAGGCCGTAGCGCGAAACGCGGCCATAGGTGGGCAGCACGCCCACCACACCGCAAAAGCTGGCCGGCTGGCGAATGGAGCCGCCGGTGTCCGAGCCGAGCGTGGCCACGGCCATGTTAGCCGCGACCGCCGCCGCCGAGCCGCCGCTGGAGCCACCCGGAACCCGCTCCGTGTCCACCGGATTCCGCACCGGCCCGTAGGCCGAGTTCTCGGTCGAGCTGCCCATCGCGAACTCATCGCAGTTGGTCTTGCCCAGCAGCACCGCGCCCGCCGCCTCCAATTTGGCCACCGCCGTCGCGTCGTAGGGCGGACGATAGCCTTGCAAAAATTTGGAACCCGCCGTCGCCGGAGCGCCACGCATCACCAGCACGTCCTTGATGCCCATCGGAATGCCGGCCAGCGGACCAAGCGGATCGCCCTTGGCGGCCGCATCGTCCACGCGGGCGGCCTGGGCCAGCGCGCGCTCTTTGGTCAGGCTCAGGTAGACGTTCAGGCGAGGATTCTTCTGGGCGATGCGCTCGTAGTAGCTGGCGGCGAGGTCAGCGGCCCTGGTTGTGCCCGCCAGGATGCCTGCGCGCAACTCGGCCAGAGTTTTTGGTTGTTCGACAAAGTTCTCGACGGATTTGGATGCGCTGTCCAAGAGTTTCTTCCTCATTTCCTGGCCTGTTCCCGGCCCAGTTCCTCACTGAAAATGCACCTACCGCTCAATCACCTTGGGAACCTTGAAGAAGACCTGATCGGTCTCCGGCGCCTGCGACAAGACTACGGCGCGGTCCAGCGACGGCTGCACCCGATCATCGCGCAGCACGCCGCTGCCCCCCCCATCGAGCAGCTCGCTGACCTGGGCCAGCGGCGCAACGCCGGAGGTGTCCAGCTCATTCAGCTCAGCCACGTAGTCCAGGATCGCGTTCAAATCGTCCAACATGCGCGGAGTCTCCTCCGGCGTGAGTTCGAGGTGGGCCAGCTCGGCCACGCGCTCGACTTCTTCCACGGTCACTCTGGCGGTCATCTTCTGCTCTTTTCCCATGCGCGTCCTTCGTAACGGTCGATGGCGAGCGCTCCCTGCGAAGGTCCGAAAGTAGAGTATAGCGTTTTTTCGCTTGCGCTCTTTCACCACGCCGTTCAGTCCACGATGAGCGTGAGTGTGACCTGGTGCGAGACGCCGTTCGAGGTTGCGGTGACGGGGATCGAGTAGGTTGCCGGCGGGGTAATGCCGGTACCGGTTTTCGTCAGGACCGTGGTGACGCCGCCGCTGGACGACGCGCAACTGGAGACGCCGCCGGTGAGAATGGCCAGCAACGCCACGAGCAGAAGCGCCCTGCGCCGCCGCGCCAGAGCAATGGGCAGCAGCACCAGTCCGCAGGCCAGCGGAAGAACGGGCCACACCGGCGGACGCGAGGAGCGGGCCGAGGTTTGGGTCAGCCCGGTGGCAATCTCCACCACTTCGTTGCCGGTGGTGTTGGCGGGAATGCCTTCGCTTGGGGGGTTGAAGGCGCAGGATGCGGAAGTGGGCAGCGTGCCGCACTGGAAGGTGAAGACGCCCTGCGATCCGTTGAGCGGGTTGATCGCCAGCGTGAAGTAGGCGATCTGGCCGTTGGCGATGGTCTGGGTGGACGAGCCGGAGGGCGCAAGGGTGAAGTCGAATCCCATGCCGGAGAGCGCCAGAAACGAGCCTGTCGGCAGCGCGCTGCTGGTCACATTCAGGCTGCCGTTCTGTGCTCCGGCGCTCGTCGGCGCAAAGGCGACGACGGCCGTACAACTGGCTCCGGGGGCAAGCGTCGCCGGGCAAGTGCTGCTGACCAACTGAAAGCCCGGCGTGACCTTGAGAGCCAGGCTGCCGAGGCTGATCACGCTATCGGGATTGGCGATGGTGACAGTGCTGGAGCCGCTGACAAGGCCCACCCCCGTCTGCTGGAAGATGAGCAGGCTGGGTTGGTACTGAACCGAGCCTGGCACTCCGCCAGTCCCGCTGAGCGGCACGCTGGCCGTGGCCGTCAGCGTGGGAGACGCGATGGTCAGCGTGCCCGTGAACGCTCCGTTGACAGAGGGCGAGAAGATGACCCCGGTGGAGCAGCTTGCCCCGCCGGCTAGAGAGGCTCCGCAGTTGTTCTGGACCAGACTGAAGGGGGGCGTGACCGTGAGGGTGAGCGCGCTGGCCGTGGAGCCGCCGGAATTGGTGAGGCTTACCGTCTGCGACAGACTGGACTGGCCTGGAACGACGGTGGGAAAGAGAAGCAGCGCGGGACTCACGTTGAGACCGGCCATAGCCTGCCCCGCGCCGGTGAGCGGCACCGTGACAGCTTTAACGCCGGAAGTGGACGAGGAGATCGCCAGCGAGGCCGTACTGCCGCCCGAGGCAATCGGCGTAAAGATTACCTGAATGGTGCAACTGCCGCCGTTGGCCAGCGTGGCGCCGCAGGTGGACGATCCGGTGGAGAAGCTGCCGTCGGAGGGCCCGGTAATCTGGAAACCTACATTGGCCAGCGGAGCGCCGCCAGTGTTGCTCACCGTCAGAGTCTGCGGCGCGCTGGCCTGGTTCAGCGGCTGCGCCGCAAAGCTCAGGCTCGGCGGGCTGACGCCGAAGGCCGGCGGAGCGATGCCCACTCCACTCAAAGCTACCGTCTGGGGCTGCGCGCGTGTCACGTCGGAGATGGTGAGCGTGCCGGCCTGGCTACCCACCACTGTGGGATCGAATTGCACGCTGATTGTGCAGCTTGAGTTTGCCGGCAGGATGGCGGTGCAGGCATTTGTCTGCTGGAATGCTCCGCTCACCGAGATGGCGATGGAGGTCAGCGAGACGCCGCCACTGTTGGTCAGCGTCACGGTTTGCGCGGTCGAAAGCTGCCCGACGATCGTGCCGGGGAAGGTCAGCGCGCTGACCGATAGAGCATCTGTGGGCGGGGCCAGCCCAGTCCCGCTCAGCGCCACCGTCTGCGTTCCGAACGCGTCGGTAAAGGTCAGCGTTCCCGTGGCCGCTCCCTCTTGAGTTGGCGTAAACGCCAAGGTCAAATTGCACGATGTGACCGCCGGAACCGAGCTGCCGCATGCGTTGCTGGCGATGGAAAAGGCTCCGGTGATGGCGCTGGTATAGGGAAGCGCCGGCGAACCGCTGTTATTGGCCGTCACCTGTAAAACCGTCGAAGTGCTTTCCACCTCCCAACTGCCGAAGTTGACGGAGGCCGGAGTCAGGCTGAATACGCCCGAGGACGCGCCGGTCCCGCTGAGCGAGACTGTCAGCTCTCCTCCGGTCACGTTGGCAAAGATGGTCAAAGCGCCCGTCCGGCTGCCGATTTGGGTAGGCGTGAATGTGACCTGAATTGTGCATATCTGGCCCGGCTGCACAATGCTGCCCGCACAGTTACCTGTTTCGCTGAAGTCGCCGCTGGCATTGACGTAGCTTGGGGTCAGCGCGATCGTTCCGGTGTTCTTGACGGTCACAGTCTGCGCGCTGCTGGAGCTACCGTAGACCTGGCTCGCGAAGGTCAAGGAGCCGGGAGTCGCGGTGGCCGTCGTTAAGTCCTCGGTTGCTGTCCACAGGGGCGTGATCCAGATGCCACGGCCGTAGGTGGCCGCAACCAGATCATGCACGGAAGCGGATGCCGGGGCGGCGTTGAGCTGGACCACCGGTGAGGCCGGCAGCCCGCTTGCAAAGGCCGACCAGCAACC
>CAZQRX010000009.1:0-53546 GCA_964595845.1 uncultured Occallatibacter sp. | reverse complement strand
GGTCCTTGGGCGGCGTCTCGATCACGCTCATGTCGCGCAGGCCCACCAGCGACATATGAAGAGTGCGCGGAATCGGCGTTGCGCTCATGGCCAGCACATCGATCTCCTTGCGCATCTGCTTCAGCCTTTCCTTGTGGCGCACGCCGAAGCGCTGCTCCTCATCCACCACCAGCAAGCCCAGATCCTGAAACTTGATGTCTTTCGAGAGCAGCCGGTGCGTGCCGATAAGAATATCGACCTTGCCGGTCTCCACCCGCTCAACAATTGACTTTTGTTCCTTTGGAGTTCTAAAGCGCGAAATCATTTCAACATTGATGGGAAATTGCGCAAATCTCTTCTTGAATGTCTCAAAATGCTGAAAACTCAGAATCGTCGTGGGTGTCAGCACGGCCACCTGCTTGCCGTCCTGCACTGCCTTGAAGGCCGCCCGCATCGCTACTTCCGTCTTGCCATAACCCACATCGCCGCACAATAGCCGATCCATCGGCCGGGTGGATTCCATGTCGTACTTGATGGCGCGGATCGCCGAAATCTGGTCGTCGGTTTCGCTATAATCGAACGAGTCTTCGAACTCCCGCTGAAACTCGTTGTCCCTGGAGAAGGCTGTTCCCTGCGCGGTGGTTCGCTCGGCATATAACTTCAATAACTCGCCGGTCATATCCTGCATCGCCTTGCGTACGCGCGCCTTGGTCTTGGCCCATTGCTGCGAACCAAGCCGGTTCAGCACAGGTGCAGGCCCCGCGTCCGTCGAACGGTACTTCTGAATCAGGTCCAGCCGGGTGAGCGGCACATATAACTTGGCAGCTTCGGCAAACTCCAGGATCATGAACTCCACCGAGAGCCCGTCCTGCACAATTTCTTTTAATCCTTGATATTGGGCAATCCCGTGCTCCACGTGCACCACGTAATCGCCTACGCCCAGGTCGCGGAAGTCCGAAACAAAGGCCGCTGTCTTTGACCGTCTTGGCTCCGGCCGCGCCGCCACATCTGCGTCGTCCGATAAATCACTGGCCCCGAACAAAAACAGATTCGCGTCAAAAAAACTAACTCCCGAAGCTATCGGCGTGCGCACGATCACCGGCACGCGCAAATCGCTCGCCAGATAACTTGCCTCATCGAGAAAAGTCTCTCCGGGATGCGGATTGCGGCTGCCCAGCCGATAAGGAATCTGGTACTCGCGCAGCACTGTGGCCAGCCGCTCCACATCTCCCTGATGCGGCGCGGCCAGCACGATCCGCGCCTCCGCTGCCATCAGCGTCCGCAACTGCTCGGTCAGCGCCGGAATCGACCCATGAAAGCGCAGCGTCGGCCGAGTGTTCAGCTCGATCTCGCCCAGCGTGTTGTCCTCGTCGAGTACGTCTACCACGCCTAACTGATCGAGATCCAGTCCCATCTGCCCATCCAATGCCGCCTGTAACACCTCGGGGCGGAGATAGATGTCTTCCGGCCTGATCAGCGAGCCAATCGCCGACCGTTCATGCCGCTGCTCAACCTTGTTCCACCAGCGATCAATCTGGTTGCGCACCATCGCAGGCTCTTCGATGAACAGCGCGCACTTGGGCAGAAGAGTCAGCAGCGACTTATCCGCTCCGGCCACCGCCGTGAAAAACTCCCAGCCCGGAAAGACGCTCACTCCACCGGCAGCCGCCAGCTCGACAGCCATCTCCTCGTCTTCAACTTCCACCCGCTGCCGGCTAAGCCGTCCATGCACCGCGGCCAGCAGCCGCTCAGTCACCGGCGTCTCCGTCAGCGGCAATAACTGCGCTTCGTCCAGGCCACTTTGCGAGCGCTGCGTCTCCGGATCGAATTTGCGAATAGTTTCTATCTCGTCGCCGAAAAACTCGATGCGCACCGGCCGGTCGGACTCAGGAGAATAAATATCCAAAATTCCGCCCCGCCGCGTGAATTGTCCCGGCATCTCCACCAAATCCATCTGCGTATAGCCCACACTGGCCAGGTGCCCGGTAAGCACCTCCACATCCACCTCTTCGCCGCGCTTCAAAGTCACCGCCAGGCCGGCGTAATAGTCACGGTCAAAGAGCCGCAGCGCCGCTGCTTCCACCGGAGCAATCAGGATCGATACCGCCCCGGTGGCCAGCTTCCACAACGCTGCCGCCCGCTGCTCCTGAACATCCGGATGTGGAGATAGATTTTCGAAGGGAAGCACATCGTGGGCCGGCAGCCGCACCACCAACGCCGGGTCCACCGCTCCGGTCAGCTCGCAGCCGGCGCGCAGCATCGGCTCCAGCGACTCGGCGGCCTTGTTATCGGCCACCAGCACAATCACCGGCTGCCTTGCGGCCCGCGCCATCAGCGGCAGATAGACCGCCCGCGCCGTCGCCGTCAGCCCGGAGACACATCTCCGCCCCGCACCCAGGCTCAAATGCCTTCGTACGCGCTCAAATCCCGAAGAGTGCTCCAGCTCCGCAAAGACCTCGCGGACAAACGGGAGAATCATTGCTTTCAGTTTAGCAGCGATGGGACATTGCCGCTGCGCTGGAAACAAGGAGTTCTCCGCATCCTGTAAGCCCGCGCGTGTCCATTCTCTGTTGTTGAATTAGATGCGCCGGACCGGCGTTTGCACCCTGTCATTTGTCAAAGTGCCATTCTTTGAGTATTGTAGTTATGTGCAAGTGGCTCACATTGGGGCGTTCAGACTTAGCCTCGCGGAATTTGAACCAGTTGCCTATAACAATCAGGGAGGAAGCATGTCAATTTCAGAGATTCTGGCAACCATCGATCAGGAGATTGCTCAGTTGCAGCAGGCACGCGCACTGCTGGGCGGCGGCGCGGTAGCGGCGCCGAAGAAGAAAGTCGGGCGTCCCAGAAAGATAGTGGCCGCGCCGAAGAAGGCCGCGGTCGTAGTTGCGCCCGTCGCCGTGAAACCCGCAAAACCCGCAAAACTAGCGAAAAAGAAGAAAAAGAGGAACCTCTCACCCGAGGGGCGGAAACGCATCGCCGAGGCAGTCAAAAAGCGCTGGGCGGCACAGAAAGCTGCCGCAGCCAAGTAACTGGCAGCCTGCTTTACGGAATTGAGCTGGCGCAGGCCCTAACCCGCGTCAGCTCGGTTCTCTTCGATGGTTTCTTCCGGCCAAAGCGGCGGCTGAATGGCGCGCGTTCTTTCGTGCCTCAGGTCGGCCAGAATACGGGTCCAGTAAAGAATGCTTCGCTCTGTCCGCGACTGCCGTAGTTGCGCCGCACGGAGTTTGCCTTCGGCGTAGCGCATTCGCCGGCGCAGGATTGGATCGATCTGTAGTGCATCGCGCATAGGGTATCCGGACTGAATATATTAAATTATACTTCTGGCGCAACAAGTCCGGCTTTCACGTAAATTTAATCCATTTAAGACTGTGACCCGAATCCCATTTACGGCAAATGACCATCCAGCATCCCTTGCTTGTTACAAAAAACTGGACCCCAGCCTCATCGCTTATATTTGCGTCCAGGGCAGGAATATGGCGAGCCGCTGGAACCGGAAGCCCCGCCGTTGCGTACCCTACTCCGAGCGCCCTCCCTCTGCGTCTAAACGCTATGCAGTCATTCTCCGACACTCTCGGCCAGGTCTACCGCGCCATGGTAGCCAACAAGCTGCGCACCTTCCTGACCATGTTCGGGATCGCCTGGGGCGTGGGCTCGCTGCTGGTACTGGTCGGCCTCGGCGAGGGCTTCCGTAGCGGCCAGCACAAGCAGCTCTCCTCCTTCGGCAACGATGTCATCATGATGTGGAATGGCACCATCCCCGCGCTGCCCAACCAGCACACCGGAATGCGCCCATATCAGATGACCCTGCGCGACGAGGCCGCCATGCGTGCCCTGCCCCAGTTGCGCGCGGTTACCGCTGTGCTGGGCCGCGGCGATCTCTACGAAGTCAGCGCCTGGTCCAACACCTCCGGCCAGGTGACGGGCGTCGAGCCGAACTATGCGGAGATACGCTTTCTACCCATAGCCGACGGGCGCTTCATCAACAACCTGGATATGGCGGAGCGCCGCCGCGTCGTCGTCCTGGGCTCCAAGTCCGCGCAGTTGCTCTTTCTCGGTCACCCCATGCTGGGCGAGACCATCACCATCAACGACGTCAGCTTCACCGTCGTCGGTCGCGCCGAATCCATCAAACACGGCAATAACGACAGCGAAAACCAGAGGCTCTACATTCCCCTCAGCATCATGCAGGAACTCTTCGCCTGGAAGGGCGACAATGTGCCGCGCGATGCAGTCGGCTCCATCCAGTATCAACCGGCGGTCAAGGGTGAGGCGGCGGCAGCCAAGGCCGCGGTCCACCGGGTCGTCGCCCAGGATCACGGCTTCGACCCCGCGCTCAACGATGCGTTTCAAGAGTGGGACACCATCAAGGAAGAGCAGATGATTGCGGCCATCTTCAATGCGATGGATGTTTTTCTGGGCGGGGTGGGCATTGTGACCCTGGGGCTGGGCGCAGTGGGAATCATCAACATCATGCTGGTCTCAGTGACCGAGCGAACCCGCGAAATCGGCCTGCTGAAGGCCATCGGTGCAACCAAACGCAGCATCCTGGCGCAGTTCTTCTGGGAGGGGCTGCTGTTGACCGGCATCAGCGGAATGATCGGCATTATAGCGTCGGCGGGATTTATGTGGCTGCTTCAACAGGTGCTAACCGGCAAGATGCCCGGCTGGGATCCGCCTAGGCTCGTCCCCTGGTCGGCCGCTTTGGCGCTGGGATCGCTGACGCTGAGCGGCGTCGTAGCGGGCTTGTATCCAGCCAGCAAAGCCGCCGCCCTGGACCCCATCGAAGCGTTGCGGAGAGAGGGTTGACAGGTTGGCAGGTTGACAAGTTGACAGGTTGACAAGTTAACAGGTGGACTGGCTGACTGGTATGCCAAAACTGGAGGATGGAGAACAAATGGTTCAGTCTTTTCGTGATCTTTTGGTCTGGCAAAAAGCGATGGATCTGACGGAAACCATCTATCGGCTCACACGCAATTTCCCGCGCGAGGAGATTTATGGTCTTTCAGTTCAACTCCGGCGGGCGGCAATTTCCATCCCCAGTAACATCGCCGAAGGACAAGGACGCTCTGGAGTAAAAGAGTTCCGGCAATTCCTGGATATCGCGCGAGGATCCGTATGCGAAGTGCAAACACAACTTGAAATCGCGTGCCGTGTGGGTGTAGGCCACCGGGATGAACTCGACACTGCTATCACACAATCACATGAAGTAGGAAAGCTGTTGTTTTGCTTCTTCGTTCTCTGAAAACAACATCCAAACTTTAAGATCTCTGATTCAACCGTCAACCTGTCAACCGTCAACCGTCAACCTGTCAACCTGTCAACTTGTCAACCTGCTCCTGGAGCAACCATGCTCAAAGACATACTCGGCCAGGCCTGGGAGGCAATGCTCTACAACCGCCGCCGCACGGCCATCACCATGATCGGCATGGCCTGGGGCATCGCCACGGTGGTGCTGCTGCTGGCCTACGGCGCAGGCTTCAGCCGCGCCATCGAGAGCATCTTCGCCCAGTGGGGCACCAGCACCATCGGCCTCTGGCCCGGCCGAACCAGCGAACAGGCCGGCGGCGACAAGGCCGGCGTCTGGATACGCTTCACCCTCGACGATGTGGACCGCATTGCCAATACCGTTCCCGGCATTACCTATATCTCGCCGGCCAATTACAAGGATGTGACTGTGCAGAACGATCTGCACACCTACACCTGGTCAGTGAATGGCGTTCGCACCGCCTACCAGAATATCCTGAAGCTCGATACGGCGCAGGGCCGCTTCTTCAATGAAGCCGAGGACCAGCAGCGCGCCCACGTCTGCGTCATCGCCTCCGAGGCCAAGACCAAGCTCTTCAGCGGCGGCTGGGCGCTGGGCGAGACCATTCGTCTGAATGGCGAGATGTTTACCGTCGTCGGCGTACTCACCCCCAAGATGCAGGAGGGCGACGATAACGACATCAACCGGCAGATTTACATTCCCTTCAACACCATGAGCGATCTGGCCGACACCAAATACCTGGGAGGCATTTGGTTCGCCTATCAAGGCGACAACGAACTGGCGGAAAAGAGCCTGCGCGAAACCATGGGCGCGGCGCACCACTTCCGCCCCACCGACAAGCGGGCCATCTGGGTGGCAAACCTGATGACCCAGCTGCACCAGTTCAAGATTCTCTCCATCGCTTTGCAGGTGCTTCTTTCGCTGGTGGGTGCGCTCACTCTGGGCATCGCCGGCATCGGCCTGATGAACATCATGCTGGTGTCCGTGCAGCAGCGCACCCGCGAGATCGGCATCGAGAAGGCTCTGGGCGCGCAGCGGCATCACATCCTGATCCAGTTCCTCGCCGAGGCCCTTGCCATCACCACCGTCGGCGGCGTATCGGGCATCGCGCTGGCCTACGCGGTTTCCCTGATGGTCGGGCGCATCACGTTTTACAGCGCGCTGGCCAAAAATGCCGAATCCGCCGACATCCGCCTGCTGATCTCGCCCTCCTCGGTCATCATCGCCACCGTTATCCTGGCATTGACCGGGCTGATCAGCGGCATGATCCCCGCCATCCGCGCCGCTAATCTCGATCCCATCGAGGCGTTGCGCTACGAGTGAACAGTCGATCAAGCAAGGAAGGAGAAAGTGAGCAAATGATGGAAGTGAAAGTTGAAGAGAACGCAATCAAAGAACAAAGCCCATCGCGTGACAAGCTGGCCCGGCGGGCGGGTGCTGTCTATCTGGCTTATATCGTGTTCATCGCTTCCTTCGGGATCATGCAGAGCCATCAGGTGGTTTGGAGCGATCTGGCTGCCACGGCGCACAACATTCAGCAATCTATCCTGTTTTTCCGTGTTTCCTTTGTGACCGAAATCGTTGCCACGCTGCTCTTTCTATGCGCCACTTGGTCTTATTACGTTCTTCTGAAGCCGGTAGGCAAGAATCTGGCTCTGCTGCTGGTGCTGCTCAACCTTACCGGCGTCGCTGTGGAGTGCGCCTCCGCGATCACTCGTTTCGGCGCTCTGAAATGCCTGACCGACACCGATCTGCTGCATGGCTTCACCGCGGATCAAATGCAGGTCCTGGCCATGCTATTGCTGCGCGTCGGCGGTTCGGGCTTGATCGTCGCCAATCTCTTCTATGGCGCATGGCTCTTTCCCTTCGGCTGGCTGGTTTATAAGTCGGGGTTCATTCCGCGCTTCTGGGGTGTACTGCTGTTCGCGGACTGCTTCTGTCTCTGGATCTGCTTTGTGCAGATGTGCCTCTTCCCAGAGTATGAGAAGTGGACCTACCCGCTCTTTCCTATCATGTTTGTCGCGGAGGTAGGCACGGCGCTGTGGCTGGTCATCAAGGGAGACAACGCGAAACACCGGCCCTTGCAAAAAATAGCCTTGGCTCCTTAGAGCACCCGCGCCAGCCACTTTCCGGTATGCGAGAGAAGATGTGCCGCAATCTCCTCCGGCGTGCCTTCAGCCACGATTCTGCCGCCGGCTTCGCCGCCTTCGGGGCCTAAGTCGATCACCCAATCGGCGCACTTGATCACATCCAGGTTATGCTCGATCACGATCAGCGAGCCGCCGCCGTCGATCAGCTTGCGGAAGGCCGTCAGCAGCTTCGAGACATCGTCGAAGTGGAGGCCGGTGGTGGGCTCGTCGAGAATATAAAGGACTCGGCTGGCCTGAGAGGGTTTGGCGACGGCGTTGGCGGCGCGCACCTGGGAGAGGTGGGCGGCCAGCTTGACGCGCTGCGCCTCCCCGCCGGAAAGTGTCGTCGCCGATTGGCCGAGCCTGAGGTAGCCAAGGCCGATCTCGTCGAGGACGGCCAGCTTTTCCAGCAATCGCGATTGTCCAGCGAAGAAGCGCAGCGCCTCCTTCACGGTCATTTGCAGCACATCGTGGATGTTCTTGCCCTTGTACTCGACGTTGAGGATTTTGGCCTGATAGCGGGTGCCGTTGCAATCCTCGCAGGGCAGCTCGACGTCGGCCAGGAACTGCATTTCGACGGTGACCGTTCCGTCGCCCTCGCAGGTGTTGCAGCGGCCGCCGGGGACGTTGAAGGAGAAATGCCCCGGCGTGAGCGAAAGCCGTTTGGCCTCGGGCTGCGCGGCAAAGAGCTCGCGGACCAGGTCGAAGCCCTTGATGTAAGTGATTGGATTGGAGCGCGGGGTGCGGCCGATAGGCGTCTGATCCACCAGCACCACGTCGTTGATCCGCTCGACGCCGGTCAGGGATTTGTAGACGCTGGAAGGGTCCGCGCCGTCGCCCTGGCCGAGCGCCCGCGCCACGGCGCGATAGAGCACCTGGTGAACCAGCGAGGATTTGCCCGAGCCGGAGACGCCGGTGATGGCGACCAGCATTCCCAGGGGAATTTCCACATCGAGACCGTGGAGGTTGTTGGCCGTTGCGCCGCGCAGGATGAGGCGTTCCCTGCCCGGCGGACGGCGGCGCGTGGGCACGGGGATGGAGAGCTGGTGGGAGAGATAGCGGCCGGTGAGGGAGTTGGGGTTGGCCTCGATCTCTGCCAGAACGCCCTCGGCGAGCAGCTTGCCGCCCTGTTCGCCTGCGCCGGGGCCAAGGTCGAGCAGATGATCGGCGGCGCGGAGAATGTCGGCATCATGCTCCACGACGATGATGGTGTTACCCAGGTCGCGCAGCTCTTTCAGAATGCGAATCAGGCGGGCAGTATCGCGCGTGTGCAACCCGATCGAAGGCTCGTCCAGCACATAAAGCGCGCCCACCAGCCGCGAACCAAGCGAGGTGGCGAGCTGTATGCGCTGCGCCTCGCCGCCGGAGAGCGAGGAGGCAAGGCGGTCGAGGGTCAGGTACTCCAGGCCGACCGCGTCGAGAAAGCTCAAACGCTGGCGGACCTCGTGGAGAATGGAGCCTGCGATCTCCTCGTGCATCGGCGAGAGGCGCAGCGCGGAGAAGAACTCCTTGGCCTGGGCGATGGTGAGCGCGGTGGACTGGCAAATGCTCAAACCATTGATGCGGACGCTGCGGGCCTCGGCTCTCAACCGCTGGCCGCGGCAGTCGGGGCATTCGGCGTAGCCGCGATACTTGCTCAGCATCACCCTCACGTGCAGCTTGTACTTCTTGCGCTCCATCTGCGTGAAGAAGCCGTAGACGCCTGCGAAGGTGCCTTTGCCGCGCAGCACAATCTCGCGCGCGGCCTCCGGCAGTTCGCGCCAGGGCACGTCCAGCGGCACGCCCAGCTCCGCCGCGTGCTTGCGGAACTCCGTGAACCAGGGGCGGTACTTGGGGCGATTCCAGGGATCAATGGCGCCATCGGCCAGGCTGAGGCCTTTGTCGGGAATGACTAGGTTCAGGTCGAAGTCCATGGTGTTGCCGAAGCCCTGGCAGCGCGGGCAGGCGCCGTAGGGATTGTTGAAGCTGAACAGTCTCGGCTCCGGCTCGCGGCCGGGGCGATGGCAGCTCTTGCATTCATACGCGCCCGAAAAGCGATGGCGCGGACGCGGGGCAGTTTCGTCGCGCGGGAGTTCCTCGAAGATGACTTCGCAGGCCTCGCGGTAGGCAACCTCCGCGGCATCGACGATGCGCGCGCGGTTGTCCTCGCTGACGACAACCCTGTCCAGGAGCACAAAGACCGGCAGCGTGAAATCGAGGTCGAGAAGCGATTCGGGCGTGGAGAACTCGAAGATGCGGCCCCGTTGGTAGAGGCGGTTGAAGCCGGAGGCGCGCAGCTCGATAAGGCGGGCTTTGAGGGCTTCGGTCAGCGGGGATTCGGGAGACGGCTTGGCGGCGGATTTGGCCGCTCTCTTGACATGCTTGGCTTCGGCCTCTGGCGCCTGCTCAGCGTGGCGCACCGGGAAGAGCGCATTGAGGCGGGTTCCCTCACCGAGTCCCAGGATCGCTTCGGCGATCTCGTCCATCGAGTCGCGTTTCACCAGGCCGTCGCAGTGGACGCAGTGAACCGTGCCGCAGCGCGCGTAGAGCAGCCGCAGGTAGTCGTAGACCTCGGTGGCCGTGGCGACGGTGGAGCGCGGATTGCGCGTCGAGTTCTTCTGCTTGATCGCGATGGCCGGAGCCAGTCCGTCGATCAGGTCCACATCGGGCTTTTCAATGCGTTCGAGAAACTGTCGCGCGTAAGCGGAGAGCGACTCGACGTAGCGCCGCTGCCCCTCGGCGTAGATGGTGTCGAAGGCCAGCGAACTCTTCCCCGACCCCGACACGCCGCTGATCACCGTCAGCATTCCGTTGGGAATATCGCAGGAGATATTCTTCAGGTTGTGTGTCCGCGCGCCGCGGATGATGATGGCGTCATTCAAAGGGAAGCACCGAGTGAGAAGTTGCGCCGCCTGCATTGCTGTTCCCACTGTGAGGCTCAGGGCACAGACAGCCATTCTTTATTATAGGGCGCGGGGGGAAATTCTTCGAACCGGATGAGGCTCTCCTTTCAGAATCTGGCGCAGGGCCATACTGAGCCGCGCTTCAGTACTGAGAGCTTCATGTAAACACAAATCGAGGCAGCAGCGCACCGGGCAGTGTGCTGTTGCCTCGAATGGAGTAGAACGGGTGAGCGGCGCCGCGCCAGCTTACAGGAAAGGCGCCAGGGCTTGCAGAGCCTTGTCGATGTGCTCAATGCTGCGTTCTCGCAGGCCCATATTCTCGGGCAAATCCCGGCCATGATCAACGTCGCGGCGCGCCTCTCTCAACAGCTTCTCCGCTGAATGGATAGGCCAACCCGGATTACCCGCGCTCTGCGGCGGCGGAGTGATGTCGGGGTTCTTGCCGTCGTCACGAGCGGCCCTTTTCATTTCGCCGATGGCCTTGTTGATCTCATCGGTGGCATGGTAGCAGGCGCCGGCTGCACTCGGACGGGTGTCCAATTTCAGATACTCGCGCGCGGCGCGAAGGTCGGAGAGGGCGTGAAGGTAAGCGGGGGCCTGGGCGTGCGCCGGCGTCGCCGGTGCAAGAGCGAGGAAGGTCAGCAGCGCGAAGGCTGCCGACATGAAAGATTTGAAACTACGCATTTCCGTTGTACCTCTCTTGGGAAGTCAGTGCAACTACTCTGCCGAGAGGATACTCCCTTCGGCCCATTTCGAGTCAATGCCATATTGTTAATTTCCACTCTTTCGGCCAAAGATTATCATCCATCCGGGCTGTCCGGGGCAATCACTCCGATTCCTCCCCCATCCTGGCGCGTCCAATCCACTGCTGCGTCGTCAACGCTCCGCCCCGGTAAACTATGGATTGAGGTCTTCCGTGCTGCGTTTTTCTTTTTTCGTTCTGCTCTGCGCCTCGCTTGCCGCATTCGGCCAGACTCCCGCGCAGAAATCCGGAGCCAATGCTCCCTCAGCCGCCGTGCCTCAGTCCATCCCCGCGCTGGTTGCGGAGGCCGAGGCGGCCATCGTCAAGTCCGACTGGAAGGCGGCGGAGGCCAAACTGACCCCCTGGCTGGCTGCTCATTCCTCCGATGCGCGGGCGCTCTTTGACGCGGGCTACGTGGCCGACGCCGAGAACCGGCTGGACGACGCGGCCGCGCTCTACCGGCGGGCTATCGAGGCGAATCCGCAATCCTTTGAGGCGCATGTGGAGCTGGGGCTGCTGCTGGCGCGCCTCAATCAACTGGTAGCCGCGCGGACGGAGCTGGCGGCGGCCACCGGGCTTGATCCCGGCGAGGCTGGAGCCGTCGCCAAGGCGCGGGCCTGGCGGGCGCTGGCGCAGATTGACCGCGCAAGCGATCCTGCGGAGGCCTCGAATGATTTGCTGGAGGCGCTGAAGCTCTCGCCGGAGACGCCTGCCGACACGCTGCTGGCCGCGGATCTCGCCGGCCAGGCAGGGCAGTTTGATGACGCAGAGAAAGCCTACCGCCGCATCCTGGCCAGGGATGCCAACTCCGCGGCGGCCAGCGCCGGTCTGGCCCACCTGTTGATTGCGCGCAAACAGTATCCTGAAGCTGAAGCCCTGCTCCGCAAGGCGCTGGAGCAAGCGCCCGACGACGAGGCGCTGAACGCTCAACTAGCCGCGGTGCTGGCCTCTGAGAACAAGGCCGAGGCGTTGCCGCTCTTGCAAAAACTGCACGCCGCCCACCCCGGCGACAAAGCCATTACCCATATGCTGGCCGAGGTGCTGGACGACGCCGGAGAAGCGGTGGAGGCGGACAAACTCTACGTCGCGCTGCTTGCGGACAAACCCGATGACCCGGACCTGCTGGTGGCGCATGCGCAAGACCTGACGCGCCAACTCAACTACGCCGCGGCCTTCACGGTCTTCGACAAGGCCACGCGCCTCGACCCGGCCAATGCCGATGGCTGGAGCGGGCTGGCCTTCGCCGCCTCGCGCACCAATCGGCCTGAGATCACGCTCCACGCCCTGACCATGCGGGCCAAATATCTTCCCGAAGTTCCCTCCAGTTACTTTCTCTGGGCCACTACCTACGACAAATTGCTACTGAAGCCGCAGGCGATTGCCTACTATCATCACTTTCTGGAAGCGTCCGCGGGAAAGTTTCCCAATCAGGAGTGGCAGGCGCGCCAGCGGCTGATCGTTCTCGAGCGAAAACCGTGACCCTGAACCCTGACCCCTGTTCCCTGTAAACTGTTGTTAGTGGCCGCCGATTTTGTTCCCATCTTTCAGGAGGAGTACCGGGCGTTGCGCCCCAGGGCGCCGATGCCGCCCATCGTGCTTCGTTTCCGCCGCTATACCTCTTTGAATACCCGAATTCGCCTGCGCGAAGGGCAGATTCTTGTCAGCCTGTCCGATCTGCTCGAGGGCGCGCCGGAGCCGGTGATCCACGCCATCGCGCATATTCTTCTGGCCAAGCTCTACGACAAGAAAAAACTCGACCCCGCGCAAGAACTTCGCTACAAGCGGTTTTACATGAGCGCCGCCGTCACCCGCCAGACGGAGCTTATTCGCGGCGCGCGCGGCAGCAAGCGCTTCTTCGGCCCCGAGGGCCGCTATTATCATCTCGAAGTAATTTTCGACTCGCTGAACGCTCGTTTCTTCGGCGGCCTGCTTGGCCGGCCCGAGTTGACATGGAGCGAGAGCGTCGCCAAGCGCGCGCTGGGCCACTACGACGCCGCCCACAACACCATCGTGGTCAGCCGCGTCTTCGACCGCCCGTCCAGCCCCCGCTACGCCGTCGAGTACCTGCTCTACCACGAGATGCTGCACCTGAAGCACCCGGTCACGCGGCGCGGCCTGCGCCGCTGCGTCCATTCGCGCGCCTTCAAGGCCGAGGAGAAACTCTTTCCGCAACTGAAAGAAGCGCAGGCCTTTATCAAGCGGCTGTAGTTGAGGGTGGCCCAGGTGGGGTGGAGATCTCGATTCTGAGACCTGGGAAACGACGAACCTCTGAACGGAAGGCCGCAGCCATCCTACGTACGCATTCGTAAATTGCGAAATTTGTAGCGCCGCTCTCCAGAGCGGCTGTCGTGCAGGTCTCCAGACCTGCACCCACTGCTGGGTGGCCCAGCTTTCGATTCTGAGGCCGGAGAAACGATGAACCTCTGAACGGAAGGCCGCAGTCATCCTACGTACGCATTCGTAAATTGCGAAATTTGTAGCGCCGCTCTCCAGAGCGGCTGTCGTGCAGGTCTCCAGACCTGCACCCACTGCTGGGTGGCCCAGCTCTCGATTCTGAGGCCGGAGAAACGATGAACCTCGAACGGAAGGCCGCATCCTTCCCAGCCAGATCTTCGCCGCGGATTTCTGCCAGCCCCGATTCCCTTCGCCGCCGGAATCCGTCACAATAATGGGTGGACCCTATTGCAATCGATGAACGCGTGGGCGGCAAGCTCGCCACTCGGCCAAGCCCTCGTCGGCTGGCGGCACGGTTGCTCTGCGCCGCGCTTCTGCTGGCCGCAATGCTGGCCCCGGCGCAGCAACCGCAGCCTGAGGAAGCCCCCACACCCGCGCGGACGGCCGTGCATGGCGTCGTGCGCAACGCCGCTACCGGCGAGCCGCTGCCCAGGGCGCTGGTGCTCATCGAGGGCGACTCCGGGATCGGCGCGTTGACCGATGGCGAAGGCCGCTTCGAACTGCCCGGCGTTCCCGTTGGCCCGCAGACCATCCGCGTCCGCAAGCCAGGCTTCAACGACCGCCCCTACGCCACCGAAGACGTGGGCTATCAGGGCGACGGCCCGGCGCACAGCGTGCTGGTGGCGGCGGAGATGCCGGATCTGGCCTTCGCGCTGACGCCCACCTCGGCGATCCACGGCCACATCGAGCTATCCACCGGCGACCCCGCGCAGGGCATTGAGTTGACGCTGCTCAAGCAGGTGGTGAGCAACGGCCGCGCCGTCTGGACGCAGAACGGCGTTACCAAAACAAACGGCGACGGCGCCTACCGCTTTGCCGGCCTGCCCGCCGGGGTCTACGCGTTCTTTACCAGGCCCACCCTGGAGAGCGAACCAGTGGCAACTGCAGTGGCGGCTGGAGCCAAGGTCGTTCGCAATGGCTACCCAACGGTCTTCTATCCCGAGGCGCAAGAGTTTTCAGGCGCCGCGCGCATCCGGCTCGCGGCAGGCCAGCAAGCCGAGGCCAACCTGCTGCTGCCGCTGGAGCCTTTTTACACCGTCACAGCGACGCCGATCCTGCCCAACGGCAAGCCATTCGAGGGCAAGGGGCTTGAACAAGACTTCTTCTCGTCGGGGCCGGTTCTTGCGGCCGCGGTGCTGGATACGGCAGACCGCCAACTGGATTACTCAGCACCGTTCGATCAAGCGACGCACACCATCCAGGCCATCCTGCCGGATGGGACGTATACGCTGTTAGCCGCGGCATCGGCTAAAGGTGGATCTCGTTTCTCTAGCTCCGGTAATGCCTCAGGAAAAATGGAACAAAAGCCAACACAATTCGAGGGATTTGCGGAGTTTTCCATCGACGGCCATTCCGAAGCCGATCTAAAAATTCCGCTTTCACCACAGCCAAATTGGCCGATTCATCTGCGCGCCGTACGAACGAACACACAGTCCAGCACGAACGCCAGTCAGGAATTGATGAACCTGGTGACGGTGACGGCCACGATGGCTGTTAACCCACCGATGGGCAATGCCAGCTCAAACTCGACAGCAGAGATTGCCGGGGCGGACATTCTGGAATTGGATAGCCTCGAACCTGGCCCGCATTGGATCAGCGTGCAGCTCAACGACCGCAGCCTGTGCGTGGATTCCTTCAGCGCAGGAGGCGTCAACCTGGCCCGCGAGCCGCTGAATGTGCCCCTGGGCACTTCACCGCCGCCGATGGAGCTGACTCTGCGCGACGACTGCGCCAAACTGGCCCTGACGCTGCCGCCGCTGCTGGCCGCCTTCCTGCCCGGCGACGAGCCCTTCTACACTGTCTACGTCGTTCCCGACTTCGACACCACCGCCAACATTCCGCCGATGACCGTGCATCCCTCCTCCGGTGCAACCCTCACCGTCGATGGCCTGACCCCCGGCAGCTATCACGTCTACACCTTCGACCGCCCCGTGCGCCTGGAGTACCGCAACCCGGCGGTTCTATCCGCGCTGCCCACCCCCGGCCAGCAAGTCACGCTCTCGCCCGGCGCTACCGCCAACCTCATGCTGGAAATCCCGGAACAATGAGGAAGCCTCCCGCTGAGCTCTTCCTTCCACAAGGCGCATAGGCTGCTAGACCGCAACCATCCTTGGCACATTGATCGCGTTCCGATCGAGCGACTCCGCCACGTCTACCAAAACCGCGCCAAATATTATTCCGTTAGCCAGTCCTGCAGCGCAGGAGGTAACAGCCAAGCCGGATGCGGATCGTCGCGGCGAAATTACTCTCCCATCTATATCATTATAAATGAGATACAATAGAAAACCCCACACTTTTTACGCTCACCAAATCGATTCCAGACAGTCCCTAGTCCCTTAGTCCCATAGTCCCCTGGTCCCTTAGTCCCTTAGTCCCTGGTCCCTAGTCCCTTAGTCCCTCGTCTTACACCGGCGGCAGCGCGTCCACCACCGGCACACCGGCGGGCTGCGTGAAGTGAAATACCGCCGCGGGAATCGCTACATTGGGCTGTTCAGCGGTGAAGGTAAAGCGAGTCAGCGCGCCGTCGGTTTCCTCAATCTCAATGCCGTTGATGGTTCCGTCAGCGGTCACGGTGAGTGTGAGCCGCGCCACTCTTTGTTCCTGGCCTTTGGGCTGGCCGCTGAGCGCGAAGCAGCCGTTCGGGGCAGGCGCCAGCGTCAGGCCGATCAATTCCTTTTCCAGTTCCGTGTGGCCAAGCAGAAAGCGCAGCGGCGAGCGCAGGTCGTCCAGTTGCTTAGCCGGGATGCGCTGCACTTGAGAGTCGCCGCGGGAGTAGAACCAGGCGTACTTGCCGTCGAGCAGGAAGAGCTTGCCCGCAGGCTCGCTGTACTCCCACTTCATGCGCCCCGGCTTCAGCAGCAGCAATGTCCCGCTCTCGGTGCGCCGCATCCCCAGGCCTTCATAGCTCTCGCTGAAGCCCGCCTGGAGCGAGTGAAGCTGGTTGTAATGGCGATCCACGCGCTGGGCCAACTCATGCGCGCTGGGCGAAGGCTGCTGCGCGACGCAAATACCAGCCGACAGCATAGCGGCGGCCAGAATAGCGCCGCCACGCCGAAAGAGTATGCCCCCGCTCATTGCACCAGCTGTGTGCAGTTGGTGCCGCCCGCCGGGTCGGATTTGATGCTGGAATCGTCGGCGCAGAAGCCGCTGTCGCCGGTCTTGCCAATGGTCTGCGGGACGGCGGTGATAGTGTAGCTGGTGATGCGGTCCGTTCCGCTGGCCGTCACCTTGGTGCAATTGGTGATGGCGAAGTTATAGCCGTCCTTGAAGCCCGAAGTAATGTCGGCCTTCAAAAGCTGCGCGGCAGTTGGCGAAGGAGCCCCGGCGCTCGAATCGCCCCCCAGAGCCGGCAGCGAACAGGCGTAGCCGTAGGTCGGGTAGTTGGACGAGTACATCGTCTCCGCCTCCTGGATGGCCTGAATGGACTTGATCGCCGAGAGCCGGTTGCCTTGTCTCCGCAAGGCGCTGAAGGTGGGAATGGCCAGCAGCATCAGGATGGTGATGATGGCCATGACGATGAGCAACTCCATCAAGGTAAAGCCGTTGTGCGGCACGGCGCGGCGAGTGCGAGAGTTCGATTTCCTGCGATTCATGGGTTTCCAATTCCTCTGCGAGCGGCCAAGAAATTACGGCCTATCCGAGAAAATCCTACAACGTATGGACGCGAAAGGGAAATGGGGCGCTCGGATCAGGGGTCAGAGATCAGAGATCAGAGATCAGCTCTTGCGCCGATTGGACGACATAAATCGAATGTGCGCCGAAGACTGATCTCTGATCTCTGACCCCTGATCTCTGAATTAGAATCCGTACGAAATGCCGAAGGCCACGCGGGAGCGGGCATTCACGTACAGGCCTGGGGGAGTTGTGGGAAGCGACAGGATCTTGTTGGCCGCCTGCAGGACGCCGGCATCGATGTTCAGCTTGAGCTTGGGCGACGGAACGAAGCGCACCGCGTAGACCTCGGAGGTGGGAATGTCGAAGTTTACGCCCAGAGGATTCTTGATCCGCTGCGGCTGCTGCGAGACTTCGGAGCCCAGGATGATGGTGCTCTTGCCGGGTCCGGTGAAGATCAAGGCCAGCGCGCCAAAGCCGCGCCCCGTAAAGTCCGGAGCGTTGCCGCCCAGGCCCCACAGCGAGGCATTGGTGCCGCGCACACCGGCAGAGAGCAGCCACGGAACCTTCCTGGTGAACTGGGTGACGACCTTGGTTGCCACCACGTAGACGTCGGCGTTGTGCGAGCTGTAACCGCTGGTGCCCGCGCCCCCGTTGGCCGGCCCGTTGAAGACATCGTGGTCGTTGAAGCGGAAGATCGTGCCCACGGCGATGGCCGGAACCCACTTGGTCTTTCCGGCATTCTCCGCAACGATGGTCGCCTTGCCGTGAACAATGTCCAGATCGGACGCAAACAGCGAGCTGCCCGGTACACCGGCTGCGGTGACAATACCTGCCGTGCCTGGGAAATAGGGGGTTGCGCCACCGGCGTGAATTTCGCTGGTATAGCCGAATTCGACGCGCTTGGCAAAGCCTACGGTGGTGGAGACGGTGCTGAAGTCGCCGATTACCGGACCGCCGGCCAGGAAGTGATAGGAGACAGAGGGTTTTCCAAGGCCGTTGGCCGGAGAGGCGGACGTGTAGGCGATGGGCGTGACGAAGACGCCGGTTGGACCCTCGTAGCCCAGGCTTTGCGCCCGCGTTGTGGCAGAGGCAAAGGAAAGAGCGGCGAGCAGAGCGAGTGTTGCGAAATGGCTCTTGGACACTGGCAATTGGAATGAAGATGCAAAAACGCGCATGGTAGTTTTCTCCTTGATGAAATTGTGTTGAAAAAAAGAATCATGCGACGGAAGGATTCATTGCGACAGCAATGCGTGGAGAGCGTCGGATGCTCCGCGCGCGCGGAGACACAGGCAGCTATCCCAAAAGAATTGCCGATGCGGAATGGATTTTCAGTCGCGGATGGGCGCTGTTGCTAGCTACAGCAGCAACAACAAGCGAAATGCCGGGCGGCATAATGCGGCTGACTCATAGGAACGAGTATACATATGTTAGTCGAAAAGTCAAAACAGTTGTCAGTTCTCAGATTGGCCCTGGGGTTGCGAGCTAATTACACAATCAAAATATCATCTGACTTCCGCAAATGCCGTTGTATATTCGTTTGGCCACTGACAATTGACAACTGAGAACTGAGAACTGAGAACTGTGGTCAACACACCAGCCGCTCCCGTTTCAGCTTCACGCCATCGAGGCGGCCCAGCAGGGTGACGGCGATGCGGGCTGGGTCGAAGAGGCGCTGGGCCATCGTCTGCACCTGATCCGCACTCACTTCGTCGATGCGGGCGATGATCTCGTCCACGGTGATGAATTCGTGGAAGTACATCTCCTGGCGCGCCAGGTTGGCCATGCGCGCATTTGAGCTCTCCAGGCCCATCAGGATGTTGCCCTTCACCTGGTCCTTGGCGCGGGTCAGCTCCTCGACGCTGAGCAGTTCCTGCTTGAGCTTTCGGAACTCTTCAAGAATTAGGTCCACCACCTCCAGAGCCTTGCCCGCCGAAGTGCCCGCATAGACGCACAACGTTCCAGTGTCGCGGTAGGGGCTGAGGTCGGAGTAGATCGAGTAGGCCATGCCGCGCTCCTCGCGGATGGTTTGAAAGAGGCGTGAGCTCATGCCGCCGCCCAGCACGGTATGCAAAATAAGCGTGACATAGCGGTTGTCGTCGGTGATGGGCGGGGCGGGGAGGCCGAGACAGATCTGCACCTGCTCCAGAGATTTTTTGTTGCGCTGCACAATGTGTGCTTCGGCCTCCGGCGCGGGCAGTTCATGTAGCGTGGCGCCGCCGGCCAGCGTGGAAAACTTGCCTGCAATGGTCTCGGCGAAGACGTCGTGGTCCAGATTGCCGGCCGCGGCGAAGATCATGTTGCCACCGTGAAAACGGTCGCAGTGATAGTCGACCAGGCTCCGCTGGTTCAGTCCCGTCACCGTCGCCTTGGTGCCCAGAATCGGCCAGCCCAGCGGATGATCCTTCCAAAATGCCTGGGTGAACAGCTCGTGGACCAGCACCTCCGGATTGTCCTCGTCGAGCTTGATCTCTTCCAGAATCACGCCGCGCTCGCGCTCGATGTCGGGCAGGTCGAAGACCGGATTGAGCACCAGGTCGGCCAGCACGTCCAGCGCAATGGGCACGTGCTCGGCCAGCGACTTGACGTTGAAGCAGATGGTCTCCTTGCCGGTGAAGGCGTCCAGGTTGCCGCCGATCGAATCCATCTCGCGGGCAATGTGCTGCGCGGTGCGCGAGCGCGTGCCTTTGAAGAGCATGTGCTCAACAAAGTGGGAGATGCCGTTGGTCTCGGCGGCCTCACAGCGGGAGCCGGATTTGATCCATACGCCCATGGCCACTGAACGCATATACTCCATGCGCTCGGTCAGCAGAATCAGGCCGTTCGGCAGTACGGTGCGGCGAAGGTTGCGTTCCGTGGTCATCGTTCTCCAGGGTTCAGGGGTCAGGGATCAAGGTACAAAAACTGATTGTAGGCCAATGCTGGCTTGCGCGGCATTTTTTGAGCGAATGCGGCGCGCGGGGGAAATGCTCTATGCTGGCCCCAGTGATGAGAGAAAAGTCCAGCCAACTCGTTCAGTTCGACGACCTCGGCCGGCGGAGCCGCAAGAGTCTCTTCGGCCTGGACGCGGAAGATCTGTCGGACTGCATGCTGGAAGCGGGCGAACCCCCCTGGCGCGGCTGCCAGTTGGTGGAAGCCCTCTATCGCCAGCGAATTACCGAGCTGGATGCGATCACCACACTGCCCAAGGCGCTCCGCCAGCGGCTGGCCGCTGAAGGCTGGCAAGTGGGCCGGCCAGCCATTACGCAGGTCTTCCAATCCGCGGACGGCACGGAGCGCTACCTGGTCGAGGGGCAAAGCGGCGATGGTCTGACGATGGAGACCGTCTGGATGCCGGAGGGCGACGGCGGCGAAAGCGGCGATGGGAGCGACTCTGGCGAAGGACGCGACTCGGATCGTTCAGAAACTCTGGGTGCCTCATCCTTTCCGCGTTCTTCAGCGGAAAGGGTGGGAGACCACCAACTCGGTTCCGCCCATGGGCTGGGTGCCCCTGGTCTCGATTCTGAGACCAGGGAACATCACAGACAACGCGCCACGATCTGCGTTTCCAGCCAGGTCGGCTGCGCGGTGAATTGCGACTTCTGCCTTACGGCCAGGCTCGGCTTGCAGCGCAATCTCACTGCGGGCGAAATCGCCGGCCAGGTGCTGGCTGTCTTCGACCGTCACGCCGTCGAGGTGGGGCGGGATCGTGTGAACCTGGTCTTCATGGGCATGGGCGAGCCGTTTCTGAACTACGGCAACTTCATGGGCGCGGTGCGGCTGCTGGTGGGCGAGATGGGCCTGAGCCCGCAGCGCATGACCGTTTCGACCTCTGGAATTGTCCCAGGCATCGAGCGCTTTGCAGGCGAGTTGCCGGAGTTCCGGCCCAAGCTGGCCATCAGCCTGAACGCGCCCAACGACGCCGTTCGCAGCCAGATCATGCCCATCAACCGCAAGTGGCCCATCGCGTCGGTCATCGACTCCGTGCGCAAAGTAAAACTCCGCCCTCGCGAGCGCATTACGTTTGAGTACGTCCTGCTAGGCGGCGTCACCGACCGCCCCGAGCACGCCGTCGAAGTGGCTCGTCTCATCCGCCGAACCGGCTTGCCCGCCAAGGTCAACCTGATCGCCTGGAATCCCGGTCCAGGCATTCACTACGCAACACCGCAACTGGAAGCGGTGGAAGCCTTCCGCCGCACGTTGATGGATGCGGGGATTCCGGCCTACGTGCGCAAACCGCGCGGGCGAGACATCTACGCCGCCTGCGGGCAGTTGAAGCGGACGGTGGAGGGTTAGCCGGTTGCAGCTTCCGGACCGTTCCTCTCCGCCCATAGGTGGAGATAAGCCTCCACCGATGGGCAGTTGCCCGCGCCCGCGCCGCCCTTCATGCTCAAGGCACCGGCATGAGAAAACTACCCCTTTCCCTGCTCATTCTGCTGACCACGGCCAGTTTGCATGCGCAAGACGGCTCAGCGAGCGCCGCTTCAGGCGGCTTCTTCAACCAGTGGGAGGCGCGCGCCTCGGCCACGCAAGCCAAACAGCCCGGCTGGGCGGTTCCGCTGGTCACCACGACCACCGGACTCATCCAGGTGGCGCGCACCGACATGGTACGGCAGATTGCGCCCGCCCTCACCACTACCTGGAACTTCGATAACAGCAAGGGCCTGAACCTGATTCCCTGGGCGCGGACGGAGATAGCCTTCGATCTGCCGCCGTACATCCAGCACAACTCCACCGCCAAGGACGGCGCGGGAGACCTCTCGTTCCTGGGCAAGTACCGCCTGCTGAGCGGCAACGCACAGCACGGCAGCTATACGCTGAGCGCATGGGTGCTGGCCACCATCCCCACCGGCAGCTACAAGAACGGCTCAACCGACGCCAGCGTCGCGCCCACCGTGGGCGGGGGCAAGGGCTGGGGCAGCTTCGATGTGCAAACGACGTTGGGCGCAACCCTGCCCACCGGCAATCCCGCCATTACCGCCTCCGGCCGGCCGGTGGCCTGGAATACCGTGGCGCAATACCGCATCGGCAAGATCTTCTGGCCGGAGCTTGAAAGCAACGCAACTTTCTACAAGGGTGGTACGAACGACGGCAAGAGGCAGGAGTTCCTCACGCCGGGGCTGATCGTGGGCAAGTGCGCGCTGCATCCCTCTGATCCAAAGTCGCGGCCCGGCTTGGCCGTAGGCGCGGGGATGCAGATCGCCGCCAGCCGCTTCCACACCTTCAATCACGGGCTGGTGCTGACGGCGCGGTGGATCTTCTGACTTCTTGTCCCATGAATGCTGTGATAAGGGACGGCTTCAGGGCTGCGCCCTTTGAAAACGCCACTCATGCGGAGGTTCGCGATAGCATTTTCGATTCTGGTGTATACAGAATCCATGCAGCAGAGTGGCATTTTCCTCAACGGGGTCCCCAGCGACTGGTCTTCGTCGCTGGGGTGGAAGTAAAAGCCATTTTGCTGCACTCGTAATGTTAACAAGTGAAGCGAAAATGCTCTAGAACTTGTAGACCAAGCCCATCGAAGCGCGCGCACTGCGGCTCTCATGCGTTGAGCATCCCCCGTTCGTGCAGGCAGCCTGGTTGGTGTTCGCGGCAAACGACGAGAGGATGTCGTCGCCCCAGGCGCGCAGAGCGAAGCGCGGACTCAGTTTGTACTCCAGGCCGGCGCCGATTCCTCCGGCCAGGGAGATGTTGGGAGTGGAAAAGGGAAGGCCAGGTGTGGAACTCGTGCCGTTGATGTGTTCGACGCCCAGCAGCGCATGAACAAAGCCGTCGATATTCTCGTAGAGATGGGCGTGAAAAACCGGGCCTAACAAGAGCGTATCCACGGTGGGGTTGCCGGGGTTGGTCGAGTCGTAGGGGTATTTATACCAGCCGCCGTCGGCGGTCAGGCCGAAGAATTTGCCCCAGTCGCGAGTGACCGTGACATTCACGCCTATCAATCCGTTGCGCGACTGATTGACGTTGTTGAGGCTGGTGTAGCCTGCTCCGGCGTAGACCTCGTACTTGGTGGAGGGTTCAGTCTTCTCGGCGCGGGGCGGACGATCGGGGGCAATCTGGCTGGTGGCCGCCAGGGGCATGAACGCGGCCGCAACCACGGCCAAAATCGCAAGAAACGACTTCCTCTTCAATTTGGGACTCTCCTCAATGCAGTGCTGAAACGACTCTGGCGCTATGAGGGCCTCAGCCCTGCCCGCCGCCGCTGGAACCCTGACCGGCCACTCATCAACCTCTACTAGACTATCCTCTCAGGCCCGGTTCCATGAAGTCTTGCAACTCCGTGCCCCATCCATTTCGTGATCTTGGCGAAATGGGTGGGAAACCATGCTCTCAAGGCCTCTGCACCGGAACCGCTTCGGAGAGCCGCAGCAGCTTGCCTGAGTTCTCAGTCACTGTGACGGCGACTCCATGAGAAAGATAGCGGCCGATGACCTCGGGGCGCCCCCAATCCAGCTCCCAGCCCTCCTGAATGGCGACGACCGTGTACTGGCCGGGGACCACATCGCGCAGCGAGAAGCTGCCGTCGGAGTCGGACTGATCGCGGCGGACGAGGGCGGGGAAGGCGGACGGTTCCTTGGGGACCAGCACCATCATCACGCCGGGCTGGCCTTTGCCATTTTTGTTGAGGGTAAAGCCCTCGACGCGCGTTTCGGACTGGCTCACCGTGGCGACCAGTTGAATTGGCTTGTCGCGCACGATGACTTTGCTTCCCGCGCGCGTTCGGTTGCCAATGGTGATCGCGGTAATTGGCAGCGATTTACTGGGGTTTGCGAGGACGAGTTCCCAGGCTCCTGGCGGGACTGCGGCAAAGGTGAAGGAGCCGTTGTTGCATTGCGTTTGCAGCGGGGCATGGGGCTTGTCCTCAAGAGAAGTGAGGATGATGCCCAGATTCGCAGGCAACGCAGAGCCGTTACTGGATTGAAGGCTACCCGAGACGGCCACGGTCGGTGTGCCCAGGCTGGGATCGATCCGCTGGCTGGTGGTAGCGTCGATCTCCGCGACTCGCGGCGGATCGCCCTGCGTCAGTTCATAGTGGCCGGGAGCTATGCCACGGAATTCCGCAACATTCGTCTCCGCTGGGCCAGTTCCTGATGAATTCGGGACGCGGGTGCTTTCTACGGAGATCGGTGAGCCGCAGATGATTTGCAGCAACGCGGGACTGGCAAGTCCCCCGTTCTGCTTGTTGGCCGTCTCCGCCGTCAGATGCAGCGCCGGAACCGCATGCAGAATGAAGTCGGCCTCTTCGCTGCTGCCACCGGCGAGTACAATGCCGGTTGCGGAGGCCTCATCGGTCGTCGAGTCAAAGTAAGTTATCGGATATGCCACGTCGAGTACCGCGCCTGCATCCCCTTCCGTCCGCTGCTTCCCTCCTGCGGCAGAGCGGCTCATCGCATACCACGGCTCTGCCTTGACCGCCAGTATGTACTCGCCCGCGGCCAGGTCGTCGAACTCATACGCGCCGGTGTCGTCGCTGGCGGCTTCACCCGCCTGGGTGATTCTTGCGCCGGGATTATGCCCGTGGGGCTTGAGGAAGAGCAGCACTTTGGCCCCATCAACCGGATCGCCGCCGTCGGCGGTCACCACGCCGTGCAGCGCCGCCCCGGGGGTGACGCGGAAGACCAGGCCGCTGGTATCCTGATCCGCGCCGGTGACTATCGCCGTGTTGTAGCCCTCGTGCTGGTCGTAGAAGGCGGTCAGGAAGCCGCGCTTCGACGCGGTCAATGGGAACTTGGCCGCGGGTAGGCCGGCGAGCGAAAATCGCCCGTCGTTGTCCGTCTCAACCGACTCGACGGTATGGCCGTCGGCCTCCTCGGAAAGTACAGCCACTGTGGCTCGGCGCACAGGTTCGCCGCTGGCCGCGTTGACCACAGTGCCGCTGATGCGGTAGCCGGAGGTGGTCTTGGGAACGGACTGCGAGTGCGCGCCTATCGCCGTTACTGCAAGGAGCAGCGCGGTGCGGCAGAGGATGCGAGTTGTGGAAACATAAAACAATTCAGTGCCCCTCTTTGAACATCCGTACCTTGATAGGACGCAATTGGAGAGTAAACCGTTCTTTTATTGCCCAGGAAAACCGTTCACTCACCGCTTAATGAACTCGACTACCTTGGGTCCGGCATCGGCGGTGCACTGCATTTGAGCCAGGTGGCCGCAGTTGGCGAAAACATCAAGTTCTGATTGAGGTAAGAGCTGGTGGATGCGCTCGCCTTGGGTGAGCGGCGCAATGCGGTCCTGAGCGCCCCAAACCAGCAGCACCGGCATCTTTAGTTGCGGCAGCAGATTGTCGGTGACGTCCCGGCCGGTGAGCATGGCATCGACGGCGCGATGAATGACCCAGGCGTTACGGTTCGAATCGCGCACAATGTCGCGCGCGATGAAGCCCGGAATTTTTTGCGGATGGGGCATCAGCAGCGCCATCAGTTGGTCGAGCTCGGCGGGCGTCGCGGGCGTAAAGAGCCGCGTATCCCAGTCCGGTTTCTCGTAGAGGCCGACCGCGTCGAAGAGCATCAGCCGGCGCACCCGCTCCGGATGGCGCGCGGCCACCAACTGCACGATCCAGCCGCCCATCGATGAGCCGCCCAGGTCCACCTGCTTCAACCCCAGCGCATCCAGGAAGCCAACCACCACCTCGGCCTGATCATGGACCGAGTAGGAAAAATCGGCGGGTTGTTCGCTGCGTCCAAAACCGGGCAGATCGGGCAGATAGACGCGGAAACCTGCCTTGACCAGCCAGGATGCCAGGTTGCGCCACTCCTCGGCGCTCCCGCCCAGCCCGTGCACCAGCACTACGACCGTCCCGCCAGCCGGACCCTCGGCAAGATAATGCACGCGATGGCCCGCAACCTGGATCGAGCGGCTCGCCGCGCCGGAAAGGCTCTCCCGCAGATAGGCCGCTTCGTTGTAGTAGCTGACCGGGCGCGCCAGGAAGCCGATCCCGGCAGCCACAATCAGCAGCCCCGCAACACCCAAGAGCTTCTTCATGACTTTTTTCGTTCCTTTCGTGCTTCCAGTTCGCGCGCCCTCTGCCAGCCCGCCTCGATTACTCGCACCGTGACCGGTTCGAGCTTGAGCGCGCTATGCGAATTCCACTCTGCACGCTCCACCCAGCGCACGGCATCGGCGTCGGAGGCAGCCCGCAACACGCCGCCCGTCACGCGGCAGAGGTAATCGGCGATCACATAATGGTAGCGGACGCGGTTGTCTTCGCGATAAATTTTGTCTAACAGCTCAATCAATTCAAGAGGCTCGACTTCGAGGCCAGTCTCTTCCCTCACCTCGCGGACAACTGCGTTGAGCAGCCCCTCGCCCAGCTCCACGAGCCCTCCGGGCAGCGACCAATGGCCCTTGAGCGGCTCGGCTCCTCGGCGGACGAGCAGCACCCGGCCCGCCTCAACGATTACCGCGCCCACGCCCACAAGCGGCATCGATGGAAACTCTCGTTGCATGATCCTCCGAGTGCGCAACTCACCTTCTACGATAGCGCCTTTTCCCCCGGCGTATCATCAAACAAACAGGAGAGGCCGATGGCGGAATTCAAGCTGAAAATCGATGGAATGCACTGCGGCTCCTGCGTCCGGCGCGTCACGCAGGCGCTGGCCGCGGTGGAGGGAGTCGCCGTCAACGAGGTGAGCGTGGGAGCGGCACGGTTCACTTCCAATCTGGTTCCCGCGCCGATTAAACTTGCCGTTGCCGCTCTGGCCAAGGCAGGTTTCACGGCGCAATTGGAAGCATAGTTCAAGCCATGGCTACGCCCGCGACAGAATCCATCACGCTTCCGGTTCTCGGCATGACCTGCGCCTCCTGCCAGCATCACGTGGAAGAGGCGCTGCGTGCGACGGCCGGAGTGGAATCGGCGCGCGTCGATCTGATGGCTCATCGCGCCAGCGTGGTCTTCGATCCGGCAATCGCCTCGCCCGCGCAAATGGTCGAGGCGATACGCGCTGCGGGCTATGACGCGGTGTTGCCGCGCGCCGATGCTGCTCCGCAAAGCTCATCGGATGCGCTGAACAAAGGAGCCGAACGCAAGGCTTATGCCACACTCATTGCCGGCGCGGTGGCGATGCTGCTGGCGATGCCGCTCAACGCAAAAATGGGCGCGCTGGACCATGCGCTGATGCGCCTGTTGCCCTGGCTCTTCGCGCTGCCGCCGGAGCCGATGCGCTGGTTTCTGCTGATTCTCACCGCATTTTTTATGGCCTGGGCGGGACGCGGTATTTATCTGAGCGCCGCGCGCGGCCTGCGCCACGGAAGCACCAATATGAATTCGCTGGTCAGCCTGGGGACCGGCGTGGCCTTTGTGTATTCGGCCTATGCTACGATCTGGCCCGCGCCCGGCCGCCAGGTTTACTTTGACGCGGTCCTCTTGATTATCGGTTTTCTTCTTTTGGGTAAAGCGCTGGAAGGCCGCGCGAAACGCCGCGCCCTGGCCGCGCTCGATTCGCTTTCGCGGCTGAAGCCGGCCACTGCGCGGCGCATCCGCGACGGCGTTCAGACGATGGTTCCGCTAGAAAAGATTCTAGTAGGCGACAGTGTGCTGGTGCTGCCGGGGGAGCGCTTTCCGGTGGACGCAACGATCCTGGAAGGCTGCACCACAGTGGACGAATCGATGCTGACCGGCGAGTCAACGCCGCTCGACCGCTCGCCCGGCGGGCGCGTGCTGGCCGGTTCCCTGAATTATGAAGGCGCGGTGACCTGCCGCGCCGAGTCGCTGGGCGAAGCGACGATGCTGGCGCAGATCACGCGCATGGTCACGCAGGCGCAGAGCTCGCGCGCGCCGATGGAGCGGCTGGCCGACCGCGCCAGCTCGATCTTTGTTCCCGTGGTGCTGGCGCTGGCCGCGCTCACGTTTATTGTTTGGATGATCGCCACGCACTCGCTGGAAAGGTCGCTGGCCTCGACCGTCGCGGTACTCGTCGTCGCCTGCCCCTGCGCGATGGGCCTTGCCGTGCCCGCCGCGCTCACCGTGGCTGTGGGGCGCGGCGCGCAGTTGGGCGTCCTCTTCAAAGGCGGCGAGGCGCTGGAACGCCTGGTGCATTTGGACGCAATTGTGTTGGACAAAACCGGGACGCTGACCGTGGGCAGGCCGGTGCTCGAATCTGTTCATGTGCTTGTTCAGACCGCGGAAGAATTCCACCCGATGAAGAGTACGGGCTTTAGCCCGTACATCAACTCCGCAAAATCAATGCGGGCTTTAGCCGCCGAGGGAATGCAAGTCGCGGAAGATACATTCCCTCAGAGGCTAAAGCCCACCTCTTTTTTGGGGTCCTCGAAGGGCACGCCTAAAGCCGTGCCCTTTCAACGCACTGAAAACGATTTGCTGCGTATGGCCGCTGCCGCCGAGGAACGGTCAAACCATCCGCTGGCTCACGCCATTGTGGAGGCCGCAAAATCGCGAAGATTAGCCTGGAAGCCCGCCGAAGACGCGCAGGTTCTGCCCGGCCGCGGCCTGAGCGCCAAGGTCGAAGGCTACGAATGCTTGCTGGGCAACGAAGCGCTCTTCGAGGAGTTCTTCATTGCGCTGCCGTCCAGCGAAATGCCGCCGGAGCAGGGAGTGACGCGGCTTTGGATGGCTCTGGACCGTGTGCCTGTGGGCTACTTCGACGCTCGTGATGCGTTGCGCCCGGATGCAGCCGAAACCGTGGCCGCTTTGCAACGCGCCGGTTTGCGCGTGCTGATGCTGACTGGCGACTCGGCCGCCGCCGCCGCGCCCATCGCGCAGCAAGCGGGCATTACCGAAATTGAAGCCAGCCTCGACCCCGCCGGCAAGCTGGCTCGCATTCGCGCCCTGCAAGCGGCGGGCGAGCGCGTGGCAATGGTGGGCGACGGCATTAACGACGCAGCCGCGCTGGCCCAGGCCGACGCCGGAATCGCGATGGGCACCGGTTCCGACCTGGCCCAGGAGGCCGGCGATGTGCTGCTGCTGCGCGCGCAGCCCTCAACCATTCCCGCTTCGCTGGATCTGGCTCGCGCGACGCTGCGCGTAATGCGCCAGAATTTAATCTGGGCAGCGGGCTATAACCTGCTCGGCATTCCGCTGGCCGCGGGCGCGCTCTATCCCAGCTTCCACATCCTGCTCAGCCCCTGGCTCGCCGCCGCCGCCATGGCTCTCAGCTCGGTGAGCGTGCTGTCCAACAGCCTGCGTCTGTGTAGTTGGGCACCTGCGATGCGGCAGACACTCGCTATGCGCTCGCAGGTATAAGATCATTCCATTGCATAGTGAAAGCGTATGGGGTAGGGTACCCGACCCCACCCCGGCGCGATAAACTAGCCGTAGTCGTGCGCATCCTGACCCGTTACATTCTCGGCGAAATTCTCTCCCACGCGCTCATCGGATGCGTGATCTTCACCTTCGTCCTCTTCATGAAGGAGCTGCCCCGCATTCTGGAGATGGTGGTCCACAACAGCTCCACCTTCACCAGCGTCGCCGAGATTATTCTCTTCATGCTGCCCAACTTTTTCATGCTCACCATTCCCATGGCGGTGCTGGTCGGTGTGCTGCTGGGGTATAGCCGCCTGGCCGCGGACAGCGAAGTGATTGCGATGCGCGCCTCCGGCCTGGGCATCGGCTATTTTGTGCGCGTGGCCTCGATTGTGGCCATCGGCGGCACGCTGCTGGGGCTGGCCAACTCCCTGATTCTTGCCCCGCGTGCCAACCAGGCCATCCTGGCGATGAATAAGGAACTGGCCTCGCAAGCCTCTTATGAGATTGAGCCGCGCGTCTTCGACGAGGACTTCCACAATTTTGTTCTCTACGTGCAGGACGTGCGCGCGGGAACCGGCGCGGCTCACTGGCGTCAGGTCTTCATGGCCGATACCACGGATTCCGCCAATCCGCTGATCACCACCGCCGCCTCGGCCACCGTCTCCAACGATTCCACTCAGGAGCTGCTCGTGCGGCTGCGCGACGGGTCGCGTCATGAGACAGTCACTCTCCAGCCGCAGCAGTACAACATCTCCACCTTTGACTTTACCGATTTGCCCCTGATCTCCAGCCAGCAAAACGATGTGCATCTGGGGCGTATGGACACGGACATTTATGCAATGTCCATGAGCGCGCTGCGCCAGCGCGGCCATGCGCCCGACGGCAAGCGCTTTCAGATCGAGATGCACAAGCGCTTTGCGTATCCGGCTGCCTGTCTGGTGCTGATGCTGGTGGGCGTTCCGCTAGGCGTTACCTCGCGGCGCGGTGGCAAGAGCTTCGCCTGGATCTTTACCATCCTGCTGGTCTTCCTCTATTACCTGCTCTCCGAGACCGGCATCGCCCTGAGCAAGCAGAACTGGATCTCCGCCTTCTTCGCGGTCTGGTCGGCTAACCTGCTCTTCGCCGCGGGCGGACTCTTCCTGCTCTGGCAGATGGCCTCGGGCGGCCGCGTTCTGAATGCGATGACCACATGGACCTCGCGCTGGCAATTCTCTGAAGCCGCCGTTCCGAAACCCATCGGAGGTCCGCTCCGCGGTCTGCTGAGCAGGTTTCAACCGCGTTCCCAGAGACGCAAAGCCCGCAATGTCTTTCCCCGCATTTTAGACGAGTATGTAGTGCGCGAGTTCCTCGGCATCTTCCTGCTGGTGCTCTCCGGCTTCGTCATGCTCATGCTGGTCTTCACCTTCTTCGAGGATATAAAGGACATCCTGCAGCGCAACATTCCGCTCTCCACGGTGGGCGCGTATCTGATTAACCTCGCCCCCGATATGATCTACCAGATCACCCCCCTGGCCGTGCTGATCGCCGTGCTGGTCACCTTCGGCGTGCTCAACCGAAACTCCGAGATCATCGCCATGAAGGCCTGCGGCATCAGCCTTTACCGGCTGGTGATTCCCATCGTCTCCATCGCCGGGTTGCTGGCCGTCGGTCTTTTTCTCTTCGATCAGTTCTATCTGCCCCAGGCCAACCGCAGGCAAGAAGCTCTGCACAACATCATCAAGGGCCGCCCGCCGCAAACCGTCCTGCATCCGGAGCAGAATTGGATCTTCGGGCAGCCGCGCCCCGGCGAGTCCGGACACATCTTTTACTACCAGTTCTTCGATCCCAAAATCAATGAGTTCGCCAATCTCTCCATCTTCGAGTTCGATCCCTCCACCTTCGCGCTCTCGCGGCGCATCTTCGCCACCCGCGCCGTATGGGATCCCGCGGACGGCGCGTGGAGCTTCCTCAACGGCTGGCAGCGCGACATCGCCGGCCCAAATGTCACCGAGTACCGCCCGTTCCTGAAGACCTCCTTTGCGGAGATTCACGAAGATCCCGGCTACTTCAAGAAGGAAAGCCTGCAAGCCCAGGAGATGAACTTCGGCCAGTTGGACCGCTACATCGGCGACCTGCGCCAGAGCGGCTTTGACACCATGCGCCTACGCGTCGAGCTGTGGCACAAGCTCGCTTATCCGCTCATGGCGGTCGTGATTGCGGTGCTGGCCATTCCCTTTGCGCTCTCCATGGGCCGCCGAAGTTCGCTCACCGGCATCGCCGTGGCTATCGCCGTCACCCTCGCCTACATCGTCTTCAGCGACCTCTTTGAGGGGCTGGGCAATGTGAATTACCTGCCCGCCGCCATGGCCGCCTGGTCCTCGGATATTCTCTTTGGGCTGGTGGGCAGCTATCTGCTGCTCAAGACGCCAACATAGATGTCGGCCAGTTTCTACTGCGGCACTACAAAGAGCGTGATCGACTGCGCCGGGAAGGTGTAATTGCTGATGGTGCTGGTCGTGCTCCCCGACGCCGGCGGCGTCACGGCCACTGCCGGCTGCGCCACGATGGCGTTCAGGTTGGCGTTGCTGTAGAGGTACGGCTGCGCGTTGCCGGTGGTCGTCGGCACGTCCGCCAGCGAGAGCGTGCTGGTCAGATCGCCGTAAGTCTTGTTGATGACCACCACGGTCACGGCGTGGTCCGAGCTGCGCAGCGCGCCATAGACGGCGAGCTGCCCCTGGTTGACACTGGTCGAGGCCAGGGCTGTGTCGCCAAACATCGACTTGTTTCCGTCGTAGTTGCGGAAGATCGCGAACGCCTGATTGATGGGGCCCTGGGTAGAGGAGTCGGGTTCCTGATTTGTCCCGGTTGGCCATAGAGCGCCCAGATCGAGGCCCTCCCGTCCGAAGATGCCCAGAATGTCGGCCTGCGCCACCGCGCCGTTGATGGACTCGACTCCCCCCCAGTTGTATTCGTCGATGGACAGCTTGGTGCCGGGATAGTCTTTCGCAACCCAGCTCTTCATCATCGGAATCAGTTGCGGAGCCTGCTGCGGGGGCGAGCAGTTGCTGGTGCCGGTGAAATTCGTGTCGGTGATGTAGTTCGGCTGAGGGAACTGACCGCTGGCATCGGTGTAGGTCGGATCCCAAAAGACGCGCGTCGAGTTCAGCCGCGCCTGTTGCTCTCCAGTATCGCCAGACGTGGCTAAGGCGACGGAGTTGCCGCTGCCGGTCGGGTATTCGGCCGCAAAGTAGGTGTGCAGGTCTACGTAATCCAGCAGGCGAACCCCGTAGGTTGCCTCCGCCGCCGCGAATTGCTGCAGGTAATACTCGATGAACGGAATGCCGTTGTGCGCCTTCCGGTCGACAGGATTGCTCCACGGCTCGTAGCAGGGACTGCCATTGTACCATCCACTCTCGATATCCTTCTTGGAGTAGAAGTAACCCCACCAGAAGTCCATCACCGGACCGCTCACCTCGGCGGTCGGATCCTCGGTCTTGATGGCCAGGGCCGTGCCGATGCCGCCCCCGGTCATCTCATCGTAGGTCGCTGGCAAAGGATGCACATCGCGGCTTCCGCCGTCCCACCAGTCCGGCTCATTGTCCAGATCGTAGATGGCCACGCCGCCTAGGCCGTTATTCGCCCCTCCAGGGCCGAACTTCTCTGCCAGGTACTTCACCCAACTGCCTGTCCACGTTGCATCCGCCCAGGCATTCGTGACTGCGGATGCTGCCGGCGGCGCTGGCGGCGGCTCCTGAATGCTGGTCAGTGTGGGATCGTTGCCGGTGATGTTGCACCCGTTGGCGCTCGTGCAGCCATTCGTCCCGTCGGGATAGACTCCATTCCCGCATTGCCGGCTTGTGTCCACTGACTGCTGGCCAGGGTACAACGACACCGGGAAGCTGCACGATGTACTGTCCTTGGCCACCCAGCCCAGCACCGGCACCGTACCCAGGGTCTTGATCCCGTCGGCGGCATTGCGCTCCACCAGGGCGTCGAATGCTGCAACCCCGTTCACGGTGGACAATCCGTCGCCTCCGTTACCGGTATCGTTTTCGAACATCCAGTCGGAGATGGAGTTGGTTACGTCCAGTTTGTAGTTGTAGCGCTCGGTCGAGTCTCCGCCCCAGCGATCAACGCCGAGGTTGGCATTTTTTGCCGTCGTTTCATCCAGCAGATACGCGTCTATCCCGTAGATCTCCGGGGGGATGGTGTGTGTCTTGCTGCCAGCGTCCACCGTCAGCGCAGGACCGGGAGCCGCAGCCGGAGGATTCAGCGCAACCGTCGCGCTGCCGCTCACATTCGTGAATCCCGGCTGGCTGCTGGTAGCCGTGATCGTCACCGTAGATGGCGCCGGATAGGGCGTGGTATACAGACCGCTCGCACTTAGCGTTCCCATGCTCAGGCTGCCGCATAATGGACAGCTCAGCGCCCAGGTCACTCCACTGCTATAGCCGCCCGTGCCGGTCACCGTGGCCGTGAACTGCGCCTGGCTCCCGATGGTGGCTGTCGTCGGCGTCACCGTGATGGACGTGATGCTTGTTGTCGTAGTCGTTGTGCTGCCCCCTCCGCCGCCGCAGCCTGCCATTAGCTGGCACAGCCCCATCCATATCCCTGCCACCCAGATCCACCGCAAGTTCTTCATTTCCATGCCCCTGTCCGGCCCAATTTCCGCCCTCCGCCAACCCTGCTCCGCAAGTACCACTCCAGAGAAGGCGCTTTGAGCCTCTACAATCCTAGTCCAATAATCCTTCGTATGCGTTTCCTTCGGGAGAAGATGAGCGCGGGGCTTTGCGAGCTTTCGTCTTGGCAGTAATCCTTTGCAATGAGTAATTTATGTTTTTATCCCCTTTCCTTTCAATAAGTTGATGTTTCTTGTGGATGCTACAATAAAACCATGCTTCGCGATCTGGCCCCGCTCTACAGCTATATGCGCCGCTACCGCTGGGGATACCTGTGGGGCACGCTCTCCTGCATCTGCACTAACACCATCTGGGTGCTCTTTCCGCTGGTGATCGAGAAGGCTGTGGATGCGATGGGGCATGGCGCTGCCCGCGGAACCATATTGTTCTTCTCCGGACTGCTCGTTGCTATCGCACTCATCAAGGGCGTATTTCTCTACGCTCAGCGCTGGATTCTCATCGGCATCTCGCGGGAGATCGAGTTCGACCTGCGCAACGACCTCTTCCGCAAGCTGGAGCGGCAGGACTCGGGCTTCTATCAGCGTTATCGCACCGGCGACATCATGGCCCGGCTGACCAACGACCTGAATGCCGTGCGCATGCTGCTGGGCCCGGCGCTGATGTACAGCGCCAACACCATCTTCTTCACCGTGGGCGCTCTGTTTTTCCTGCTGCGCATCAGCCCCTGGCTCACTCTCGTGGCATGGGCGCCAATGCCGCTCGCCAGCGTTCTGGTGCAGTACTTCGGCAGCCGCATTCATGACCGCTTCGAGCGCATCCAGGCCAGCTTCTCCGAGATCAGTTCGCAGGCCCAGGAGAACTACTCCGGCGCGCGGCTCGTCCGCGCCTTTGCCCGCGAAGAGTCGCAGATCGGCCTCTTCGAGCGGCTCAACCGCCAGTACATCGCCCGCTCCCTCCGCCTGGTTCAACTCATGGGGATGCTGTGGCCCACGCTGGAGTTTATCCTCGGCGTCTCGATGATCATCACCCTGCTGGCCGGCGGCCATCTGGTGGTTGCGCATCGCATCACGGTGGGCCAGTTCGTGGCCTTCAATACCTACATGGTGATGCTTATCTGGCCGATCATCGCAGTGGGCTGGGTGGTGAACATCTTCCAGCGCGGCACAGCCTCGGTAAAGCGCATCGACGAACTTCTGCGCGCCGAGCCGCTGATCGACGACCGCAACGCCGATCCCACGATTCCAACGGACGGTGTATTGCGCGGCGAAATCGAATTCCGCGATTTGAATTTCAGCTACGGCGATACGCCGGTGCTGCAAAGCATCTCGCTGAAGATTCCCGCCGGTTCAAGTCTGGCCATCGTCGGGCCAACCGGATCGGGCAAATCCACGCTGGTCAACCTGATTTCAAGATTGTACGAAGCGCCTGAAGGTTCACTATTGATTGATGGCCGCTCGGTGCGCGACTATCCTCTGTCTGTGCTACGGCGCAACATCGGCATGGTGCCCCAGGAAACATTTCTTTTCAGCGCGACAATCCGCGAAAACCTGGCCTTTGGCGCGCCCCACGCCAGTGTGGAAGAGCTGCTTGAAGCCGCCGAAGCCGCCCATATTCGCAAGGAGTTCGAGGAGTTTCCGCAGGGCTTTGAAACCATGGTGGGCGAGCGCGGTGTCACGCTCAGCGGCGGGCAGAAGCAGCGCGCGGCCATCGCCCGTGCACTGCTGCGCCGCCCGGCCATTCTCATCCTCGACGACGCGCTGGCCAGCGTGGACACCTATACGGAAGAGCGCATCCTGGGCGGCCTCGGCGGCTACGCATCCACCGCGACCACCATCTTGATCTCCCATCGCGTCTCCACCGTGCGCAACGCCGACCAGATCGCAGTGCTCGATCACGGAAGCATTGTGGAACTGGGCCGGCACGACGAGTTGCTCGCCCTCGATGGCTACTACGCCGGCCTCTATCAGAAGCAGCAGTTGGAAGAAGAACTCACCGTCGCCGGATGATTTATGCGGATCGTAGCGCCGGTCTCCAGACCGGCCGTAGTGCGGGCGTCCACGCCCGCGCTAGTCCAAAAATCATTACCCGTTCATTTGGTCTGAACACTAGAGCGTGTTTCATAAACTCGCTTTGTATCAGGGCACGACTTCAGTCGTGCCGAAAAGGGCCTTAAAAACACGGGTTTTAACCCCTGAGGGATTGCGAACCGTACAGGTCAGACATTTATGAAACACGCGCTAGTCAATATTATTCATGTATTCCAACTGGCCCCGGCCGAAGCCTCGGAACCGGAGTCGGAGCCGTCGAAACCCGTCTGCCGGAGTCCAGGCTTCATGCCGTTCACCTGCATCGGCGCCGGATTGACCGAGGGATCCTTGGCAACCTGCCGCCAGGCGTAGCGTACTTTCTTTACACATTCGATGGCGTGCTCGAACTTCGACTGCGAGGCCGACTGCGAGGCCTGAAGAATCTGCGCGAAGATCGACGCGTAGAACTCGCTGAGCGCCTGCGCGGACCGTCCGCCCGCATCCATGCGCAGCCGCGCCTGCAGGTGGATGACGATATCCAGCGCCCGCTTCACCGCAATCCGCCGCGCATCCGTGTCGCCGCACTCGACGGCTGCCGATGCCGCGTGGAGAAAACCCAGAATGCCATCAAAGAGAGCCACTACCGGATCAACCGCCGAAGCGATGTCCAGCACTTGTTCCTGATAAATGCTCATGAGAAAAAACTCCTTAAACGTTCGAATTGTTGTGATAGCCGGTGCTCGCAGAGTAGAGATCGTTGACCTGGTTCAACATGGAGGGAATGCCTGCAAAAAATGATTGCCGCGTTTCAATTCCCTTGTCAGGCTCTCTTGTTGCGCTGAGATCCGGCTTTCCTCCCTGAAAATCTCAGCATTCAGTGTGGATTCCATCGATAGCTTATGCAGCCTGAGTGCCACCTCTTGCCGAGCCGGATTAAAAAAAGATCATGAAGTTTACTTGCGAATAACGCAGACACTCACGTTGTGTGTACACCCAGTCAGTTAGAACTCGTTACTGCGTCCGGCAAGCCCACGCCGAGTGGAGCGAAATTGATGGGCAGGTTATGTCGGATTCTGTGTGTCCGATGCTTGCCTAATCTTACGCGGCAGCTCTCCGCCGGCATGGCGCGCCCCCCGGAGCCACTCAGACAACCAATCCTCGGCGTATGATCTCGCAAGAGCGGCGCTGGCATGTATAATTGCCGCGTCCCGGAAACCATAATGGAGATTCTGGTTAAATGAAATTCGTAGCTGGAAGTGTAGGGAGCTATTGCTGGAGATGTGAATGAGCCAGACGGGTCATGCCATCAATTGGGAGCTGGTCCACGTTTTCATTAGCAGCACATTCGACGATATGCACGCCGAACGGGATTACCTCGTCAAGAAGGTGTTTCCCGAGTTGCAGGAGTGGTGCGGCCGCAGGAAACTGCGCCTGGTTGACATCGACCTGCGTTGGGGCGTGACCGAGTCGGATGCGACCTATAACAGAAACGCGGTCAAGGTATGCCTCGAGCGAATCGACGACTGCCGGCCTTTCTTTCTTTGCTTCCTCGGGCAGCGGCGCGGCTGGGTGCCGTGCGAGCGCGATGTTTCCGCGGACACCTATCGACAGTTTCCGGAATTACGCAACTACATCGGCGACCTGTCGATCACTGAACTGGAGATACTTCATGCCCTGTTCAATCCCCTCCATCGTGGAGTCTCCCAGGGCAAAGCGGCATCCGGCGACTCCCTGGAGAAGACGGAGCACGCGCTATTCTACTTTCGCGACCCTTCCTATCTAGAGGCTGTCCCACGCGCTCCGGCACTGCTCAGGGAGATCTATACCAATGAGGAAATAGAGGAAGCGGCCGAACGGGAGCGCCACGACAACGAACTCTCAAAGTGGCGCGACAAGGTGAGGGACAGGAGTCGCACGTATACGGCGCGATGGGATGACCGCGCCATCTCTCCGGAGATCGGCATCCCTCTTCTCTGCCCATCGATGGATTCGGGCAACATTGCCCGCTGGCGGCGCAAATGGGCTAAGGCTGGCATTTCCGCGGCGGGTACGAGTGTTCGCGACGACCCTGGTCGGGAAGAGGAGGCCCAGGCATTCAATCAAGCGCTGGTGCGGGGACGTTTGACGAATTTCGTATGTGGAGGCACGGAACTCAAGGACGTCATTCTGGACGACTTGAAGAAGGCGATTGCCAAGCGCTACCCCGAGCATGTCGAGAGCACGGAAGACGACGAGCTGCAAAGAGAGCTCGACCGGCAGGATGAGTTTGTCTACACCAGCGGCGAAGGGTTCGTCGAGCAGGAAGGCGCATTCGCAGAACTGGATCGGTATCTGGCGAGCGGGTCCCGGCAGACGTTCGTCCTCACCGCACCCGGCGGCATGGGGAAATCAACGCTGTTGGCGAACTGGGTGGCCCGGCAGAAGAAACAACTGAACGATGACTCAACCTTGCACTATCGCTTTATCGGACAGAGCGACCAATCGGGGACAGTGACTGGCCTGCTCCGGTATCTGCTTCTGGAGCTACAGCAGGTCGCAGGCAAGATTCCTCTGGTGACCGAGGAAACGGCAGCAGACGCGGACGGAAACGAGCGCACCCGTGAGATACCGTTCGACATCCCGCAGGTGACTTCAAGGGTGCAGGAGATATGGAGAGAGCAGTTCGAGTGCATTGGGAGCAGGGGAAAGACCATCTTCGTTATCGACGCGCTCAACGAGCTCGACTCGGGGCTCAAGGACGTCGCTTGGCTTTCGGTGCACGGCCTGCCTGAAGGGATCCAGTTGATCGTAAGCTTCAGGGACGACGCCGCGGGCGCGGCGTCACTGCTGAAGAAGCTTGCGGCGAGAACAGAGCATGTCCGCCTGGCGCAGGTCAAGCCGTTTGGAGACCTGAAAGACCGCCGTCAGCTTGTGAACGCGTATCTAGCCCATTTTCTTAAAGAGCTCGAATCTCGGCACCTGGAGGAGATCGTCGCCCTGAGAGGGGCATCGAACCCGCTGTTTCTCAAGGTCGTACTGTCGGAGTTGCGGGTCTTTGGCTCGTTTGGCAGCCTGGCGGAGAAGATTCACGACGATTTCGGGGATACGCCCGCAACTGCCTTTGCCGGAATGTTGCGGCGGCTGGAGAATGACCCAGCGTATTCAGCAATCGCGCCACAGGAGTGCGTTCCCTTGCTCTTCGGGCTTCTGGCCCATGCCCGTCAAGGGCTCTCGGCCGGGGAACTGGCGGCACTTCTGGTTCAGGCCGTTCCTCTTGAGCGGACGCCGGCGCCCATGGAAATGGCCCTTGACGCAGTTCATGTCTTTCTCAGGCAGGTGCGCCCGTTTTTGTCGCGTCGTGGCAATCGATTGGACTTCTTTTACGAAGGCTTCAGGGACGCGGTGCTGAGAAGATATGGTTCCGCGGGGTTGACGGAACAACCGGGCCGGACGCGCTCCGCTCAGGAGTGGCATGGGATGCTGGCCACATACTTTGGTCATCTTCCACTCTTTCTGGATGGGCCTGCCCAGCAAAAGCCCAATGAGAGAAAGCTGATAGAGTTGACCCACCAGCAGCGGGAGAGCGGCAACTGGAACGACCTGTACGGCACGCTGACCGACAGCGCGTTCATTGGCGCTGCCGTCACGTTTCAAGGAATGACGACGTTATCTGGACGGCGATACTATTCCGGCGTTTTTCTGTTGCTGGAAGACTTCGGCAAAGCGATCGCAGGGATGAGGGGCGTGCCGGAGCAGTTGGGGCGCGCGAATGACCTGAGACACTACATGGAAGCTCTCCGGGACGCATCCGCCGTCCTGGTGTTCTACCCGGAGCTCGCATACCAGGAACTATGGGGACGCATTTACGCACAAACCGGGGGAAGCGCCCACAGGGCGGAGCAGATGCGCCGGCAACTGAGGGAAGTGTCCACGGAGAGAAAGCGCCGGCGCGGACGCATCGAGGCGCTCAAGGGGTACGCATCCCGGTTCTGGAACTACCTCACCTCCGACCTTAGCGGTGAACGCACCGGAGACTGGGATTTGTACGGCCCCTATCTTGAAAACGCGCAGACGTTTTCCGATCCTATTCCGAAGACGAGGATTGGGAATTCAGGCTCACGGGCAGGGCTGCTCATCAGGACGAACTGCGACACAGACGCAAGGAGACTCCAGAAGTTCAGCGCCCATGCGGGCAGAGTGGATGCGCTCGCCTATGGGGAGAAGACAGACACGTTGTATTCGTGCGGCAGAGACGGCACGCTGGCCGCTTGGGAGCCCGGGATGGGCGTGAGAAAGGCAACGATAACCCCGTGTGGGCATCCTCTGCTGGAAATGGCGCTGCTGGACGGAGAGGCGAGCGGTATCGTTCTGTGCGGCCAATGCGGCCCACTGTGGTTCGATCCCGAGACGCTGGCGTTCCAAGGAGGCCCAGATGACGGCGATGGACCCGGCGCAGAAGGCTCCCAACCATACAACGGCCTGCTGGTGTTAGAGGACGGCAAGCGCATCCTTTATGGCAGGGGACACGAGTTGGTCATGGTCGAGAGGGAAGCCGGCCGGCGGACGGCCACCGACACAAACTGCCTGAGTGACTTTTTTCAACGCCGGGCGCAGGACAACCTCACGCCAGAGATGAGGTATCTCACGTATGACAGGAACCTTGGCAGCATCGCGTGTATCCGCGCGTGCGCGGAGAAGCCCTTTCTGATTCTCGTGGTGTACGAGAATGGCTTGCTTCTCTTGCTGGATACCAGGCGGCGGCAGCTCACGTATATGTGCAGGCTGCCATGGCGGCCCAGCCACACGGTCTTTCTGTCTGGCGAGGTGCGCTGCACAGAACTGTCCTCTCAACCGGCGCGAAAGATAACCCTCAGCCTTACTGGAGAGGACACTCTCTTCCAGAATATCGCCGGGACACACAGTTTTGCCGCGCTTGCCGCCAGCCAGGACGGGATGCTTCTCGCGGGGCTAACCTGGGATGGCGCCTTCGGCCTTTATCGCTACGATCCTGGCGAGACTGTTACAGATACTCAGAAAAGCCTTCTCGATGGGGTACGCATCGAGCCCTCGTGCGCGCTGTTTCAGCAGGGCAACAAGTGGGTTGCCATTGGCGACGAGCTGGGATCGATCCATGTATGGGACATACAGCTCCCTTCCGGCACAACCGCCAGGGACGATCGAAAGAAGACCTGTTGGGCAAACGGCGTGCTTCAGGGGGCGCCTGCGCGGGTGGCGCTGGTTAGCACGCAGGACAACGACATCAACCAGACTTACACCGTTGACCTGACCGATCCCAGCGGCCGGCTTCTATTCAAGAGACTTTACACTTCTTATAGCTTGTTGGTGAATATTCAGAGGACCACAACGGGGTGCATCCTATCCAAGGTCGAAAGACACGACGCGGACTCATTGGTCTGGCTCTGCGAGTATTACATCTGGCGTTTGTTGTTTGGCGACAACCACGCCCTGGATGGAAGTTATCCGTCGTCGGTTGTGCACTATGACCTTGAGAAGGAACGGCAGCTTGACCGGTTCCAGGTGTGTGGCCCATTCGAGAACGTTACCCACATATCCATCAGCGCCGATGGGACAGCGATGTGTCATCTGACCGGCAAAGGCAGGCTGATGATGAGAGATGTGAAGCGCAACCGAACGCTGGTAAGTTGTCAAGCGCCGGGTCTCTCGCGGGCGGCGCCCTGGACGCGGGGCAGTGACGGAACGTCGCCATGCGTGCTGGGCCTCAAAGGCAGTCGCCTGGTGCTGTATGCGGATCCCGAAGAGGTGCGATGCGTCTGGCAGAACTCCGGCGCGAGTCAACTGACCGCCATGGCCGCGGATCCTTCTTCCTCACGCGTGCTTCTGGGAGACGAAGCCGGCTTCCTCACCATGGTGGATGTGAGTACGGGCGCTTCCGCGTGCCGATGGAAGGCGCACGTGGGGAGCATCGCATCCTGCGAGTTTGGAACGGACGGCCACACGGCCGTATCCGGAGGCCAGGATGGGCTTGTCTGCTGCTGGGATCTTCAATCGGGAAACCTGGTGGCGAAGGCGGCCGCCGATGGGCCTCTCCGGTCGGTTAGCATGTCGGTGCAAGATGGCTGTGTGCTCGGTGTAGACGAGTTGGGGAACGCCCACTGTTGGCAATATGCGGAGTCTGAATTAGGCAGTCCTTTATGGAAGAACGATGACAGGAGAATGTGAAATGAAAGAAAGCAACGAGAAACTGTTATTGGGTGGAGCGGCCTTTGTGCTGTATGTGCTGATGGGGCCTGCGGCTCGTATAACCCAGGCGCTTGGAATCGTTGGTGCATGTCTCGGAGGCCCACTGCTGACGTTCTGCTTCCTGATGATCCCGGCAATGCTGTGGATGAAGGTTACCGGCAAGTCCAATCCCGCGGAGGTGCGATTCACGATTCGACTGATGTGGCTTGCGGCTGTGGCAATGGTTGCGCTGCCCATTGTCATGGAATTGGTAAACGGATGGTCCACGATAAGAACGGATGAAGACCTGATCGACAAAGGCATCTGGCTGGCAATGTTTTGTGCGAGTACGATGTGGTTTCTGGTAAAGATGCTTGAAAGCGCCTGGCGGGAGGAGCGCAAAAGGGCGGCCGCGGCAACGGAGTTGAGCATCGCCGATCAAGCATCGAGGAGCGCATTGGCGAACAGCATCGTGCAAAGGCTGAGGCTGGGGGAAACCCTGACCTTTCACTCCCGCAAAGGTTACTGGGGCTGGTGTCTTGAGCTGCTTCCCTATCTCCTCGCGATTGTGGGTGTGGCAGTGTACCTCCAGGTGCACCATGCGATTGGGCTGCAAGCGTGGATCGGACTGGTTTTATGGGTTGTACTGTATGGGATTGCCTTCTATCGGCTAGCCGTCGATTATCAGGAGAAGATGGTCGCCGACCAGGGCGGTGTGAGCATGTACAAGCGGGCCAATCGCTCACAGCGGCTGAAATGGCGCGAGATCAGCGGAATAACGGCCTGGGTGCTGCCGGGACGCAATCCTATGAGAGGCTTGCTGTCGGTACCCGGAGGGTGCTTTGGCATGGCGGTGCAGAGCAAGAATGGGCCTGGCATGGTGGTAATGCATTCGATCGAGCTGCTGCCGGCTATCGTCCTGGTGGCGGCCGCAATGGCAGGCGTGAAGCCGGAGATGGTGAATGTAAAGAAGTAGCACGAAGAGGGCTGAGACCATGAAAAGAGCGGGTTGCAAGATATGCAACGGGCCATTGGCGGACGATGCGGAGGATTCAGGCGGGAGCGATCGCGGCGTGTGCGCAAGCTGCTGGATCAGGCTGGGCTGGATCGATGGTTTTCAGAAACTGATGGTGGGAGGCATCGTGGCAGGCGCCGGGGCTTTTGTATACGGCCTCTGGTATGAGGCAGCGCCCCAGTTTAATGGGTACTGCATCGGGCTATTGTTCTTCCTGGCGGCGTGGGGCGCCATCTGTTGTATCTGGACCGGGGCACTGTCTGGGAGGCTGGGAAACCTTGTACTGTTCTCATTCGTCGGTTGCTTCATACTCTACGATTGGATCGCAACGACTGAGATGGGGAGTGTCAAGGCCATAAGCGGAATGCCGGTCCTGGGTGGAGGATTGCTCTTGTCGCTGGTGTGCCCGTTCGGGTGGCTCGTCCTCAATAGGCTGAGGCAAAGCGTGAAACAGCTGTTGGAGACGTAGGCCGGGCTGGTGCGCCGTTCTGCGTTACGCCTGAGAAAGGAATTTCGTGTCCATCGTTCGCCGTATTGCCAATCTATTTAGCCGCTCGCGCACGGATCGCAAGATCGACGCCGAGCCGCAGTCTCACATTATCCTGCGCGCTGGCGGCAATCTGGCCGCGGGCATGGCTCCCGAGGAGGTCCGGCCGGACGCGCTGCTGCGCTTCGGCAATCCCACGGCGGCCAGGGAGCGGGTCACGGCGGTAGACGCCAGCCTGGGCTTCAGCAACCTGGGTCGCAATATCCGCTTTGCGTTGCGCCAGTTGCGGCGCTCGCCCGGCTTCGCGATCACGGCAATTCTTGCCTTGGCTCTGGGCATCGGTCCGAATGTGGCCATCTTCAGTATTATCTGGGCCACTTTTCTGGCGCCGCTGCCCTATCCGCAAGCGGACCGGCTGGTGGTGGTGTGGACCCACTACAAAGGCGAGCGCGGCCCCACCCGCGCCGACGATTACGCCCAATATGCGGCCCAAAGCAATTCTTTCCAGCGCCTGGATTTCGAGTCGTGGATGGTGCTGCATCTCACCAACCCCGACCATTCCGAAGACGACGAGGGCGGCCTGCAAGTCACCCCTGGCTTTGAGAGCAAAACGATGGGCGTGCCCATGGCGCTGGGACGGGACTTTCTGCCCGATGAGGGGGTCCCGGGCAAGGACCATCTGGCGATCATCACCCACCGCCTCTGGCAGGAGCGCTATCATGCCGATCCGGAGATTGTCGGAAAGTCCATCCTCATTCACGACGAGCCTTACATGGTTGTCGGCGTTATTCAGAAGGGCGCATCGGATCGCACCGGCGTCCCCTTCATGGTGCCTCTGATCCTTCCGCCGGGTGTCCATACTCAGCATTTTGGCAACGTCGTTGGCCGCCTCAAGCCGGGAGTCGGCGTGGCCCAGGTTCAGGCGGAACTCTCGGTGATCGATCGCCGCCTTGCCTCCCAGCGCAACGGAGAGGGCGACGCGAAATCCTGGACAGTCAGTGTCGAGCCGCTCAAAAACGACTGGCTGGACCACAAACTGGAGCGCAACCTCTGGCTCCTTTTGGCGGCCGTGGGGCTGGTACTGTTGATCGCCTGCGCCAACGTGGCCAATCTCCTGCTGGCGCGCGGCGCATCGCGCAAGCAGGAGATTGCCGTCCGCGCGGCGTTGGGGGCCACCCGCGGGCAGATATTCGTGCAACTGCTTACCGAGAGCCTCACCCTGTCGATGGTCGGGGGAGTCATCGGCATTGCGGCAGGTTGGGGGATCATGAAGATCAGCATGGCCCTGCTGCCATTGGCAAAATCGACGGCGGAGGCCGAGGTCGGACTGAACATTCCGGTTCTCTGCTTTGCCTTCGGCGTCACGCTGCTGGCCGGAATTCTCTTCGGATGCGCGCCAGGCTGGCAGGCGTCGCGCCTCAACCTGAGCGAAACCTTGAAGCAAGGATCGCGCTCGGTCGGAGGCCGCGGTCGCGGCGCCATCCAATCCGTGCTGGTGACGGTGGAAGTCGCGCTGGCTCTGATCCTCCTCTCTGGAGCGGGAATGGCGCTGCACAGCTTCTGGAATCTCAGCCATATCGATCTTGGATTCAACTTCGATCGCGTGCTGACCGGGCGACTGCGGCCTCGCGAGACCGGCCCGCGGGGCGGCAAACCGGTCAATCTGCCGCCAGAGCAGATTGTGACGCAACAGCACCAGCTCATTGACCGCCTGCGCTCCGTGCCCGGTGTGGCGGATGCCGCTTTGACCACCAATGCTCCCATGCACGGCTACGACACCTTTCCCTTTTCCATTGCCGGCCAGCCGTTCGATCAATCCCATCCTCCCGTAGCCGATCTCGAAGCCGTAACTCCGGGCTTCTTCACCACTTTTGGCATTCGCCTGGTCCGTGGCCGCTTCCTCGCGGAACAGGACACCCTGGGCTCTCCGCTGGCCATCATGGTCAACGAGACGTTCGTGCGGCGCTACCTGTCCAATGCCGATCCGTTGACCCAGCATGTGCAGTTCATCAACCAGGCGCATACCGTCGAATACCAGATCGTGGGCGTCTTTCACGATGTCCTCGACGACGAGCACCTCACCGGCGCGGTGCAGCCGGAGATGTACATTTCGTTATGGCAGGCCGGTTGGCCCTATGTCTCCTTCGCCGTGCGCACGATTGTGGATCCGGTGGCCGTCAGCGGCGGCCTGCGCGGCGTCCTTGCCTCCGCTGCCCCCGAGATGACCGTTCACCAGTTGGAGACCATGCGGCAAGTGGTGGACGACCAGCGAACCGGCGACAGGTTTGGCATGGTGCTCTTCGGCGGCTTCGCCGCTGTTGCGCTGGTGTTGGCGGCCGTAGGAATCTTCGGAGTCATGTCCTTCGCCGTCGCCATGCGCACCCACGAGATCGGGGTGCGCATGGCGCTTGGCGCAAAGCGCAGCGAAGTGGTCGCGCTCATGGTCCGCGGAGGGATGAAACTGGCGCTGCTAGGCATCTTGATTGGCCTGGGAGGTTCTTTCGGACTGGGCCGGCTCATGCATACGACCCTCTACGGTGTTGAATCGGCGGATGTCGGCAGCTTGGCTGCGGTTGCCAGCCTGCTGATCCTGGTTGCGCTGGTGGCCTGCTGGCTGCCGGCACGCCGTTGCGCCGACATCGATCCTATGCAGGCTCTGCGCAACGAGTAGCGGAATGCGGCATTCCCGTTGGGCGTGACGGCGGGAGCGCGATACACGAGCTAGGGATGCGCGCCAGTATTATGGTTCTCCATTTGCTGTAGACCGAAACCACGCCGCTGAGTGGCTTTTTCCTCAAGAAAAAGCCACCTTCGATAGAATCGGTAAGGACATATGTATTGGAGAACCGCTCTAATCGATAGCCATGGCAACCCGGGAACAGCCGATCGAAATCCTGGCGAGCTGACAGGCCGATATAAACTCTATTCCTTGAACCCATTGTGATGCACAAAATCGTCTCTGTCACGACGCACACGCAAAGAATGAACAGGGGTGACGGGATAACCCAATCGCATACTGAACGCTATGGAAAAGTTGTCCGGGAGATTGAGCAGCTTCGCAATTTCAGTTGCCACTTGCTCTCCAGACAACGAGCTGACGATATGAACGCCGATCCCGAGGGAATTCGCCATCAACCACATGTTTTCCATCGCGCAACCGAGGCTGAGGATGCCCAGGAAATCGCCCTCCGAGGCCGGCGCGCGGCGGCTCGCATCGTAGAGCACGAAAAGAATGGCCGAGCTCGATACAATCTGCCTGGCCATATAACCACTCCTGTCTTCATTCTTGATTTCTTCGGGGTCGGGATCGGGCGTTTGCCACGACTTCGGAAACATCGTGCCCATGATCCCGGTTTTTCTGCGGCGCAATTCGTCTTCGGTAAAAGATAATTGCGGATAATTCTCCTTGATGAAAGTCAGATTGGGAGGAACCTTTATCTCACTGATCGCAGCCAGCAGATGTTTGTCGTCCACCACCACAATCTCAAAGTTCTGCATGTTATGCGCCGTGGGCGTCCACCGCGCCGCTTCCAGAATCTTCTCCATGTCTTCAGTGGGAATCGCCCGCTCCGGGTCGAAAAGCCCCCTTGCCGAATGTCTGTTTTCGATGAGTTGCATAAGCTCTTGCATAGTATGTCCTCAAGCGATCTTCAGTACCGCCCTGAAGCGCACTTTGGCTGCCATCATTTTGCCGAAGGCAACCGCTGCCTCTTCGAGAGGAAATGTTTCGACTATCGGCATGGCGCCCGATAGCAGGCTGAAATGAATGGCCTCTTCGATATTGCCGCTGACCCAGCCGCTGATCGAGCGGTTGCCTTTCAACAGGAGTCCCGGATGAAACTGCATCATGTCCTGCGGGGCCGAAACAATAATGATCGTCCCATCCCTGCCCAGGCCGTCGATGAGTTCCGCAATGGCCCGGCTATTCGGAGCCGTGCAGAGGATTACCCGCGCCCCACCCATTTTTTGAAGTTCCTCGGCCGCGCCGCCAGAGCTGGTGTCGAGGTAGGCGTGTGCGCCCAATTTCAGCGACAGCTCCTTTTTATCTGTACCGCGCGATATGGCGATGGTTTTGAAGCCGAGATTGCGGGAATACTGTATGGCCAGGTGCCCTAATCCGCCGATGCCGTGAATGGCAACCAGCTCGCCGCCGCGGGCGCCGCTCGACTTGAGCGCGCCAAATACGGTGCGACCGGCGCAAAGCAGGGGCGCGCCTTCGATAGAATCGAGCTCCTGGGGAATCGCCACGACAGCCTCGTTGCGAGCCGCCATATATTCGGCGTATCCGCCATCGACCGTAATGCCGGTTACCAGGTTACAGCTACAGGCAGAAAACTCCCCGCGCCGGCAGGCGGGACACTGGAAACAATGGCCGCCGTGCCAGCCCACGCCTACTCTTTGCCCGGCCTGCCAGCCGCTTACATCGGGACCACACTTAACAATTGTTCCGATAACCTCATGTCCGGGAATTCTCGGATAAGTGAGGCCGGGAAAATGCCCGCCTTTCAGAATCGCTTCGCCGTGACAGACGCCGCACGCCTGCACCTTGATTAACAGCTCTCCGGTCTTCGGTTCGGGAATCTCCCGCTCCACCAGTTCGAAATCGGCCCCTGGCGCACAGATTTGAATTGCTTTCATCGTCGGCATGGTAGTCAGACCTTTGCATCATGATAAGGCGATGCGATTTACACGGTTTTGAGATTAACTGAAGCCGAGTACCGGATGCGGCAGATACGGCTCCTCAAGAGAGGCTATCTCCTGCTGCGTCAAATGCAAAGAGAGCGCCGCCGCGGCGTCCTCAAGATGATGCGGCCTGGTTGCGCCAACAATGGGCGCGGTGACAGCCGCCTTACTGAGCAGCCAGGCGAGCGCAACCTGCGCAAGCGGGACGCCACGCTCGCCCGCAACCTGCGCCAGGCGGTCCACAACTCTACGGTCAGCTTCTTCGGTTTGCGCGTACATCTTCTTCCCGAACTGGTCAGTCTCGTAGCGCTTGGTGCTCTCACTCTGCCAGGGGCGCGCCAGCCGGCCTCGCGCCAGAGGACTCCAGGGAATGACGCCGATGCCTTCGGACTGGCAAAGGCCAATCATCTCCCGCTCCTCTTCTCGATAGAGCAGGTTCCAATGATTCTGCATGGAGACGAAACGGGTCCAGCCATGAAGGTCGGCTAGATAAAGAGCTTTGGTGAACTGCCATGCGTACATGGACGAGGCGCCGATATAGCGCGCCTTGCCGGACTTCACCACATCGTGCAATGTCTCCAGAGTTTCCTCGATCGGCGTTTCGTAGTCCCAGCGGTGAATCTGGTAGAGATCCACATAGTCGGTCTGCAAGCGGCGCAGGCTCTGATCAATTTCAAATAAGATGGCCTTTCGCGAAAGGCCGCGGCCGTTGGGTTCGTCGCGCATGATGCCTTGAACCTTGGTGGCGGTAACGACGGCTTCACGGCGGGTATTGGCCTTCAAGAACCGCCCCAGCACCTCTTCGCTGGCGCCGCTTGAATAAACATTGGCAGTGTCGAAGAAATTGATCCCGAGATCGAGCGCCTGGCGAAGAAAAGACCGGCTTTCTTCTTCATTCAGAGCCCAGGCCTGTCTGCCGGGTTTCAGTTCGCCCGTGGCGGGCTCTCCGTAGGTCATGCAGCCGAGACAGATGCGAGAGACTTTGAGTCCGGTCTTGCCAAGATTGACGTAGTCCATTGCGGCTCCTTCAGAATATTCAGATCGAGGCGATAGCGCCCCGTGGAGTTTCGAACTTCCTCTGCATATGAGTCTACCGCCGCCAGAAACGATGCAACGTCTTCGTCTCGTGTTTGCAGGACACGCTCGTTCAGCATCTGGCGGAGGGCCGGTTTTGCTTCAAGCTGGGCGGATTCGGGAAATTCATCGTTCACTACAGACCTTCGAGGATCGGGAGGATCGGCTCTAGCAACAAGACCCGCGAGATACGCAGAAGATGCAGCTCACCCTCGTGCTGCCGCTGCGCAATCAAACCATGTTGACCGGCTATAGCAAAGCCAGGGATGGCGCATCCCGAAACCATCACATTCAAGTCGACGCGACCATCAGGGAGCGGGACCTTAGACGAGGCTAATCAGGCTACAATATCCCTGGTTTTGCTCTAATTGGGCAAGCTCTATGACCCATCCAGCCCCAATTACCGTCATTTTCTCAGCGTCGATCGGTTCACCAAACAAGGTGAGTGCGGCTTCGAGGGTGAGGGCCGGTTGAGGTGAACCTTCCTGTAAATCGGGCTGCTCTGGCCTCCCACCCATTCGCACAGTACGCGAATGGATGGGGCACGGGGCAGTTATGGAAAAGCAGGCGGCGAGCGTGGCCAGCTTCTCGCGCTCAAATTGGGTCCAGGGGCGCTCGTGGGCTTTGCTTCTGCCGGGCATGACTGTGCTGCCCTGGCCCTTATCGCCCTAACCGGCGGTGAGCTTAATGGCTTTTTCCAGGTTGGGGTCGAGTGGAAGTTTGAGGGCGGCGAGAAAGGATCATTCGGCGCCGAGGTTGTCCAACTCTACTCCCAAGCAACTTCTTGTTGGTTACTTGGAATCATCCATAGCCCAGAGCCGGTTTCCCTGTCGCCACAAGCAATCCTGGATGGGACGTAAATAAGCTATTTCCAGATGCTTCGCAGCGAGCCGAAACCGGTGATGAGCATTTCAATTTGCCGAGGAGGGGAGTCGGCTGCTCAAAGCAATGAATACTTGTTTTCAAGCCATCGGGGTGAAATCCCGGTATCGTGCTTCCCGGCAATTCGTCCTCTCGAAGAAAGAGGAGTGCCGCAGTCGAAAGCAGTTGGTAAGTGAGTGGCTCCGAAGCTGTAGGACTAGGTGAATATGAGAGTCATTCCTTCTGCGAAACCAAGCGCGAGGCGCCACCCAACCGCTCCAGCAGCTCCCTCACTCGGCGCCGGCTCACTTCCAGGATCACGCCCGTGTTCAGCGCGACGTCGGCCGTTCCTCCAATCAATGGCCTGACTTCGATGATCGAGTTCAGGTTCACCATGGCGGCCCGTGAAATGCGGAAGAAAATCGCAATATCGAGTCCTTCTTCGAGATCGTTCAAGGTGGGTTCAAGCACGTACTCCCGGTCGCGAGTGTGCGCCCGCGTAAGGCCTCCCTCGGAAGAGAAGTACACAACATCGCGCTGCGGAACCACTCGGTACCGATCGCCGCAGCGGACCAGCAACCGCGTATTCGCCAGTGGCAACTCCCGGGTTACGCGAGTCAGGTCCGTCTCGGTCTTCAGCGAGTCTTCCCGGCGTATCCGCTCAATGGCGCGGGCCAGCCGGATTCGATTCACCGGCTTGAGCAGATAGTCCATAGCATGCAGTTCAAAGGCATCCACGGCGTATTGATCGAAGGCTGTGCAGAAGACGATCTTGGGACGGGGACGCGGAAGACACGCCGCCACTTCGAGGCCGCTTATGCCGGGCATCTGGATATCGAGCAGCACAAGCTCCGGCCGCAGCTCTATAACCTTCTGGATAGCCTCTTCGCCATCCGCAGCTTCTCCCACGATCTCCAGGTCCGGAATCGCGCGGAGCAACTCGCGCAACCGCTCGCGCGCGGGTTCCTCGTCGTCCACCAGCAGCACGCGGATCATGGCGCCACCTCGGCAGCTTGGGCCGTCCGCGGCATCTCTACGTTGACGACAGTGATTCCCAGCGTGGCGTCACGCCCGATGTCGAGGCGCGCTGCGTCTCCGAAGTAGCCCCGCAGCCGTTCGCGGATGTTTCGCAGACCGTGGCCGCCACCGGAGCGGTGAAACGACCGCATCGCGGACTCCTCAAAGCCGGGTCCATTGTCGCGCACCTCAATCTGCAGGCGCTCTGCCGAAACTGTCGCATTCACATCGATCCTTCCCGGCGCGCGGATCGCTCCCACCCCATGCTTGACCGCGTTTTCCACCAGCGTTTGCACGATCATCGCGGGAATCCTGACGCTTTCGGTCCCTTCGCCCGCCACCACTGAAAACTGCAGTCGATCGCCGAAACGCGTCTGTTCAATAGCCAGGTAGGCGCGCACCGCTTCCAACTCCTCATGCAGGCGCACCCACTCACGCTCGGAGCGGCGCAGGGTATGACGAAAGACCTCAGCCAACTGCTCGATCGTTTCTTCGGCGCGTTCCGGACGCCGTGGAATCAATCCGGCAATCGTGTTCAGCGCGTTGAACATGAAATGAGGATTGACCTGGGCGCGCAGGGCCCGGAGCTCCGCGCGGTTGGTTTCCAGCAGCAGTTCATGTTCCCGCTTTTCCTGCCGGAGATGCTGTTCGCGCAGCCGCAGATTTTCAAGCAGGAACGAGAACGTCTCCGCAAGCGATGCTAACAGCTCAATGTCTTCGCTGAGAAAGCGTGGATTATGCGCCCGCTGCTGAATGCGGATAAGGCCCGCGCGCTCGCCATGCAAACGGATTGGCGCTTGCATAAATCCACCTGCCTCCTTTTCAAACAATACTGTGGATGCGCCGAGCAGAACGTCGGACTCGGATTGAAATATCTCTCTCAAAAGCTCTGTCGCCCGCTGAATAAGTTCGCTCTCGCTGTTGGCATTCTGCAATCCGGTAAGAAAGTAATTGCTGGCCTGCCCCGGAAGAAAGCGGCGTCCTAGCCAGTTCCGGTCCAGCCAAGCCGATAACTTGCTCTGCCCCCACGGCGCAAGAAGCACAATCGGCCAGACCGAGATGCCCCAGATCAAAGTGCCAATCCAGCCGCGCAAAGGAAGGCTCCACAACCAGGGAGTGGCAAAAGTCATGTACATAGTGAGCAGGAAGAGCGAAGTGAAGATGAAGGCCGCCTTCTTGATCAGAACATCGAAGAACGCGTACCGCTCGACATAGTAAGTGACCACAAATACAAAGGCGAGCGGGCAGGCGTCTTTGATGGGTACGATCCAGGTGTCATTCCCCAACAGCCTCCACACCAAGACAACGCATCCCCACGCGCCAAACACAATCAGTATCCTGTTTCGTTGATTGCGCTCATAAGAGCCTTGTTGCGAACGGCGGGAGGCGCAGGTCACCGCAATGCCGCCGGTGACAGCAAGAAATGCTGGCGGTATGAAGACAAGATTTGCCAGGAACAACCTAGGCTGGACGTGGATCGCGCCTAACTCCCAGGCTACAGCTAGAAATGCCCCAGTCAAACTCATGGCGTAAATTACGAGCAGCCAAATCCGCCACATCCAACGCAGGGACAGGTACTCGAGTTCGGCCTGGTAGAAGACGTGAAACACCAGAGCCGGAAGCATCAGGGTAGTCACGCCATCAATTGCATCCAGCAACATCACGGAGTGGCCGAGGCTATATCCGGCCCACTCCTCCGCCAGCATATCCACATACAGGATCGCGTAGGCGACTACAAAGGAAACATAAGCGTTGCCTCCCCAGCGTTTTTTCCGCGTCCGGCTCTCGCGAAGACAATAAACGGAAAGAAACACGAACGCGATCGCGCAGAAACTGCGCACTAATATGGGAATCAGCCCGTAGTACGCGTGCAATGGGTGATAATGCGGCATAACCCCCTACTCGCTGGCGGCTAAAACTCGAAGGTAAACCCTCCGGATGGCAGAATCGGCAACATCTTGTCGTTGATCAGTGTAACAGCCCCAGTGCTGCAATTATATGTATTCAGGCCAAAATAGCGCGCATTGGTATGGAAACTATGGCTTAGGCAAGCGGTTCGCCTGTCTTGAGATCCACGACCTTGCCGCGAAGGTGCACGGTTGTTTGGGCGGAAAGAAAGCCGGTAATCTCGAAATAAAAAACAAAAAAATAAAGTCGTCTGCCCATCTTTCTTCTCTCCTTACAGGTCAAAGGGAAAAAGCCGGTTCGTTCGTGTTACCGCCCCGAATCGGATGCCATGCACATCACTTACTCTACGGACACATTGGCGCAATCTTATTGGACTCGCTGAGCGCATGGGTCCAATCCCACTCGTTATTGTCGCTGGCAAGATAGAAAG